>JAJPZM010000141.1 GCA_021204335.1 Parabacteroides sp. | reverse complement strand
ATATTGAGCCATCGGCTCATTTAATACCGATTTAGAATGTTCTTCGTTGTATAACTTTTCTTTTTTCATATCTTCAGGTTTAGAATTATTTACAAAGATAAGATTTATCTACAAAGATTCTCTATATTTGCTAATAAATTACTGACTTATGAAAGAAGAATGGTTTCCTCTGGTAAACGAGGAGGGAGAAACGATCGGCAAGACGACCCGCAAGGAATGTCATAGCGGAAGCAAGCTATTACATCCGGTAGTACACCTGCATATTTTTAATAATGCCGGAGAATTATACCTGCAAAAACGTTCCATGACGAAAGATATCCAACCCGGCAAATGGGACACAGCCGTAGGCGGCCATATCGATTATGGCGAAACGGTAGAAGAAGCGCTCCGCAGGGAAGTGCGCGAGGAGTTGGGCATAACGGACTTTACCCCTCAATTCATTACTCGCTACGTATTTGAGTCGGCCATCGAGAAAGAACTTGTCAATACATTCCGCACTGTTTACAACGGAAAGATTACACCAGACACAGAAGAACTGGACGGCGGACGCTTCTGGCCACTCGAAGAAATCAAAGCCAACTTGGGAAAGAACGTCTTTACTCCTAACTTTGAGCAGGAGTTCAGGTGGTTATAATAAAACGGTTGTTTTGCTTGCAGCCAAAACTATTTATGGAATAAAAAGACTTACGCTTTTTATATAAAAACCGCGCGGTTTTTATCCTATAACGTAGCGGGTAACGGGCTATAGGGTAGCGAGTGTTACCCTTTAGGGTACGAGCCGGCACTATATAGGGAAGAAACCGGCATTATAGTACCATGCCTGCCTGCATGAGTGTCCTGGATGACCAAAACAATAGTGCTGTACCCCATCAAATTAGCCAAAAACAGCTTTCTACAGAACGATTCCAACTTTAGGTGTCAGCCGTCAGTGCCTCCAGTTGGCTGAGACATAGCAAATTATACTGAAAGAAGAATTGTTTTAGCCTTTTTTTAATAAAAACACGACAGAGTGTCCTAAACGACCACTTATAAAAAACGAATAGGCATCGAAAGGCCAATGAGTAGGCATCGGATGACAAACGGATAAGCACCCATTTTTAAAGGTATGGTGTTTTGAAATGTTAAGTCCCTTGTTTTGATTTCAAAATAAGGCTTTTTTGAGTTTAAAAGACCGGACTTTTTTTCGGCTGATCTGCTGAATCCGGCTGAAGGCAACAGGGTTCAGTGTATCATTTTATTTATTAAGCCATTACAATAAAGATGAAACATGAAAGCAAGGTATTGAAGTGATATTGAGAGAGCTGGTTTGGCAGGGTGGAATGGTAACGAAAAAAGGATGCTCTTACCGAACATCCTCTTCTCGTTTATTATGTATAAATTATTATTTGCACATCTCATTAATCACCGTAATCAGCTCGCCGCCTATTTCTTCGGCTTCTTCCATTGTGTGGGCTTCGGAATAGATGCGGATGATCGGTTCGGTGTTACTCTTGCGAAGGTGAACCCATTTGTCAGGGAAGTCGATTTTCACACCGTCGATATCTGTAATATCGTATTGGGCGAATTTTTCTTTTACCTTAGCCAGGATGGCATCTACATCGATCTCCGGTGTCAACTGCACTTTCTGTTTAGAAATAAAATACGGAGGATAAGTAGCACGCAATTCGCTTACTTTCATCTTTTTCTTTGCCAGATGAGTCAGGAACAGGGCGATACCTACCAATGCATCGCGTCCGTAATGGCTTGCCGGATAGATTACACCGCCATTGCCTTCGCCGCCGATAACGGCATTTGTCGCCTTCATCTTGGTAACGACATTCACCTCACCTACTGCGGCAGCATTATATTCGCAACCATGGGCGCGGGTCACATCACGCAGGGCGCGGCTCGAGCTTAGGTTACTTACCGTATTACCCGGGGTGTGACTTAATATATAGTCGGCAACAGCCACCAATGTATATTCTTCACCAAACATCTCACCGTCTTCACAGATAATAGCCAAACGGTCGACATCCGGATCGACAACGAAACCTACGTCTGCTTTTGCATGCTTCATCAGGTCGGAAATCTCTGTCAGGTTCTCTGGAATAGGTTCTGGATTATGAGAGAAGTTTCCATGAGGAGCGCAATGCAGTTTGAAGATTTCCTTCACACCTAAAGCATATAGCAAATCCGGTATAACGATACCTCCAACCGAGTTTACCGCATCAATAGCCACCCGGAAGTTTGCAGCCTTTATAGCTTCCACATCCACCAGGTCGAGATTGAGCACACTCTCGATATGTTTTTGTTTATATGTATTGTCAACGATTACTTTACCTAAATGGTCGACATCTGCAAATTCAAAGCTTTCAGAAGCGGCAATTTCCAGCACCTCAGCACCTTCAGCGGCATTCAGGAACTCCCCTTTTTCATTCAGCAACTTCAACGCATTCCATTGTTTCGGATTATGGCTGGCAGTCAAAATAATGCCACCGCATGCACCTTCCATGGCAACCGCCAATTCGGTAGTCGGAGTAGTAGCCAGATCGATGTCGACCACATCAAAGCCCATACCGGTAAGCGTACCCAGAACGACTTGCTTTACCATCGGGCCGGAGATGCGGGCATCACGTCCAACTACGATTTTGTTTGTTGTAACTGTCGTGTTTTTTCTGATGAAGGTAGCATAAGCTGCTACAAACTTCACAATGGCTAACGGATTTAATCCGTCCTCCGGTGCTCCGCCTATCGTACCGCGAATACCGGAAATAGATTTAATTAGAGTCATAAGTTAGATTATTATTTTTGGAACGTATACTTTACTTTACTGAAATAGATAGGGCTATAACTACTCTCTAATGTCGTACCCATTCGTTTAAACGGGACAATCAATCTGACAATTGCTCTGTTCCCTACATGGTATAAAGGAGTATTCAATCCTTCACCGACAAAATAGTCAGGCGAATATTGATAATAGCCGGAAGAAGAAGTATTCGATCCGAATGTGAACTCTGTAGGAAATCCCCATACACCATTATATTCAGGAGATAAGTTATCCACATACAATGATGAATCTGACTTCAAAATTCCATTCGCGATAAACCGGCAGAAAACTTTAGTTTTAGCATATTCCACCCGTTCTCCATTACCAGAGTCTATCACATTCATGTACACATCATTCTCCAACTTCACAAATTCATTTTCTTTAAAGACACCATCAGACGGATAATCTTTAATGACCTTAAATTCTTCACGATCGATTAATCTTTCGATCGCTTTTCTCTCATCTTTCAAGTGCTCGGTGTACGACTTCGTTTTATCACACGATGCCACAATAAAGGCAACACACAAAATCATCAGGAAATAAAAACCTCTCTTCATCTGTTATTCTTTAATGTATTAAATGAGCGACAAATGTAATTAATATCTGCCATATCTCAGATAAGTTTCTCTATTTCTTCTGTTTTATTAGGATTAAATTCTTTTAACCCTTTCTCGAAAACAGCAATGGCCTCATCCAGCGTACCATGAAACTCTCCTCCAGAGGCATTCTTATGGCCTCCCCCGTTAAAATACCGGGAAGCAAACTGGTTGCAAGGGAAGTCGCCCACCGAACGGAGAGAGACTTTGATATAATCTTTGTCCTCGCGGATGAAAACACTGAAAGATACACCTTCTATATTCAGCGGCATATTGACAAAACCTTCGGTATCACCGGTTACATAATTAAACCGACCAAGTTCTTCCTTGCTAAGCGTTATCAAAGCGGCATGCTTTTCCGGATAGGTCTTCATCTTTTCGTATAAAACATACCCCTGCATACGCAAACGCGCTTCGGAATAAACCTGGAACACTTTCCGGTAAATCAAATCCTTATCTATACCTTTCTTTATCAGTTCACTGATAATCACATAAACTTCCGGTTTATTGGAGTTATAAGTAAAAGCTCCCGTATCTGTCATCATGCCGGTATAAATACAGGCGGCAGCTTCCTGATTCATTAGGTCGAATATACCCATGCGGCAGATAAAACGGAAAATCATCTCGCTGGTCGACGACATTTGCGGGTACGACATCTCCACCCGGCAAAAATCAGCCGGATCCAGATGATGATCGATCAGCACCTTGCGCCCTTCAGCAGCAAGAACGGCAGGCGCCAGCTTTTCGATACGTTTCGGTTCGTTGAAGTCGAGGCAGAAAATAACATCGGCTTCCCCGATCAACTGTTCGGCAAATTCGGGATACTTCTCATGTATCACAATATCTTTCGCCCCCGGCATCCATTTGTAAAACTGCGGAAATTCATTAGGGACTACCACCGTTACATTATCTTTACCATAAGCTGTAAGGAAATGATACAATCCCAGAGAGGAACCGAGCGCATCGCCGTCCGGAGTGACATGAGTTACAATAACAAAACTTTCGCCTTTTTCAACGTATTTCTTGGCTTTCTGTATTTTCTCTTCCTGAATGATTTTTGTAATCATATATTATCGTTATTTACAAAGACAAAGGTAGTACTTTTTTACGTTCTACACAGTAAAAAAACGTTCAATAAGCAATTCCAGCAAGATTAACAGCAGAAGAAGCAAAGCCAGCAAAACGAACCGGAGACGCCGGGTTTGCCCGAACAGCAGAAAAAGAAGAATGACGCCATAGCCCAGAACCGTCGAAAACAAATTGGTGCGAAGATGCCAGTCCGCTCCCGTTACCCGGCTGAAAGAATCGACAATCCACAACAGGGAGTGTGTCATTTTTTCAACCAGCAACTGAAGCTGTTCGTAACCGGGAAAGCCTGCCGGCAAAAGGATCCAGAGCAGTCCTGCGGGAATAAGCAAGGTAGCCAGCAGGGTCAGCGGCAGACTCGTACACAAGAAAACCAACGAAAACTGACGGAAATAATACACACAAAGCAACGCAGTTCCCGCCTGGGCAGCCAACGTCAACGTAAGCCATCCCCAAGGGACAGCTAGCAACGGATTCCGAACCGGAACCAAGCTTTGCAAACGCGGCTGGAGATATAAAATAGACAACACAGCCAGATAGCTCAACTGAAAACCGATATCAAACAAATAAAGCGGATTGAATACCAGCATGCAGAAGGCGGAAGCAGCCAGCGTATTATAGCCGTCGCTCTTTCGCCGGATCGTCCGCCCGGTCAGATAAAACGTCAGCATCAATCCGGCACGGATAGCCGACGACGCCAATTCGGTAATGGCAACAAATGTCCACAACAAGACAAGCAACAACAAGTATTTCACCCATTTACAAAAGCCATTCTTCGGAAGAAAAGAGAGTAACAAAGAAAGGAAGCCACAGACTATCGCCACATGAAAACCGCTTACCGCCAGCAAATGAGCGACTCCCGTAGCTGAGAACCGTTTTCTTACTTCACGATCCATCCCCGCCCGATAGCCTAAAGTAATCGTAGCCAAAACCGACTTTTCTTCTTTGGAGAGATTCAAACATTCGAACGGTTGCAATAACCGTTCCTGTTCTTTTTGGGCAAACTCTGTCAAAAGCGAAGTGCGAGGTTCTTCCGCCCTATCCTGCCGGTAAACCGTCCGTTGCATCGAAAAGAAAAGCAATACCGACAGAAACAGCACACCCCATACCCAACGGGATTCATAGCTGACCCGAAGTTCTTCCCTACCCGGAACCAGACAGGACAAAACGATTACCGACAAAGGAATTACAATAAACAAAAGCGAAGCAAAGCTACAATCCAAAAAGGATTGCAATAAGATTCCGGTTATCCAAACGGCAAGCGGCCTCGCAAAAGGCCGCTTCTGTATTTCTTTTATAATCATACGAAAGGCGGTTTTGGTTGGTTATCTGAATTATCTACATTTCTTTCAGTTCTTTTATTGTTTGTATCGGATCGGGGGAACGGAACACAAAGCTACCGGCAACCAGCACATCGGCACCTGCTTCCAGCAAACGTTTTCCGGTTTCCAGATTCACACCACCATCCACTTCGATCAGCGTATCCAGCCCTTTCTCGCGAATCATTTCTTTCAAACGGGCTGTTTTATTGACCGAATGTTCGATAAAACGCTGTCCGCCAAAACCGGGATTAACCGACATCAGCAATACCATATCCAGATCCTGAATAATATCTTCCAGCAGGCTGATCGGCGTATGCGGATTCAGGGTAACAGCCGCTTTCATGCCGGCTTCCTTTATAGCGCCTACCGTACGATGCAAATGAGTAGAGGCTTCATAATGCACATTCATCATATAAGCACCGGCAGCAGCCACTTCTTTAACGAACTTCTGCGGTTCGACAATCATCAAATGCACATCCATCGGTTTCTTCAGAATGGGTTTAACGGCTTCAAGCACCGGAAAACCGAAAGAGATATTCGGAACAAATACCCCATCCATAATATCCATGTGCAACCAGTCGGCCTCACTGTTATTGATCATTTCCACCTCTTTTTGCAGGTTCAGAAAATCGGCAGCCAGCAAAGAAGGAGCTATCTTGTGTCTCATAATTAAATGTCTTTTCGGCAAAGGTACAAAAAAAAAGAAAGAGAACACTATCAAAGCGTCCTCTTTCCTTCAATTTCTTTAGTTCATCACATGACCACAAAACTCCGACTGCAATGCAGGTTCTACGCGGTAGCTCCTTGCAAATTGAGACAGGAAATCAAGCGTTTGCCTGCTTGGTTTGCTTTTCTTCTCGTTCCGGTTCTTTTTTGTTTTATCTTCCAATTCATCCATACAGTGAGTAGAAAATCTCTTCATAGGCTCTCCATTTTATTCGTTTGATAATAAAACGGGAGCGTTTGCTACTTATTGCATGAATAGCATAATATTTTTACCGGGTTATGCCAACGACAGTTCGATACTGTTTTCGTCAGCCATACGGCGCATGTTCAGGATAGCATAGCGCATGCGTCCCAAAGCGGTATTGATGCTGACGCCGGTAATATCGGCTATTTCTTTAAAGCTCAAATCCTGGTAATAACGCATTTCCAAGACTTCGCGCTGGCTGTCGGGCAGATGTTTCACCAGTTTCCTGACATCCGACAATACCTGGTGACACACGATATTATCTTCAATCGTACCATCACAAAGTTTGATATTATTGAACAGGTCGACTTCCACTTCGTCATTGGATACCGTATTTTCGCTACGTTCCTGACGGAAGTTGTCGATAATCAGATTGTGTGCAATACGAGTAATCCATGCTTTAAACTTGCCGTTTTCAGTATAACGACCCTGTTTAATAGTCATAATTACTTTAACAAAAGTCTCTTGAAAGATATCTTCTGTCAACTCTTTATTGCGGACCATAAAGTATATATAAGAATGGATACTGCTTTTATGACGATTCAACAATACATCAAACGCAGCATTATTACCTTGCGCATAAAGGACGACCAGTTCTTCGTCGGTCATCGTTTTTAAAGTCTTCATTACTTCTATGTTTTATAGTTTCTTTGAGTAATGTTTATGCTATAGGCAACGAGGTTTTAAATGTTAGACAATTATTATTTCGAAAGCAAAGGAACAAAAAGTATTTTAAACGGGCAAATATTTCTGTTATTTTTATACAAAAATGTCCCCTGCCCGTACGTTTTATGTACAAACAGGGGACATTTGATAACAAACTATATTTAATCCTTATTTCCAGCCAAATTCTCCCAATATGGCTTTAATCGTTTTTGAATATAGTGCATCACTTCAATAAACGTAAGGGATGTATCAACTTTCAACTTTTTCATGAATGCAGTCCACCGCATAGACAAATCATTGTTTGTACTGAAATCATCTGTAAAGACAATGTTATCCGGATCATATTCCGTTTTCCGATTGGTAAAAGTGTTTTGAATAGCTTCTTGCAATAGGACCGTATTGAACTGATAGTTCTTCAAAATTGTATACAGGTCGTAGAAATCTTTCATACGGCTATTGGAAGTAGCCCGTACTATCATCGTTTGAAATTTCTCAGCGACCACCGTTTCCAGAGAATATGCCATCAATGAAGTTTCTGGAAATTCGTCAATCAGCATAGGATAATCTAGTTCGACCGGGAATGGTGTAACAATGTCGCCAAAGCCGATATCCATAGTTATGTCTTGCCTTACAGAGTCAAGTGTTACTGTTAGCGTAATTCGTATACCTGGATATTTGTTTTCCACTGTTATATCCGACATTTGCAATGTATCACCAAGGAACAACACCCCATCTTGCTCGTATGTAATCTCACATATTTCTTTCATCACAGAGCATATATATTCCTTGTCGTTACTGATACAGATTCCCATAAAGTCAATATCAAGAGTAGGCCTTGCATTAAATCGTTCATGAGCATAAAGCAACGCACCGCCTTTTAGCAAAAAAATGTTTCCGATGTCGACTTATTGAAAGACGATACAGCAAACGCTCTTGCAGATAACGCGTCAACAAAAGTTGATATTGTTGCCTTTCCTCCCTGGCAATATTGAGCAATTTGGCTCTTACCGATTGCCCATAGTTCTGTATTTTTTCATAGCCATGCTTCAAGATATGTATTTAGAGTGGAACTGATTTTGAGTTGTACAGCATAAGTCATTAATTTAGACAAATTTACACCTGGCCGCTTCAAATAAGTTTGCAGAATCTCTGCCATTACGTCCATTCCTACTTTTTTGCGGTATCTCACTGCATCGCATACGCAACGTTCCACATCAAACAGCGTAATGTCATACCCTTGAATTAATTGATGGGAAACACCGATAGAAAGAAATTGACTAGACTGATATACCAATTTGAATTCCGGATATTGCGGGACAGTTACCTTCCTGCTTCGTTCAATAGCAACATAATATGCATTTGGAATCTGCGTAGTCAAACCATGCACAGACCAAGCAGACCAAAGACAAAGAATGCCTTCCGGTACAATCAAGTTGATATCAACCATCGTGTCGGCCAAGGCATCAACAGAAGCATATATACCATTACGGATACGCACTGCTGTCCCTTCCCTAACTGCCATTTGGAGTTGCTGTTCCTCCCAATCAGACAATCCTTGCGTAGAAATAAATTTCTTTTGTATGAGTTTATCTATTATAGCCATGACTCACTTATATATTCGCAAAGGTACTGCAAACATTTAAAAGTGCAGTAACTTTTATGGTATTTTTCAGAGAAGTGCGGGCGAGTAATTCTGTCATTTTTCTTCAAAAAATGTCCCCTGCCCGTACGTTCTATATACAAACAGGGGACATCTGATAACAAACTATATTTTTAGAATTTATAGCCTAATGTAAGGGCGACTTGGGTTGTTTTAGTTTTCATTGAAGCCGGATCAGATTTAACAACAATGCCTTTATCCAGCAATTCGTTAATACTACTTATCCCAGCCTGATAGGTACTTGGGAAAGCGTAGACGTCTTCTTTATAAATACGATATACACACGCCAGATCGGCATAGAAGTTCGGAGTGAAACGATAACCCAAACCAAAAGAATAAGAGTTTGTTCCTTTATCGACCGTATAACTGGGGATAGTACCCACAACTCCGACAGCCTGCGTATAATATTCTCCATCTTCATTCAAAGGAGGTATGCCGTCTTTTACATGAGATTTCATAGGAGAAGTTTTCCACAATGTACCTGCACGAACTGAGAACTGAGGTGTCACCTTATATTCCGCACCCACTTTCAGCGTTCCCGACATTCCGAAATCAGCCTTGATATCATCTGTGGCTTTATAATCGTAGCCATCCAAATCATATACACGCATCCGTTTGTAATTCGTCAATTCGTAATCGGCACTGATCAAGAAGTTCTTTCCAACACCGGCAGCACTGAATATCCAACGATCCGGAGTACGAAGATGATAATCGCCAGCCCGATAATCAGGAGTACTCACAGGATCCCACTTTATATTGGCAATCATTGTTTGTGCGGTTCCATGAAAATAGTCTGTCATTTTATACCAAGTAGGAGAATTATAAGCCACACCTACACGCAAAAAATCGGTCGGACGGAGGATAGCACCTACATTAACAGCATAACCTGTACCGGCAGTCGACAATCCATTATCCAATATCAACTGGCTATTCGTTGAAAAATCTTCCGTATATTCAGTTCTTATGCTATAATCCATATCCGTTACGGCAACTGTTGCTCCCAAGAAAAAACGATCAGAAATATTGGCGGCAAAAGAGAAATTATACTGTCCGATCGATCCTTTTTCATTTACTTGCAAATTTACGTTTTGCGGACTATAAGGTTCCCAGCCATTAGCACCCTGCTTCCCAAATGCAGAATGATATTCATCTCCTCCAGCCTTATAAGGGTCGAAAAAGCCCGCTTCATATCCTAAAATTGAAAGCCAGGGTAGATTCTGATTATTATAAGGGTCATAACTATCTTTCTGATAGATCAGATCACCTTCTTTAATTCCATAACTTAAATCTGCCGCATAATCTGCCACCGAATAAGCCTGTGCACCATTCATCCGATACGAACGGTTAAAATCTTTTATACGATTATAGGAAAGACCGATATTCCAACCCACAATACCTTCATCATTACCTGTCGGGAAATAACCGACATAGGCTATATTATCAAAATTAAATTTAGTTTTGCTCCCGTCAGCCTTCGAACCGTTCCAATCCGTATTGGCCTTGATTGATGATAAACTAATGGTAGTTACAACTTCCGAACTACGGTAAATCCCTAACCCGGCTGGATTGGTCGACATAGACGATATATCACCACCCAATGCACCAAAAGCGCCACTCATCCCCAGATAGCGGGCTGTCCCGTTCAACTCATTCTGCGACATTTTGAATGCATCCATTTCCCCTTGTGAATACGCAAAACCACCGGTCATTAAAAACGCCGATATAAATAAGCACGTTATTCTTTTCATCGTTTCTATTATTTCTGATACATTAATATATGAGGGCAAGTAAACTACCAGCCCTCATTCTATATTATTCTCTCTTTATCCTTTTTTATCTGCGTCCGCCTGAACGGCCACCTCCGCCACCGCCACTTGAACGACTGCTACCTCCTGAGCTACCGCTGCTGAATGAACTACGGCTACTACTACTACTTCTTGACGGAGTCGATATACCGGAAGAACGTGTACTAGAACCGCTATATTCGCTTCTGCGAGTCGTTGTACTCGGACGGGTACGTACTGTAGCTTCCGACTGTACACGACTGGAACCCGTAGAAGAACTTCTACTCGAACGCAGGCTACTGCTTCTTGTTGTTGCATCTCCTCTATTTGACGAAGAAGAACGTAAAGAAGAAGAGCGATCCGAACTTCTTGCGCTGGAAGAACGATTGCTTTCACTTCTTAAAGAAGAAGCACGGGTCGAAGAATTACGACTTGACGAATATCGACCATTACTTGCTCCATTATATCTGCTGGAAGAATTTCTTCCTAAGGTATAACGGCTGGACATCGTACGACCAGATGACCTGTAATAGCTAGGATAATAATGATGATGTCCCCAATAGCCACCATAATATCCTCCCCAGTAACCGGGACTATAATATCCCCAACCCCAGGACGGACCATACCATAGACTACTCCAACCGGCGTAGAAACCTCCCCAGCCCCAGCCGAATCCCCAACGGGGACCATACCAGGATGAGTAAGTCCACCACGGACTGTAGCTATACCAAGGATCGTACCAGTTATTGTACCACGGAGAATACCAGCCTCCCCAACCATTACCCATGTTGATATTTACATTCACATTGGCATCACCGTCGGAGTAATCCGTATCATATCCGTAAGAATAATACCCGTCACTCAGATACAAATCAACCTGGTCTGCACCAGCAATCGTGATCTTACTCGGTGAATGATAACGGACAATACGCTCGGTATATTCCGTATCGGAACGGCGTTCCTTATTATTCTTTGTTACTTTCTGATCGCTATCGGGTAATTCTGTAACGTATGTACCTTCATCTTCGTCAAAATCCTCATCATAAGGTTCTTCAACGTCAACAGAGGTGTACCTGCGATTGTATTCATCCACATCACGGTTTGCTTCAAAAGGCGTTCCTTCCGAATCGGATGCCGATGCCAGAACCACAGCCGATGATGATTTTGTAACCTGTTCCTGTTTGGGTTGTATAACTTTCTCTTCTGTTTTTTCTTTCTTTTTTTCTTTACTGGAAGAGAAATACACATCATCAAAGAACTCCTCCTGGGCTACGGCACTGAAGCCTACCAGAAGCATCACCACTAAAGATGTTAATTTCATGGGTTTCATATTCGTTTCTCCTCTACATTAATATATTTATTCTATTGCTTAGACTACATATCCGTTACCGGGTTTAAGAAGATATTCTTAAATAAGAACAAAAACTACGCATTCTATTTACAAATATAACGTATTCCCAATAAGTTCCAAGCATTTATATATACTTTAACTATGAAAAAGCGTTTGTTTCTCTTTCTGTATTTCATTGTATATATTCAGCCGGATATATAAATGAGATGCAGAAAAAGGAACAAACGCTGCAAAGGGATTCGTTTTAGTTATTTCCCAACAAAATAGTACTTATCTTGCCATTCCAAAAGAATATGTTCATATTCTGACACTTAACCCTATGGTTTCAGTGTCTCATCCTTTTCTTTTTTGCGGTTGATAATTGTCGGCCATTCGGTTGATGGTTATCAACCGCTGATTAGTTGCTATACTAATTCAAATTAGTAGCCATACTTTTTACGGTTACATCGGCATGAAATATTCTTCCGAAAGGAACCCGATTCCGTATAGTTTACTTTTGCCGCGTACTTTCAATCACTGCTTGATTGATTTCCCGAACTTTTTCCAGGTCCATCTTTTCAACCTGGCGATCGTAAGTAACCAGACCATTTATTTCATGTTCGACATCAGTAGTTTGTGTATAGATAGCCGTACTCAATCCCGAATATTTAATCAACTGTTCTATTTGATTAAGCACCAAAATATAGGTATCGGTCAATACATCCTTATTCAGCATCATTTCATACGCATTGTTAGGGACAGGCCATAAATGACCGCGAACAAACAGTCCTTTACCTCCGAATTCTCCCAATGACGCCGCTCTTTTCTCTTCCGGACGAGGTACCGCTTTCCCTTCTATCACACCATAATGATGCTTGTCGACAAAATCGCCATTACCGAGATCTCCATACGCAGGCCGGTAACCGGGAGCATAATTGAATCCTGACAAGCCATTTACCAACCGGCTCGGATCGTAATTCTTTACCCATGCCGTAATATCGGTGACTTCAAAAGCGCCCCAGTTTTCATTAAACGGTACCCATAGCACGATAGACGGCGAACTGATATGTTGGTCGATCATCACCTTCAGTTCATCGCGGAACTGTTTGCGTACAGCCACCGAATCGGCATCATCGGGTTCCCACAGATTAGGCATATCCTGCCAAACCATAAGACCTTCCTTATCGCAATGGTAATACCAACGGGCCGGCTCCACTTTTATATGTTTGCGAATGACATTAAATCCTGCACGCTTAGCCAGTTTTATATCATACAAAAGGGCCTCGTCGGTCGGTGCCGTAAACACGCCATCGGGCCAATATCCCTGATCCAACAGACCGATATGGAAAACAAATTTACCATTCAGCAACGGGCGAGTTACTCCATCCACCTTTCCCAAAGTGACCGAACGCATACCGAAATATGATTCTATCTCATCTACGACTTTCCCCTTCCGGTCCTTCAACTGCAAGGTCAGATCATAGAGGAAAGGATCGTCCGGGCTCCAAAGATGCGGCTGCTTAACAGGCAAATAAAATACGTTGTTGGTTGTGCCGTCCGCTTTCGCAACGTCAGATGTTCCGTCTTTTGCTAGGGCTGAAACTTTCAGTCCGTCATTTCCGGCAGAGGAGACAAGTACTTCCAGACGGTTATTCTTTAAATCGGGAATGAGTTTGATATGGGATATATGTTGTTTCTCTACAGGCTCCAACCAAACGGTCTGCCATATTCCGGAAGTAAAGGTATAGTCGCCACGCGGACCGTTTTTACCAGAGGGTGCCCTGCCGTCGTTCGGGTCGCAGGCTCCGATAACAAGGGTGTTTTCTCCCGATTTCAGAAAATCGGTAATGTCAAAGGAAAAAGCATCATAGCCACCCGTATGGTTCCCGACCTTCTTTCCATTTACAAAGATTGTCGAATGGCGGTCTACCGCACCAAAATTCAACAAGACATTCTTCCCTTTCCATTCTTTAGGAATAGTGAAACTCCGGCTGTACCACAAAATGGAGTCTCCCTTGCGGGCAATTCCCGACAATTCCGCTTCCGGCGGAAACGGGACACGAATCTTTTCTGCCTTGGAAGAAAAAAAACAGGAGGAGTTACGGCATCCATCGGACTTGGCAGCGTTTTGCCTCCCATATAGCTCCATATACCATTTAGGTTCATCCACTCTGTCCGCACCATCTGCGGACGCGGATATTCCGATAAAGGGATTTCAGCCTGAAGCGCATCTTCTGTCCAGGGTGTAGGCAATGTAAAATTCTCCAGGCTTTGCGCCTTGAGACTAAACACTTTTCCCCAAAAGAGGCAGGCGATCAAACTAATAAATACAACTT
>JAJPZM010000487.1 GCA_021204335.1 Parabacteroides sp. | reverse complement strand
TAACTCCGACTTCAAATCCAGAATTTATAATAGGACATTATGCGGATAATCATTTAATATAATTATCCGTAAATAAAATATACCTTTGTCAAATTCATTACAAAACCGATAACGATATGACTCACACAAATGCAATCAAACTATTTGAAGAAAAGAAAGTTCGTACTCTTTGGGACGACGAAACCGAAGAATGGTATTTCTCAATTGTCGATGTTGTTGCCGTTCTTACCGACAGCAAAGATCCAAATGCTTATTGGAGAAAATTAAAACAAAGACTTAAAGCTGAAGGAAATGAAACCGTGACAAACTGTCACAGTTTGAAAATGGCTGCAAACGACGGTAAAATGCGTTTAACCGACGTAGCCACCACCGAGCAGCTATTCCGTTTAATTCAAAGCATCCCCTCACCTAAGGCTGAGCCATTCAAACTATGGATCGCACAAATAGCCAAAGAGCGCCTGGATCAAATTCAAGATCCGGAATTATCGATAAACCAGGCTATGCTGGATTATAAACGCCTTGGCTATTCGGATAACTGGATCAACCAACGGCTGAAAAGTATAGAGATACGCAAAGAACTCACAGACGAATGGAAACGGCATGGTTTGCAGGAAGGGGTACAATTCGCCACACTCACAGATATTATTTATCAGACATGGGCCGATAAAACGGCCAAAGAATATAAACAATTCAAAGGATTGAAGAAAGAGAATTTACGAGACAACATGACTAACACAGAGCTCGTACTTAATATGTTAGCCGAATTGTCGACAACAAAAATATCAGAAACACAAAACCCTGAGACCTTTAATGAACACGCTGATGTTGCACGCCGGGGTGGAAGTATCGCCCGGGATACCAGATTAAAACTGGAAGAAGAAACCGGGAAAAAAGTTGTTACACCTTTAAATGCTAAAGCTGTAATACAATTAAAAAGCAGTGATGAAAATAACGAAAAAGAATAATCATTACTAGAGGAAGCAGCCTCAACCTGCTTCCTCTTTATTATCCATAAACAACACCTTCTTCAATTTCTGATACAAGAAAGATAAGACGAGCAGGATTACACCGAGCATCACAAAGACGATGATCTTTCCGACGGTTGGCAATAACCATAAATCGACAATGACCAGTTTCAGCAAGACAATACCAAAGACAGCCAGGCTAAACATGCGCAAAATTTTCAGATGCAACCGCATCCCCAAACCCATCGTTACAAAACCGGCAATACTCAAAGAGATTGATAACGTAGCACTTGATTCCTCATACAAATCAAACACATACAACAAATTATGAGATGCTACCGCCAATAATACCGTCGATACGATAGCAATAAACAACGTCATACGGTCAGCCTTTTTCTGCCTAAAATCAAAAGCGTGATAATACCATTTCGAGAGGAAAAACAGATGAAGCACCAGCACAGCCAATGTACTCCATAGCAATAAGTTCAAGGAAAAGTAACCGTAAAAGTTGGACTCGCGCGACAAACAAAGATATACAAAGGCCGAAAACCCGGCTGCGACTGTATATATCCTTGCATAGCATGCCACCGGATAATACTTCCTCAACCCAACCTGCAACAAAAACAGCATCAGGCAAGTAAAGGCAAGGCAAACACAATAGGACAAAGGGCTTTGCAGGATATTCCGATAGAAATCGACAATAAAAGAAACATACAAAATCCCGTAACCGCCTAGCAATACTATTCCGCTGAACTTCTTATAGTCAGTCCGCAACAACCAGGCAAACACCCCGAAAGCCAATCCCGTATAAATTCCGGTAGCAAACGTCCCGTTCAAAAACAGTGGCTGAGACAACGTATCTCCCAAAGCATTCTCGACATCCATCAAAAAAGAAACCATCGTCAGGAAAACAAGCGCTTGCGCAAAATAAGCATAAACCTGTTGGCCGAAACGGGTAAAAAGCCAGAGAACAACCACCATCTCCGTCGCCCACAACAACGTGATAAAGGTACCGTCGAGCTGGATAGGTATGCTTATCGAAATAAAAGTCAAAAACATACCGATCAAAAACGAAAACAAAAGACCTTTCTCCGCTTTCCGTTTACGCATAGCAAACGCTATCACCGCATTAACCAGCGCTATAAACAGGCTGAACGCGCCTTTGATATTATAGGATAACTGCAGATCTTTCAGATACCACAATGCGAAATAGAGATATAGGAAGTTATTCAACACCACGACCATCACCAGCAACCTGTTGATCTTCCGGTCGTCGGTACGCACCACCGAGACTACGGGCAACAGGAATATCAAATAAAACAAAGTCGCAAAAAACAACAAATGAATCAATTGAACACTCTGTGCCACATCTAGATCGGCAACAAGCGTATAACCCAGCATAATAACATAAGTTGCCACAAAACAGATAACGGGCAGTTCGCCCCATTTCTTATACAACGACAATCCGAACATACCGGCATTCAGGATAGTCAGGTAAGTAAACAATACCAGATAACTCCCCATCCCGTTGCTAACCAGGAAAGGAGAGATAAAACCGCCCGCCAGTGTAATGATAGCCAGCTCCCTGCGATCGTAAAAGACAGAAAGAAAAGACATCAACACCGTCAGCACCACAAGCAGGATAAAAGCTGCCGTCTGACTGAATAAGCCGTAATAATGATAAGCCATCGACACCGTTACATAGAAAATGGCAAAAACCGCCGCCCGCCAGCAGGGAACTGAACGTACGATATCCTTTTCTGAGTTTTTGCGACAATACCAGTAGCCCCGCTCCCACCACAAAGCCCAGGACAGTACGGAAAACTTCATTGATCCAGTTGTTGTCGATCGCATATTTAACAAACAACCCCATGCCGACCACCAGCACCAGTATACCGATCTTACCGAACAGGTTTTCACCAATATACTTCTCATAATCAACCTGTTTCTTTTGCTTAACAGGGCCAAAAGGTTTAATTTCTGGCGGAGGAACGATCTTTTTTTCTTCAGGTCGCCACTCTGTCGACAGAATCGGGATATGAACTTCTTCTTCAGCCGAAGGAGCAACCGCTTCTTCTTCCACCACTTTTTCAGGAGAAGCATCCGGCACCACCTGCTGCCGTTTCAAATCTTCCAGCCGGGTTTCAATATACTTCCGGAGGCTGGAAATATCTTTACGGAGAGAATCCGTATGCGCATTCATCCGGGTTATATGCGAATACAAGCTAATCCACACGACGACGACCAATATTACGAGTAGAGTTGTTTCCATGATATTACATTCTGATAACTGCGCCTAAGATACGGATTTAATGGAGATCAGAGAGAAAAATCGGCTTTTTTTGACTACTTTTGTACATTTATCTAAAAAATAGAACTATGCATGATCTTTGCTGTATAGGTCACATCACCCTTGATAAGATTGTGGCCCCTAAAAACACTGTGTATATGGCAGGGGGACTGCTTTTTATTTCTCCCATGCAATCAAACATTTCAACGATATAGACTATACGCTGATAACAGCCCTGGCCGAATCTGAAATGAAAGAGGTCGACAAGCTACGGTCGGAAAGGATCGATGTGCCTGTCATGCCCAGCAAATATTCTGTCTATTTCGAAAACATATATGGAGAAAACCAGGACAACCGTACGCAACGGGTATTGGCGAAAGCCGATCCTTTTTCCATCGATTACCTGAAAAAGGCGGATGCTAAAATATATCATCTGGGAAGCCTGCTGGCGGATGATTTTTCGCTGGAAGTAGTAAAATATATGGCTGGCAAGGGGTTAGTTTCGGCCGATTCGCAAGGTTACCTGCGCGAAGTAAGAAACAATAATGTATATGCCATCGATTGGGAAGGAAAGGAAGAAGCTTTGAAATATATCCATTTCCTAAAAGCCAACGAACATGAAATGGAAGTACTGACCGGCTACGCGGACACCGTCAGTGCCGCCCGGCAGCTATACGACTGGGGAGTAAAAGAAGTGCTGATCACCCTGGGCAGCCTGGGATCTGTTATTTATGACGGTAAAACATTTCATAAAATACCGGCCTATAAACCACGAGAAATAGTCGATGCCACCGGATGCGGCGACACCTATATGACCGGTTACCTCTACCAGCGCGCCAAAGGAGCCGGCATAGAAGAATCGGGACGTTTTGCCGCCGCCATGTCGACTCTCAAGATCGAGGCTTCCGGACCTTTCAGCGGAACCAAAGAAGATGTCATCCGCCGCATGGAAACGGCAGAACAGAGATTCCCGGAGATCTGATTCACTTAAACGCTTTGCTGAATGTTGTCATCAGCAGGATGCAAAGTCCTAAAAGACCGACTACCATATAGGCATATTCCATATTGAACGCTTGCGAGATGGCACCGATCAGCAACGGTGCTATCAACGAGCCTATGAAACTGATGCTCGACAGGATCGTGAGCGCGATGCCTACCGGCGTTTTCGATTTGGCGCCGACCAGGCTGTAAATAGTCGGAACCATACTGGAAATACCCAGCCCCACCAACATAAATCCCAAGGAATTGACCACCACCTTCAACGCCATCGAACCGAACGTGCTACCCAATAAGGCAGAAACAAAGAAGCCGATAAAATAAATGCACCCGACAATTGCAACACCCGTTGCTTACCCAATATCCGGTAGGCATAGTTGGCGAGAAAACGCCCTACGGTCATCATCACCATAAATACCAGAAATCCGATCTGCAACGATTTCGGCACCTGTAACACCGATTCAAAAATAAACCCCGCTCCAATCGAACATGGCGCTTTCCACGACCAGCGCAAACAGACCGGCCAGACCGAGCTTGATAAGCAACATCTCCGGACGCCTGATATATTTCCATTTTTCCGATTTATCTTCTTTGGCAACTTCTTCCCCTGCCTCCGCCTGAGCCGTATCCTCCTGAAGATACTTCCTGCCGACCATTGTTATAAGAAGAATGATTGCTGCGACCATCGTAAAATGCCAGAAAGGGGCGATACCCGAAACAATCATAATAAAACCGATCAACGCACCCATACAGGCAGCCAGGCTCCATCCCCCCCATGAAAGGAAGCCATGATCGTACGCCCATAAAAACGTTCGATCCCGATCCCCTGCGTATTCAGCGAGATATCGCATAAGTTCCAGAACACTCCGAAAGAGAAAAGGCATACGCCCAACATATAGATATTCGCAGCTGCCCCAATAGCAAACAGCGAAAGGGCATACCCCATAATACTTATCTGCACCATGACCCGGCTTCCCAGTTTCGACACCAGATAACCCGCCAGCGGAATAGCGATGAACTTCCCGACAGGGATCATGAACAGCACCATACCCCAATAGAGAGCATCGTTCACTGTAAAAATATCTTTTATATCGGGAATACGGCTTGCCCAGGTAGAAAAGCAAAGTCCCTGAGCAAGAAAAAAGGAAAGAACAGCATAACGTATATGTTCTTTCGGATAAATGACATGATTATTAGAATACATTTCCGTTAGATTTTATCGAACGGATAAAAGTAATCATTTTTTATTCAGGTTACAGACTATCTATGATCATTCTTTGTTTTTCAAAAAACAATATCCGCTGCTTTTCCCCGCTTACGGAGATCATGGTCGACGATTTCAGCAGCGACTGCAACCAGTTGTGGAATATTTCATAAGCCTTATCGTCCATAGACATAACAGCATTCAGGATAAATGCCCGGATAATGCTGATATGCACTTTCCTCGTTTCCAGATAACTGTAGCTGGCATCAAAATTAATATTGGAAATGTAAAACTGGATCGCATTTCCGGTCTCGCGGTAAGTGCCCCGGGCAGCCATGTTTTCAAGTTCGGAGAGAAAACGAAGCAGGTCTTGTTTTAACATTTTCACGTCTTCCTTATCGATCAGATGGACACTGCTGTAATAGCAGATATCGTTCACTATGTATTGGAAAATCAAAGGATCCAATACATAAATAGTACTCTTGATATGTTTCGATTCGTTGGCCGTAACCCGCTGGACCTGCAATAATTTCTCGGAAGGTTCAATCTCGCGATAATGGGCCGTATGCTCCATATATCCATACTGGTTGTACCATTTGAACAGATAGAAACGGAAAATGTAGCTGTAATCCAATACAAAAACAGCCGGCAACAGGCTCATACACTCCACGCTGCAAGAGTCCGGATCTTGCCTGACTTCGCGCAACCGGTCGTTATACATGTCCCACATTTTGTAATCGTCTTCAATCGGATCGATATACTCAACCAGGCACAACTGGTAGGGGCGGCTTTTCACTGAACGCGCTCCGATAAGATTATCCAGCGAGATACCCAATTTGTTAGAGATTGCTGCTATCTCCTCAAAAGTAAAAGCTACATCTCCACGCATACGGCGGTAGACTGCTTCCCGCTCTATACACAATAAATCAATCAATGTGTTTGTTAAGATAGCTTTGTGGGGAATCTTCTCTCTGATCGCATTTATAAACTTCTCATGAATCAGGTTTTTACTCATAATGACTACTTTTTAATGATCGTCGATAGACAAAAATAGTAAAAATAAACAGACAGTTCCTTTCAGTGACGTTTTTTTGTGCATTTCCCAAAAGCTGTTTAGTACTTATTAACTCTTTACCTATTGCTTGTTTACGACTAAATCGTAGCTTTGCGATATAATCGTAAATAAATAGGAATCATGGAAAAATTAACAACACAGGAAGAAGAAGCAATGCGCTTTATTTGGCAACTTGGTCCTTGTTTCGTTAAAGACATACTGGCGAAGTATCCGGACCCAAAACCGCCTTACACGACGCTGGCTTCCGTCGTGAAGAATTTGGAACGTAAAAAGTACATAAAGAACAAACGTTACGGTAATACCTACGAATACACTCCGCTGATCCCGGAGAGTGAATACAAACGTACCTTTATGAGCGACGTTGTCCGTAACTACTTTGAAGACTCTTACAAAGAAATGGTTTCTTTCTTTGCCAAAGATCAGAAGATCTCGGCAGATGATTTAAAAGATATCATCGATCTGATAGAAAAAGGAAAAGAATAACTCTTTTAACATCTTATTACCATGACACCGGAATTTGCCTACTTCTTGAAGGTGAACGTAGCCTTTGTACTCTTTTACGCCTTCTACCGCCTGCTCTTCTACAAAGATACATTCTTTAAGTTGCGCCGTACCGCCTTGCTTACTTTCTTCGGGCTTGCATTGCTTTATCCTTTGCTGAATATCCAGGAGTGGGTGAAAGAGCAGGAGCCGATGACGGAAGTGATACAAATATACTCGGCTATGCTTCCGGAGATGATCGTGACGCCCGACGTGGCTGCCCCGACAGACTGGAAAGCTGTTATGCTTTCGACAGGCACATTCCTTTACTGGGGTATCGTGGTTCTTTTATTCACCCGTTTTCTGGTGCAGTTGAGCAGTATCCTGCTACTGGCCTACCGCAGTAAACGGACCGTTCTACATGGCGTACAAGTTTACCAACTGGATAAACCTGCCGGTCCTTTCTCGTTCTTCCAAATGATATTCATACATCCGGAAAGCCATTCGGAAAAAGAAATAGACGAGATACTCACTCACGAATGTACTCATGTGTACCAATGGCATTCGGTAGATGTGATGATTTGCGAGCTGATTACCGTTGTGTGTTGGGTGAATCCTTTTGCGTGGCTGCTGAAACGCGAAGTCAGGCATAACCTGGAATATTTGGCAGACAATACCGTTATCCAATCCGGATACGACTGCAAAAGCTACCAATATCACTTGCTGGGACTTGCCCATCATTACCAGGCAGGAGCTACATTATATAACAGCTTTAATGTTTTACATCTGAAAAATAGAATCAGTATGATGAACAAAAAGAGATCCCATGGGATCGGTAGAACAAAATATCTGGTGTTTATCCCTCTGGCTGCATTCCTGATGCTGCTGAGCAACATCGAAGCAGTAGCCCGTATCACAGGAAAGATTGCGGCTGATGCCGTTGCCGACATGAAGGAAGCAAATATTTCCGGGGATAATATAACCATAAAAGGCCAGGTGATAGATGATTACAACGGACCGCTCATCGGAGCGAACGTACTTGTAAAAGGAACGAATACAGGAACTATTACAGACATCAAAGGGAATTTTGTGTTGGAAACAACGGAAGATGCCGTTCTGGTATTTTCTTCCCCGGGAATGAAGGCAAAAGAAGTTGCAGTGAAAGACGTGTTGGGTAATTTGAAAGTGCAACTATATTCCGAAAGTACTGTGCCAAGATCGGGCACTTCACAGGAACCGTACGGTCCACCCACTACCCCACAGATAGTATCCGACCAGATCTTTACCGTAGTAGAAGTAATGCCGGAATTTCCCGGAGGACAGGGTGAGCTATTAAAGTTTCTTGCCCAAAGCGTGAAGTATCCGGTGATCGCACAGGAGAATGGTATTCAAGGACGGGTTACCGCTTCATTCATTGTGGAAAAAGACGGTTCCATACGTGATGTGGAGGTAATCCGGGGCGTCGATCCGTCGCTCGACGTGGAAGCCGTCAGAGTGATACCGTCTATGCCCAGATGGACACCGGGAAAGCAGCGTGGAAAAGAGGTGGCTGTTAAATACACAGTGCTGGTTACTTTCCGGTTGGAAGGTGCAAATAAGAAAAATAAGGACAAAGACGCTCCGATCGATGACAAGGGAGTAATCGTTGTCGGTTATGGGCAAGAGTCTGGTAACACATCCGATCAGGTATTTACAATGGTGGAAAAGATGCCGAAGTTTCCCGGAGGACAGAATGCTCTTATCGAGTTCCTGGCAAAAACAATCCAATATCCGACAGACGCCCAAGAGAAAGGGCTTCAGGGACGGGTCACTTGTGCGTTTATTGTGAATAAAGACGGATCGATCAGTGATCTGGAAGTGATCAGAGGACTGGATCCTTCTTTGGATGCAGAAGCATTGCGTGTCCTCGGTGAAATGCCGAAATGGATTCCGGGAACGCAACGCGGACAAACGGTAAATGTTAAATATACCGTACCTGTTACTTTCAGATTACAGTAATCAATAAATAAGCTGATAATGAACAAATATACTGTTTTACTTCTTCTCTGTGTCCTGTCTTTTTGGGGACAGGCACAGGAAATTTCATTGCAGGAGTTGGTGAATCGGAAACAATATGCTCCTGTAATAGCCCGTGCCGACAGCCTAACCGCGGCAGACTCTGCCAACTACGTTACTATGTCGGCTATCGGCCAGGCTTACGAAGGCGTATTGGAATATCAGAAAGCTTACCTGTGTTATCAGCATTGCCTGCAAATGGATACGACCAATTTCGAAGCGTTGAGCGCATTGGCTCGTGTGGCGATAAACTTAGGGAAAGCATCTGTAGCAAAAGAGTGTTTCCTGAAAGTGCTCGACAACGACAGCACCGACTTTTATGCCAATTACCAACTGGCGCGTTTATATGCCCAGATCGGTGATTACGAAAATGCAGTGATGCAGTTCAACGTGCTTCGCGATCAGGATACCACCGTCGTGAATCCGGTTATTTACCGAAACATAGCCGACTGCTATATGAAAATGAATTCCATTCCGGCGGCTACGATCTGTTATTACCAGGCATATAATGTAAACCGGGAGAATGCCGGACCGGCAAGTGCCTTGATAAACTGCCTGCTCCGTATGGGAGGAACAAATATCCCGGACGCATTGGCGATTTGCAATACGGCTCTCTACTATAATCCGGGCAATCATTCTTTGCTCCGTAACAAAGCACTGGGGTATTACATGAATAAACAATACCCCAGTGCCGATACTTTATACAGCGGCTTGCTGGCAGAGGGTGATTCTTCTTTCCTGACCTTGAAATACGGAGGTGCTTCACGTTATCTTGCCGGACGCGCGATGGATGCCATCGACCTTTTGGAACTGGCTTACCAAAAAGATACGACAGACGTGGAATCAACACTCTTACTGGGTGCCGCACTGGGCAAGACCTACGACCGCAAACGGGCATTCCAGTTATTCGACAAAGCAGAGCTGTTGATGCAACCGAATGAAGCGTTGACAAACCTGTTATTGGTTTCCCGCGGTGAGACTCTATGGAAAGACGGACGTTCTCGCGAGTCGGAAAAATTATTCTATAAAGCATGGCTTGCCAATAAGGACCGTCTGGATTTACTGTTCCGCCTCGAGCAGAAGTTTCCCAATTGGGGACCAACTTACGACTCGGCAGAAACACCGGAAGAAGAACGGGCACGAGCCATGTTCGTGAAAGTAACATTCCTGAAAGAATATCTCCCGACCGGAAAGAGCCTGAGGGGATTCCACATCTACCGCCCTTTGCTTCAATATATGTATGAGGATGCTTTAGACGGAATAGACATGATAGCCCCGGACGGTAAGAAAAGTAAAATATCAGCAGAAGATCTGAAGTCGATAATCGACCAGTTGCCAGAAGTTCCCGAAGCAGAAAAGAAACTTCAGAAACAGATCGAAGATTCATTCAAGCAAAAACAGCTAAATAATATGATACGATTTAGCCTGTTAATAATATTCTCGTTGATAGTAGGCTGCACCGGTAAACAATCTACTCCGGTTTGTCTGCATTATGAATATACGGAATCACCGGCTACAGATTTGAAAATCAAATTATCCGGAGCACTGCAAAATAAGAGTTACCGAATACGGATGGCTCATTTCAAAAATGGGAAAGTTACTTACAAGATATTGAATGAGCAACCTTTTGTAATATCGGATACTATATCATTTATTAGCATAACTATCGAGCCGCTTCATGCCCATGAAGTCCGATTTAGGATTGAAGGAGAAAAACAGATAACGGAAGATGCAGAAGTAGACGATGTTTTATATAGCATTTTAATGGAAGTCTATCCGACTCAACCCTACAATTCAACGGATACAATTCCTTTAGCCGGTTATACAAATGGTGCCCCCCTGTGAAATAATGATTGATGGAGAACTGAAACCCGGCGGAAGCTATTGCGATGTCCGCAACGCCAAACTCCCTCCGACAAAATGGAGTGAAGCTTTCGACATGAAAGAATATGTATGGTTTGACCTGTATTTCGAGTAAAACAGGACCTCTGGTATTTTATATATTGAAAAAAGTAACAACTTTAAATCAAAATATTATGACAACAAAGAATCTGTTTTTATTTATATTGTTATTGTTCGGCTATCATTTCTATGCAGAAGCACAGCAAACTTCGCCTGTAAAGATTCCTTTTGAAGCTGGTTTAAATACAGAAAAAGAGTTGTTGTTAAGCCATATTGCAGCTGAAGTGAAAATTATCCCTTTGGAAACTAATGAAAATTGTTTGCTTTCGAAAGTGAAAGCCGGAGCGATACAAATGATTGGGCATGATATTTATATCTCTTGTGAAATGGGATTGTTGCAGTTTTCAGACAACGGTAAATTTGTTCGCTCTATTTCCCAAAAGGGCCAGGGACCTGGCGAATATTCGACAGTTCGTCATATAGCTTTCGACAGAGATCAGAAACAGATACATTTGCTCTCTAATGGGAATGTATTGGTGTTTACAACGGATGGTAAATATTTAAGAGAATGTAAATTTCCGATGGTGTGGCAATTTGAGATGCTGGAAAACCACCTTTATGCTTCTTTTATATATAATGGAAATGGTAAAAAGCCAAACCGGATTATTCTTTCAGACGAGAAAGGTCAGCAAGTGAACACTTTCCCTCAATATGACCAGTTCACAGTGCCAAGTGGAATGACTTTCTATAACACCGATTTTTATGACCGCTATTTATATCAGTTTAAAGAAAGTACTTGTTTGAAAGAATTTTATAATGACACCATATTTACTATTACGAAAGAGAAATTGATTCCTCGCTATATATTGGATATGGGCAAATATGGATTACCGAAAAAGTATCGTTTTGAAGTTTTGGATGGGAACTGGGATCGATTTAATGAAGTTTCTGCCCCTCATTGGCGTCCGAATATTGTGGAAACAACTCGTTCCATCTATATACCCTATGGTCCCTGGAACTATGAAGACCGTATTAAAGGTCGTCAACTGGCAGTATTTGATAAAAAAGAGAAGACTTGCTACAAAGTAAAAAGCAGTTATATAACAAACGATGTTGAAAGCAAGTTACCTTTCTATCCACATATTATGGCAGGAGATGATGTCCTAATAAATTTATGGGAAGCATCGGATATTCTTGAATTAGCAAAAAAAGATCCTTCTTTGCTGGAATATAAAGCGTTAGAGAATCTGCAAGAAGATGACAATCCGGTGTTGATAATTGTTTATTTGAAATAATACATGAATTAGATAGTCATAACTTATTTAGTTGACTAAGTCAAAGATTTATGACGAATAGGTCATAAACCAATTCGTTACTTTCTCGCTATATGTTTTTGAGATGGGGATATCAGCTACATTCTCGATGTCTAGCTCCAGATAAATACCGTCTTTCTCGCGGCGGATCACTTTTACCTGGTCAAAATTGACCATATATGAGCGGTGACAACGTAATACATTTGTTTCGGCAAGGCTTTCTTCTATTGCTTTCAAAGAATTTCGAAGCATGAATTTAGTCAATATGCCTTTATTCAGATACCAGATACAGACGTAATTGTCCGCCGATTCGACATACAAAAGATTCGTTCTTTTCACCGACAGGCGTAATTCGTGTTTCTCGTCATAGAAAGAGAAAACAGATAATTTGCGTGCAGTCTCCGCCCTATCTTCTTCCAACTGCCTCAACAACCGTTCTTTTTCCTGATAAGAAAAATAAAGATGCAATACCGAATAAGGCAATAATAAAACCAGACTTGTATTGATAGCCGACTCTTTAAAGGCACTCAGATATTCGCGTTCCGGATTCAGAAGCACTGTATAGATCGTATAAAACAATGCCATAAAGAATATCTCTAAAATAATCCAAAGAGAATAACCGCCGACTGTAACTCCATGTTTCCTGCCCCAATAATACATCACAATCCGGCTGATCACCACTACCAGCACACCGGTAAGAATGATCAGACTAGAGAAAACAAAAAACTTAAATTCCGACACCTTATACCAGCTGGACGAACTGAACGGCTTATAAATATTAATAAATACCAAAGCGAAAAATGCTGTCAGCAGTATCAGCCGAATGATGTTCGACTTTTCGTAAATATAACCGGGGATTTTATTACTAAACATTCCCATACTTTTTGCCTCTTATTTATTGACAAATGTAACAGTAAATACCGAAACATTCACCCCATATACAAGAAATTTACCCCTGTATTTAACTTTATGCCCCTTCCTGTGTTCGTCCGAACCATTTATTTGCAAGGTTTGTTTTAATAATGTTTGTTTGCAATAAAAAAATGATTGTTATGGATATCTCACTTCGTACACAACAGCTAAACAGTCTCTTCTCATACAATAAATAGGCACGCCTGGAGGAGAGTCATTTGGATATAATCCCTTTTCGCTTCACGCAGACAACAGGCGCTAGCGAGATAGACGAATTCCAAAAGGAGCTTGCTGCAACTGAATTTTGTTCCGTCACCGACGATCATATTCAGGAAAACAAATCATTCAATTATACCATTTTTGCTCCTTCGGGCAAGGAAAAACGCGACAAGGCAATCATCCTTCTTCACGGATTGAATGAACGGACATGGGAAAAGTATCTAACCTGGGCGGAATATCTGGCAAACTCCACCGGAAAGCCGGTTATCCTTTTTCCGATCGCTTTCCACATGAACCGCACGCCGGGCAGCTGGTGCAATCCGCGAACCGTATTGCCCTGGGTAGGCCGGCGAAAGAAAGAAATCAACGACCTGGCAAATTCTACTTTTGCCAATACAACACTTAGCAGTCGGTTGTCTGTAAACCCTTTGCGTTTTTATGCATCCGGACGCGAGTCGGTTTATAACCTCTGGCAGTTAGTATATGAGATAAAGAACGGGAATCATCCGTTATTCAAGGAAGACACTTCGATCAATCTGTTTGCTTATTCGATCGGTGCGTTGCTGTCGCAGGTCCTGCTACTCAGTAATCCGGCGGAAATGTTCAACGATACCCGTCTGTTTATGTTTTGCGGAGGCTCCATCTTCAGCCAGATGAACGGGAATGCGCGCGATATCATGGACCAGGAAGCATTCGACAGCCTGCAACGTTATTACCGTCAGGATTTTCTGGAAAGCCGCTCGTTGCCGACTTCATTCAAAAATGATTTTCTGGAACAGGCTTTTAAAGCGATGATACGGTCGGATGTATTACAGGAATACCGCGAATCGTTTTTCGATAAAGCATGCAACCGCATCCGGGCTATCTCCTTGAAAAAAGATGTCGTGATGCCGACCGAAGGAATTATCAAGGCACTGGGTAAAGTATCCGACAAGGTATTGGAAGAAATAGATTTTCCTTTCCAGTATTCTCATCAGATACCTTTTCCGTTCCGGTCGAAGACCAATCAACCGTTGGTTAATCAGGCATTCAATAATGTATTCAGTAAAGCGGCGGCATCTTTGTAAATAAATTATTCCAGGACTTTTCGAAGCCAGGGGATAATCAGCTCATTTTTAAAATAAAATGATTATCCGCATGATGTCCGTTGATTTATTGAACATCATATGAA
>JAJPZM010000328.1 GCA_021204335.1 Parabacteroides sp. | reverse complement strand
AACCACGTCGATGGTACTGCGTAAAAGTGGGAGAGTAGATAGCCGCCGTTTTAGAAAAGGAATCAGTCGTAAGATTGGTTCCTTTTTTGTTTTATATGGGGTGGGGGAATTGTGTTTATGTAGAGAATTGACACATAAATCTGTGGAATAATTCCACAAACGCCCTTTCTTCCCGAATCGTTTTGATTATTGTTGATATGATATATCTCTTTAATTGTTAGAGATGTAATGTTTTTTAACGCTCTGTACTGAACAATGGTACGGTTATTTCATTCTTACTATATAGAGATAGAAGAATAGAATATTTAAAGGTCATTTATAGATATTGAAGAATGGTAGGAGAAAGATTGGTAAAAGGCGGGATTATATTATTTGCCCTGCTAATGTTGGTTACTGGATGCCGAAAGAAAGACGAGCCCTTACGTCCTCTCGTTATTGTAGACAAGCCTAAAAAAGAAGATGTGCAAATCTTTGGTGAATACGTTGGCCGTATCCGTGCTGCAAGTTATGTAGAGATACATGCGCGAGTAGAAGGTTATCTGGAAAAGATGCTATTTGTAGAAGGTAAAGAGGTAAAGCAAAACGAACCTCTATTCATTATTAACTCTGCACTTTATAAAGCCAAGGTGGAGAAAGCAAAGGCACAACTCAAAAAGAACGAAGCCCAGGCGGCAAAAGCTAAACGAGATGTGGAGCGTTTGCAGCCCTTGTACGAATAGCATGCAGCCAGCCTGTTGGATCTGGATAATGCATTGGCTTCGCTGGATAATGCGGAAGCAGATATTTCCATGAGTAAAGCTGACCTCGACCAGGTACAACTCGAATTGGATTATACAACCGTTACTTCCCCTATTGCCGGTTATATCAGCGAACGTTTTGTTGATGTCGGTGCCCTTGTGGGACCGGGCGTCAACTCCAAGCTGGCGGCTGTCGTGAAAAGCGATACCGTATTGGTCGACTTTAAAATGACGGCACTCGATTATCTGCGTGCTGAACGCCGTAATATCAAATTCGGTACGCAGGACACCACCCGTTCCTGGCAGCCGACCGTATCTGTCACACTGGCGGATAATTCCGAATACCCGGTAAAAGGAGTGGTAGACTTTGCCGATCCGATTGTCGATCCTCAAACCGGAACCTTTGGGGTACGTGCCGAATTGGCCAATCCCAACCAGAAGTTGCTGCCGGAACAGTTTACCCGCGTCAAACTTTTATTGGATGTACGTGAACGCGCCATCGTTGTTCCCCGAAAAGCTATTTCGATTGAACAGGGAGGTGTCTTTATCTATATTATCCGCCGCGATAATGTGGCAGAGAAACGCTTTGTGCAGACCGGCCCGGAGATTGGAAACAATATCGTTATCGAACGCGGTTTGGGTGAGAACGAATCTGTCGTTATCGAAGGCTATCATAAGTTAGTACCCGGCATGTTGGTTCGTCCGGTGCAGGCGGGAGATGACAAAGCGATCGAAGCATACAGAGAGGAGGCAGGAGAATGAAGCCGGGATTCTTTATAGACCGTCCCGTATTTTCGACTGTACTTTCTTTATTGATTGTTATTGTCGGAATTATCGGATTGATGTTATTGCCGGTGGATCAGTATCCGCAGATCACGCCGCCGGTTGTGAAGATCAGTGCCTCTTATCCGGGTGCCAGTGCGTTGACGGTGTCGCAGGCTGTTGCTACACCGATCGAACAGGAGTTGAATGGTACTCCAGGCATGATCTATATGCAGAGCAGCAGTACGAACTCGGGAAGTTTGACCGTTACGGTTACTTTCGATGTCTCGGCCGATGCCGACCTGGCTGCCGTAGAGATACAGAATAGGGTAAAGCTTGCCGAAGCACGCCTGCCGTCTGATGTTGTACAGAATAGTATTACAGTGGAGAAGCAATCGGCCAGCCAGCTGATGACATTGAGTTTGAGTTCGGACGACCCGCGTTTCGATGAAATCTATCTGAGTAACTTTGCTACTATTAACGTGCTCGACGTACTGCGTCGTATTCCGGGCGTGGGGCGTGTCTCCAATATCGGTAGCCGTTATTATGGTATGCAGATATGGGTATATCCCGACCGCCTGGCCAATATGGGGTTGACGGTAAAGGATATTCAGGCTGCCCTGAAAGAGCAGAACAGCGAGTCGGCAGCCGGGGAGCTGGGTAAGCAACCGGTTATCGACGTAGATATAACTTTGCCGATCACGGCCCGCGGACGTTTATCAACCGTGAAAGAGTTTGAAGACATCGTTGTCCGCGCCAATCCCGACGGCTCCATTGTCCGTTTGCGCGACGTGGCAAGAATATCCCTCGAAGCGTCTTCCTATTCTACGGAGAGTGGGATTAATGGAAAGAACGCAGCGATCTTGGGTATTTACATGCTGCCGGGAGCCAATGCGCTGGAAGTGGCAACCAATGTAAAGGAAGCCATGAAAGAGATTAGCCAGAACTTCCCGGAAGGGCTGGAATATAAGTTCCCGTTTGATATGACGGAATATATCTCGCAGTCTATCCATGAGGTTTACAAGACCCTGTTCGAGGCTCTGTTCCTGGTTATACTGGTGGTATTCCTGTCGTTGCAGAACTGGCGTGCTGCGTTGATTCCGACGATTGCTGTTCCTATTTCGTTAATCGGGACGTTCGGGTTTATGTTAATCATGGGCTTTTCTCTGAATATGCTGACATTGCTCGGACTGATTCTGGCGATTGGTATCGTGGTGGATGATGCTATTGTTGTTGTGGAGAATGTGGAGCGTATCATGCATGAGGAGCGGCTTACCGCCCGCGAAGCGATCCATAAAGCGATGCATGAATTGTCAGGTGCCCTGATCGCTACTTCGATGGTACTGGCGGCTGTGTTCGTACCGGTGAGTTTTCTGAGTGGAATTACAGGTGCGTTATATCGCCAGTTCTCCACAACGATTGTCGTTTCGGTATTGCTTTCAACGGTAGTGGCATTAACATTGAGTCCCGCTATGTGTGCCTTGATATTGCGTCCGACTGTCGGAAAGAAGAACATCGTGTTCCGCAAGATTAATATCTGGTTGCATAAAGGAAACAATAAATATATCCATCTGTTGACCCGGGCAATCGGTAATCCGAAACGGATACTTGCCGGCTTCGGTATGGTGCTTGTTTTTATCTTCGTTCTCAACCGGGTTATTCCCACCAGCTTCATTCCCGAAGAAGACCAGGGCTTCTTTACCGTAGAGCTGGTAATGCCCGAAGGCGCTACGTTGGAACGCACCCGTAAGGTGACCGACCGCGCGATTGAGTTTCTGGAAAAACAACCGGCCGTAGCCTATGTACAGAACGTGACAGGTAGCAGTACACGTGTCGGTACTTCGCAAAGCCGTTCCACACTTACGGTTATACTGAAACCTTGGGAAGAACGCAAATCATCGAATATGGGAGTAGAAGATGTAATGGCCGTTGCCCGTAAAGAGTTTGAATATTATCCGGAGATATTGGCCTATCTCAATCGTCCGCCGGTAATACCCGGTCTAGGAGAGAGCGGTGGTTTGGAAATGCAACTCGAAGCCCGCGGTGAAGCCAGTTGGGAAAATCTGGTAAGTGCTACCGATACGTTCATGCTCTACGCCTCGCAAGCGCCTGAACTGACCGGCGTATCTTCCGCACTACAACCGGAGATCCCCCAGTTATACTTTGACGTCGACCGCGATCGAGCCAAGTTCCTGGGTATTCCCTTAACGGATATCTTTTCAACGATGAAAGCATACCTCGGTTCCGTTTATGTGAACGACTTCAATATGTTTAACCGTATATATAAGGTATATATTTAGGCGGAAGCCCCTTATCGCGCTACACGCGAGAATCTGGGACTGTTCTTTGTGCGTGCACAAAACGGCTCGATGGTTCCGTTGACCGCTTTGGGAACGACCAGTTATACTACCGGCCCGGGTACGATTAAGAAATTCAATATGTTCTCGACGGCTGCTATCAGTGCCGTTGCCGCTCCCGGTTATAGCTCCGGTGAAGCAATGGCGGCCATGCAACACATTGCCCGCGAACACCTGCCGGATAATATCGGCCTGGAATGGAGCGGCCTGTCTTACCAGGAGAAGAAAGCCGGCGGGCAGACAGGCATGGTGCTTGCACTCGTCTTCCTCTTTGTATTCCTGTTCCTGGCGGCACAGTATGAAAGCTGGATTGTTCCGATTGCCGTTCTTTTATCCTTACCGGTTGCCGCTTTGGGCGCTTATCTGGGGATTTGGGCGACCGGACTACACAATGATGTCTATTTCCAGATCGGCCTTGTCACGCTGATCGGTCTGGCGGCGAAGAATGCCATTCTGATTGTCGAGTTCGCCAAGGTGCAGGTCGATGCCGGAGTAGATGTCGTTCAAGCCGCGCTTCATGCTGCCCGCATGCGTTTCCGTCCGATTCTGATGACTTCGCTGGCATTCGTATTGGGTATGCTTCCGATGGTGATTGCCACAGGCCCCGGTTCGGCTTCGCGCCATAGTCTTGGAACCGGTGTATTCTTTGGCATGTTGGTGGTTATTACGGTGGGGATTGTGTTGGTACCGTTCTTCTTTGTCTTTATCTATAAGATGAAAAAGGTATTGAATCTGGAACGTGTTAGCCGGCTCGTTCCGAAGGAGAAAATTCTCCGGAAGAAAAGGCCGTTTCTCTTTATCGCCATTATTCTTGTTGCGTTGGCATCGCTTTCTTCCTGTAAGTTGGGAGAGAAGTATGCCCGTCCCGAGCTTGACCTGCCGGCTGAGCTGGAAGAAGGAGCCGATACACTTTCCTAGAAAGTATTCCCTGGGAGAGCCTTTATGCCGACACGACCTTGCAGCGTCTTATCACTACTGCGCTCGAGAACAACAAAGATATGAAGATTGCAGCTGCCAAAATCAAAGAGATGATTGCCGCCAAGCGCATCACCTTTGCCGACCAGTTCCCGGAGATTGGCGCGCGCATCTACGGGCAGAAGGAACGCCTGAACTATGGTGGCGACAATCCGAAGCCCGATCCCGAATATGGCGCCAAGCTCACCCTCTCGTGGGAGCTCGACCTGTGGGGCAATCTCCGTTGGGCGAACGAGGCGGGTATTGCTACCTATATGCAGTCGGTCGAAGCACGCCGCGGCCTGCAATTGACACTTGTTGCCGAGGTGGCCGCCGCCTACTACGAGCTATGTGCCCTCGACCGCCGGTTGACGATCGTCCAGCAAACGCTCGATGCCCGTCGCGAAGGTGTCCGTCTGGCTAAACTCCGTTACGATGGGGGACTGACATCTGAGACTTCTTACAACCAGGCATTGGTCGAACTGGCACGTACGGAAACACTTCTTCCGTCGTTGGAACGCCAGATACGTATCAAGGAAAACGATCTTTCCCTGCTGTTGGGCGAATATCCGGGATATATTCCCCGCGGACTGTCGCTCAGCCAGCAGCATCTGCCGGATGCTTTGCCGGTGGGTTTGCCGTCGGCTCTGCTCGAACGCCGCCCCGACATGCGCCAAGCGGAACTGAAATTGCGTGAGGTAAATGCCAAAGTAGGAGTTGCCTATACCGACCTTTTCCCTAAGATCTCGCTGACCGGCAACTTCGGGGCGGAAAGCGAAGAACTGGGCGACCTGTTGAAAAGCCCTGCCTGGTTCCTTGCCGGCGACCTGCTCCAGCCGATCTTCGCCATGGGAAAGAATAAAGCAAAGCTGAAAGCTGCCAAAGCTCGCTACGAGCAGGAAGTGTATAGCTACCAGAAAAGCGTGATCGGCGCTTTCAAAGAGGTGAACGATGCTATTATCACGATCCGGAAAGCGAAAGAAATCCGTTTTGCGCAGGAAAGGCTGGAAGCTGCTTCTAAAAAGTATCTTCAATTGGCGGAATTGCAATATATCAATGGGGTAACCAATTATATCGATGTGCTGGATGCACAGCGTGGTTACCTGGATGCGCAGATCAGCCTGAACAATGCGGTACTGGATGAGCTGCTGTCGGTGGTTTATCTGTATAAGGTGCTGGGGGACGGATATAGTGTAAACGATTAAAAACAAATTTGCCCCACCTATGAGCTGTAAAGGCGGGGTGGGGCGAAAATGCAATATGAGACTTTTTTAGTTCGAGTAACTGTCAACTCTTAACTTATTCCTATCTTTGTACTTCTAAAAATAATAAAGAGAGGAATCACAATGCCATTAAATTTACAAAAGAATTTACCCGCTATAAAACTTCTGAAGAAGGAACATATCTTTATAATGGACTCCTTGCGTGCGTCGGAGCAGGATATACGCCCGCTGCGTGTTGTCGTGCTCAACCTGATGCCGCTGAAGATTACTACGGAGACCGATTTAATCCGTCTGCTCAGCAACACGCCTTTGCAGGTGGAACTCGACTTTATGAAGATCAAGGGGCATACCCCCAAAAATACGCCTATCGAACACATGCAGGAGTTTTACAAGGACTTCGACGAGATTGCACCCGATTATTATGACGGTATGATCGTTACCGGCGCACCGGTGGAGCAGATGCCGTTCGAGGAAGTCAGCTATTGGGATGAAGTGACTATGATTTTTGATTGGGCGCGGACGCATGTTACCTCTACATTATATATATGTTGGGCGGCGCAGGCTGGGTTGTATCATTTCTATGGTATCCCTAAGTATGATTTGCCGGCGAAGATGTTCGGCGTGTTCCGCCATACGTTGCGCGAGCCGTCTCTGCCGATTTTCCGCGGGTTTGATGATGAGTTTTATGTGCCCCACAGCCGGCATACGGAGATACGCCGCGAGGATATACGTCGGGTGCCCGAGTTGACGTTGCTTTCCGAGAGCGAGGAATCGGGCGTTTATATGGTCATGTCGCGCGGCGGACGCGAGTTTTATATTACGGGGCATTCGGAATATTCGCCTTATACGTTGAGCGATGAATATATAAGGGATTTAAATAAAGGGTTGCCTATTTCCGTTCCCCACAACTATTACCGCAACAACGACCCGGCACAAGGCCCGGTAGTACGCTGGCGGGGACATGCGAACCTGTTGTTCACCAATTGGCTGAACTACTATGTTTATCAGGAGACTTCGTTTAATATTGAGGATATAAAGAATTTAGGTAGCCTTTAACATGCCAATAAAACCCCGTCTCATAGAACTTTTAGCTCCGGCTAAAGATTTAAACTGCGGCATCGAAGCCATCAATCATGGTGTCGATGCCGTTTATATCGGTGCCCCGAAGTTCGGAGCTCGAGCTGCTGCCGGCAATTCGCTGGATGATATTCGTGCCCTTTGCGAGCATGCTCATTTATATAATGCACGTATTTATGTGGCATTGAATACTATATTAAAGGAAGATGAACTTCCGGAAGCGGAACGTTTGATTTGGGATTTGTATCGGGCCGGCGCCGATGCGCTGATTGTGCAGGATATGGGGATTACCCGCCTGAACCTGCCGCCTATCCCGCTGCATGCCAGTACCCAGACCGATAACCGGACGCCGGAGAAGGTGAAGTTTCTCGAAGCTGTCGGGTTTACGCAGGTTGTTCTGGCACGTGAGTTGTCTCTTAATGAGATACGGCGTATTTCCGAGACGGTGTCCGTCCCGCTCGAAGTGTTTGTGCATGGGGCTTTGTGTGTTAGTTATAGCGGGCTGTGTTATCTGAGTACCGCCCTGAGCGGACGCAGTGCCAACCGGGGGGAGTGTGCGCAATATTGCCGCCTGCCTTATTCGATGGTGGATGCGAACGGTACGGAGATTGTGCATGACAAGCATCTTCTTTCGCTCAAAGATATGAACCGTTCCGAGCAGTTGGAAGCTTTGCTCGATGCGGGTGCTTCTTCCTTTAAGATCGAAGGGCGCCTAAAAGATGTTTCTTACGTAAAGAATATAACGGCTTATTATCGGAAGAAGCTGGATGCTATCCTGGCACGCCGACCGGAATATGTCCGCGCCTCGGCAGGCAAAAGTACGTATGATTTCGAGCCGGTAGCCGAGAAAAGTTTTAACCGGGGATTTACTCCTTTCTTCCTGCATGAACGTACCAAGGATATAACGGCTTTCAACACGCCTAAGTCGCTGGGCGAACCTGTCGGGACTGTCAAGGAGCTGAAAGGTAATTCGTTTACCGTTGCCGGAGTGAAGCAACTGAATAATGGCGACGGTCTGGTTTTCTTTAACAGCCGTGGCGAGTTGGAAGGTTTCCGCGTCAACAGGGTAGAAGCGAACCGCGTCTTTCCGTTGGATATGCCGGATATAAAGCCGAAGACGCCGCTTTACCGTAACTTCGACCAGGTCTTTGAAAAGCAGTTGGCGAAGCCTTCGGCCGAACGAAGGTTGTCTGTAAAGATCGAGTTCCTCGACAATCCTTTTGGCTTTACGTTGGTGATGGAAGATGAAACCGGTGCCCGCGTGATGCTGACTGAGCCTTTTAACAAAGAGATGGCACGCCGCGACCAGCAGGATAATATTCGCACGCAGCTTGCCAAGCTGGGGAATACGCCTTTCGAAGCATCCGAAGTATCTGTTCAACTGACTGAAAACTGGTTTGTGCCGTCTTCGCTTCTTGCCGATATGCGTCGCAAGGCTGCCGAGAAGTTACAGGCTGACCGTATGATCCGTTATCAGCGCGAACTGGCTCGCAAGGTTGAACCAGTCAGGGAACTCCCGTTCCCGGAACGCCAGTTGACGTATCTGGGCAATGTGTCGAACAGTCGGGCAGAGTCTTTTTATAAGGATCATGGGGTAGAATCGGTTGCCGCAGCTTTCGAGTTGAAGCCGGAGAAGGATGTCCCGCTGATGTTTACGAAGCATTGCCTGCGGTATAGCATGGGCTGGTGCCCGACTTACCAGAAGGAGAAGTCGCCTTATAAGGAACCGTATTATCTGGTTTATAAAGACACCCGGCTCCGCTTGCAGTTCGATTGCAAGGGGTGCCGGATGTTGGTGTATGCGGAAGAGTTGTAAGCTTATTAAAGGAATGCCGAAACAGGTACTTCTTCAATCTGATAATTCTGAATAATATTTCTCAATCAAAGGTTTAAGCTCAGGAATATCTTGTTCTATGGTATTCCAGAGTTGCTTTGGTTTAATCTTGTAATATCCATGTACTAAAACATGGCGCATACTTTCTATGACTTCCCATTCTACTTCTTGATGGTTATCTCTAAACTCTTTAGTCAGCATGTAAACAGCCTCTCCTATAATTTCGACATGTTTTACGAAACCATAGAAAATAATGGGATCATTAACGACTTCCTCATAGGAATGCTTTCCTTTATTGTCTATCAAGATATTAATAGCATCCAGGATATGTTCTAATCGTTGTTTGTCTTTAATTCTTTCTCTCATAGATCAATATTCTGTCATGAAGAACACTTTCGGTAGCAAAAGATAGCAGACCATCCTCTTCCACTAAATCGACTTTACGATTTAATAATTTGGAAAGGGAACACATGATGCGGGAGATCGTGAACAGGGATATATTTTCTGTATCCTTATATTGTACAAGGATATCTATATCGCTATCCGTCGTTTCTTCGCCTCTGGAATAGGAACCAAACAACCATGCGCGAAGAACCGGTTGACCGGAAAGATATTGCCGGACTTTTGGTAATACTTTGCGTATATTCTCGTTTATTTTAACTGTAGTTGCTTCCATTTATATACCTTTTGTGACAAAGATATGAATCTTTTTCTACCTGCTTTTATTTTACAGTAGAAAAGTTACCATGGCAATTTGTTCATGGAAAAAGCGGAACTGCATATTTTCATCATGCAGTTCCGCGGTGGTTATTTAGGAAGAAGGAGAATAATAGTCTTTGTTTTAGAAATATTCGATGGTTCGTGTTTCGATATAGGGAGGATCGGTGTGGGTTTCGGCGACATTGTTGTTATCGTCTCCATATTCAGTGGTTTCTATTGTTCGGGTTACTTTTCGTTTCAGCCAATTCCTCTGTTCATCTACTTCGGGATACTCGTATACTTCCGTAGTCGTGTAAGTCCCAGATTCATCATAATCTTCTCTTTTCATATTATCTGGTAGTTTGTTTTTCCCGGTATAAGTGAATGTTGTTGTCTGAAATGACATTCTTACTTGTTCTCTATGTGTAATGATCCTGTCTTGGTTATCAAAATAGTATTCGACAGATCCTTCCGTATCAAATTCGTGTTCCTGCAAGTCTTTTCTTTCATGGTCGCCATATGTAATGTTGTAAGGGCCGAAACCATTTACCATATATTTTTTATATGCTACCGTGTATTCATAGGTTTCTGTATATTTGCCGTCATCGCTAATTTCTTTCAAGATATTTCCAATCTTGTCAAACTCAATGGCATTCCCTTTGTTATCGGTTACTTTACTTACATTCCCATAAATTCCTAATCCTTTCCGTGAAGACCAGGGGTGAGGTAACAAAGCTTCCAATATTAGTTCACCTGGAATTGCTCTATGATATTCTCCATAAGCTATCGAAAGGGTCTCTTCCTCTTCCTTACCACCTTTCTTTACGATGTCTCCGTCTTCAAATTTCAATTGCCGGGTTTCAGGAATGTAGGTTAATGTTGCCGAATAGGTTAGTCCTGCCGGATCAATATATTCTATATATGCTTTGTTACCATCCAATCGGGCTAATGTGATGTCTCCTCCTGCTTCATAGAAACCGTTGTTCACATAAAAACCGCCATGGGTCATTTCGCTTCCATGCTCGACTGTCTTTGCATGAAGGTCAATGTTAAAAGACATGAGATAAGGGTCTGCATTTTCTACGAACGGCTCTTCGCTGTTATACCAGGAGCCTTTGAAGATTTCATTTGCGTTGGCCGATTGGCTACTTTTGCTGGAACATGAAACTAATGCCATAACCAGCATGGTTGCTAAAATAATCTGTATATTTCTCATACTGCTAAAAATTAATAGTTCTTTATATAGTTATTATATCATTAAAACTCACTTCCCACAAACTCAAATACCATATACCCCAAGTAGTTGATAAATCCATCAACCCCGGAACGAGTATCCTGGTAATGAAGCAGATGGTCAGATACCGGTACCGCATTATGCGGATAGAAATAGCCGTTGGGGAAAATAAACCGGTTAGTCCAGCAATAACCTTGGTACATGCCTTGGCGATAATACTCCGGATCCATTTTGAGTGTGTAAAATTCGATATTGGAAAAGGACCGTTCACGATTTTCATATTGCGGTCGACTACGTACAGCCCGTCAACGATTGAACGACCTTGCTTAAACGCCATGATGCTGGTATATTCACCCGACACAATTGCCCTGTTTTATCTATTAATACCTGTTTCTCGTTGCGTTTTGTTACAACTGCCCAACCTTCGGAAAATCTCCCCGGCTTATTCTCAAACGTCGGTGGAATCACGATTTTGCCTGTGCGGTCAATATATCCCCATTTGGATGCTTGTGTATTTGTCGCTTTGAAACGAACCGCTGCAAGTCCCTCAGTAAACTTATCAACAAACTCGTATTGAGCAGGGATAATGATCTTCCCTGTTTTGTTAATAAATCCCCACTTGCCGGATGATTGGTCTTTATATGCGGCCAACCCCTCATAGAAAGGATCCAGGATATAAGGATATAATGAATTGTAGACAGGTTTTTTGCTTAGGTGTGGGAATACTTCCCTGCCATGGCCGTCAATGACCATCACTTTGTATTCGCCTCCTTCTTTGATCACAATGTTGGCATATCCGTCTTTGTTGAAAGGGGTGACGCGGTCTATGTTCTTTCCCAGATCGGCGGTTACATTTCCGTTTTTATCGATCACATACCAATATTCATACGAGTCGATCCGTTTGGCAACCAGGCAATATCCTCCGCCGAAATGTGGCTTATGTCCGAAACAGACTTTCGGATAATACCATTCGAATTTGGTACGTATGGTTCCTTTTTCATCAATAAATCCATAACCGAACAGATCTTTATTGTAGACTGCCAGCATCCCGTCATAAAACTGATAGTTGGTTTCGTACCGGTTGATCTGGACTTTCACAGTCGAGGCAGTCCGTCTCACCTCGGAAGAGTCGTAGCCTGTTTGAGGCAGATTACAGGAAGAAGGGGCAGGTTGGTTGAACAATGAACGAACATTGATCCCGTAGAAGTCGAATCCTCCCTGGCTTCCAGGCCAAGTCAGGTCTAATGAACTGATCCCGTCAGGCAGGGCAGGAAATACAATTTGGAAATATAGCATCTCGTTCTTTACTTTACTGATATAGGTATAACTCGGATCATAAGCGTAATTCATTACATAACGGGCTTTGTACTTTCGTCCGCTGGTTTTATCCGTAAGGTAAAAATTGTTGTCAACAGACAGGCCGTCTACTTTTCCATACCTGAAAATTTGAGGTTGACTACTGTTGCATTCGTCCATCGTTCGATCCCCATCAATTCAATATAGCCACCGTTGCGTGATTGATATGAGGGGTGCCAGAGCATGGCTGGTTGAGGAAAAGATTTTACCTCTTGGTATGTTTCTATCTCCTGCGCCTGTTGCGGAGAATCAGCAGGAGTATTCGTAGGAACTGGGGGAGGGAATGTTAGCTCGCCTTTCAGCTTGGCTGTCGTTTCTTTAAAAATAGAGGCGAGGGAATTGTCTACTCTCATAGCATTTGAAGTTTCCCCATCTCCCAATAAATAAGCTCTAAGTAAGGGCCTTAGTGTATCCACTTTCATTGTTCCTTGTTGTACTGTTTTATGTTCGGTCATTCCGCTTTCCAATTCGGCATCGGTTAAAGACCGTGATTTTTTTACCATAATATACCTTTCTCTATCTATAAACCGGAGCAATTCCGGGACATTTCCGGCGAAAGTATGGTATAATTGGTAATGATATAATTGGGCTTGTTCAATCACATATCTGGTATCAAAGCCGCTTTTATATGTAATTTGGCTTTGCACCTGAAAATTATTCCCTATAAATAGAATAGCTATTGCCCATAATAGACTGATAACATGTTTCATATTGTTCGCTTTTTAGCCTGTCGGATAGGAGAACCGGCAGGCAGTTGTATAAATGAAAATTGTTTAACGACCTGTAACTGGAACCGATAATACAAACTCTTTGGAGTTACCATCGGAAAATACCTGGCGGAGTCGGATTTGGTTACCATCGTAGACAAAATAGTCAAAATATGAATTATGTGATCCGTCCACAGACAATAGGATAAGTACGCTCTTATCTATGCTTGGGCGAGAGTAATTTACCCCTTTATAATAAATATCACGTCTTAAATCAGACAATCCAATCAGACTTCTGCCTGAATTGACTTCGAACTTCCGCCAGTTTCCTTCCTCGTCTACTTCCGAGTACCCAAGTTCAACATTTGTTGTGTCTTGGTTGTCCATTCGTACTACTTGCATGCTGGTGATTCGGTTTTGTTTATCGTACTCTACAGATTGTGTATATTTGATTGATTGTTTGTTATGTATGAATTCACCTTCAGCTTTGACTACCCGGTTATTCTCGATCCATGCTAATGAATGTAGACTTGTACCTTTGATATGTGTTGCTTTAAGGAAACTACCGCTCCAATATTTTAAAATTTGGCTATCATTCCAACATGCAATACCGAATGGCTTTTCCCAAAAAGTTTTGCAGTCTTTCGGAAGATGGATGTCATATTGGTTTTCTCCTTTCTCCACGGCATATATTTCCGAGCTCATATGATAGCTGAAGTAGTCTCCTTGAGGCTTGGATACTTCAACATGATCGAGCTTTCCATCAATGCGAGACAAAGTCGTCACGGACGATAATTGCCCATCCATATAAATACGAACCATCACCAGTTTAGAGTCTTTATACAGAAAATGTTCCGATGTACCTAATTCTCCCCTCATGGATCTTATTGATTTTGTTCTGACAGACAGGAAGTCCGTTTCCGGATCGAACATGTACCTGAATTTGCCTTCATCCGTGCAAAAAGCAATTTCCTCAACATCCCCTTTCGCGTTAAAATCGGCAGCTGTTAATGGACGGTCCAGGTATATCATCATATCAACTGCATCCATATTGATACCAATCGGATCTCCATGCAGGATAGGAAGGAACGGTGTTGCCGACTTGGACTTCTTGTCGAATAATGAGATTCCGTTGGAAGAAGATTTGCTTCCGCAAGAGACTAGGATAAAGGATGTACATAGCAACAAAACTAATAAATTTGTCTTTTTCATAATAAATTCATTTTAGCTTTCCGTTTTTTTTGGGCGGACAGCGGGTTATACAATGTTTGTGTTCTTAGATTGTCCGCTGTTCCAACGCTTGCAAGATCGCTTCTCGAATGGAGAGCAATTCGGGTTGGTTGGTGGAGATGAGGGGCTTGGTCTCTCCAAAGCGGGTGCGTAGGCGGAGAATGTATTTGGTTCTCATCAGGACGGCGATAACGAAACATATCATGGCTACTATAAAGCAAATTGTAGCGAAGTCTGAAGAAGTGTCCAGAGCAATACCTCCCACCAGGAGAGTAAAAATCCCCATTGTTATGGGATATCTCCGGTAGTTGACCAATTTTGTTACGAATACAGCGTTCACATCATCTAGATAATAGCGTGATCCGTTTACGATTAATTCTCTGGAAGAGACTTTGATTCCATTCGTATCATAATATAATCT
>JAJPZM010000493.1 GCA_021204335.1 Parabacteroides sp. | reverse complement strand
TTATTAAATCTGTCATTACCTAAAATCAGACAGAAATACATAAACTATCCATATTGCTTAATTGACTATTTCGAAAAAGATATGCAAGAAAAATCGATCGAGATACGATTTGCCCAGGAAGAGTTTACGATGACTTGTCTGTTTAACAGTGACGGTAAATGCGAGTTTGTCTATTTATTCCCTAATAAAAATGAGTATGTAGAAAGATTCATCTCTTATCCGGAGATCACCCAGAGCTACGACTATTTAATGAATAGATGGACGACGCCAGGTTGTTACATAAAAGCGAAAGCAATAACCCAGCTATCCAGTGATATTTGCCTGATGTTTTATAATTAATCGTTTGGTCCCTACTTCCAGATACGGATTACACGGATTTCACAGATTGTTTAGTGATTTGAACAATGAGATCTGTGTAATTCGTACTTGAAAGCTGTAATTACCTAATAAACAAAAAATCCGAACGAATTCAGAAAGACTTTGCATTTTATGCGGCTGAAGGGATTCGTCCCCCCCCCCACAACCGCTATAACTATCTATCATTCACTTACCATATTTCCATATATTCCCTAAAGAGAAAAAGACCTTATACTTTTACGGGATAATGTCTAATGACCTTTTTTTACACAGACCCTTTCATTCGCCCTGCAAAAACGATGATAATATCCGTCTAACCTCTTTTGAGGATATTATAGCCATGAAACTAGATGTAATCGGGCATGGTGGACGAAAGAAAGATTTTTGGGATATTCACGAATTGCATAATACATATTCGATAACTGAAATGTTAAACTTATATGTAGAACGTTTCCCTTACAATCATACGAAAGAAGAAATCATTCAGGGTTTCACCAACTTTGATATAGCTGATTCCGACCCCAATCCCAAGTGCCTAAAAAATAAGAACTGGCAACTGATTAAATTAGATTTTTGGGATTGGTCGAAACAAGTCTAATAAACAGCACAAAACAAAAAATCCCTCTGAACCTAATCAGAAGGATTTTGCATTTTGTGCGGCTGAAGGGACTCGAACCCCCACGCCGTGAAGCACCAGATCCTAAGTCTGGCGTGGCTACCAATTACACCACAGCCGCATTTGGGATTGCGGTGCAAAGGTAATCTTTTTTTTATTAATCCGCAAGTTTTTCCGGGGAGATTTTATTCGTCAAAGAGTTTCATCTGCCCGGTTATCTCATCGATGATATCGGAATTACTTTTATCCAGGTCCGTATTGCTATCTTCCGAATCATTATCATTCCCCTCTACGACAGGCTGTTCCGAGGGTGCGAAACGTACCGGATCCAATTCATTAATTGTTTCAACCTCAAAGGTCGAAATTCGTTTTCCTTTTGCTTTGAAACCTTTTACGGCGATAAATTCTTCCGCATCGATCACAAGAGCTTCACGAAAAGCGTCGTGACCACCGAATACAACTTCTATGCGGGGATAGGTTTCATCGGTGAGCAGCAAGAGGCGACTCTTAGGATTCTCACCCAAGAAGTTTTGTTTACGACTACCCGCTTCCAGCTGGAAGCGTTTCAGATACGGATACTTCTGGTCGGCATCATACAAAGCAGCTGTCCATACTTTGTTGGAATCGAACTTCTCGATCACCTGGATATTGTCGTCGTAATGATTGCTCAGATCGAAGTTTGTCGTATAGAAATCGCCGTTACGCAGGATAACCAGTATCTGGTCTTCACTCTGGAATTCGCCCAGTTCTTCACCACGCCCGTCGTAATTCAGACGTAAAACATCCCAGTCAAACCAAACCCGGCGTCCTCCCAATGTTGAATTACCTTTCTGCTTCAGGGTAATTTTATGCACATCCGCTTTCGTCAGGATATTACCCATCGAACCACGTCCTTTAATGGCTATCTCGCTAAAGTCTTTCTCAAAGACCAGCAGCTTCTGGCGGGGTTTCGGTTTAAGGATTACCTTGACCGTTTCAGCCTCACCGTTCGGGTTTGCACTGAAATAGAGCACACGCGAACCTTCGGTACCTTTGGTTACATCATATTCCTTGTCACGTGTTACGCCCGTTACGGCAAAACGTTTGATATAATTATAACCGACTTTTCCGTCGCGATAGATCACATTGTAGATCGTACGGTTATCATTGCGCTTAAAGACATTGACATAAAGCACATCTTTTCCGACAAACATTTTATCGCTGACTTTTACGATCTTATAGGTTCCGTTGCGGTAGAAAAGAATAATATCGTCGATATCCGAACAGTTGCAAACGTATTCGTCCTTTTTCAGGCTCATACCCATAAAGCCCTCGGCACGGTTGATATATAGCTTTTCGTTTGCTTCCACAACCTTAGTCGCCTCGATCGTATCGAAATTACGCACCTCAGTCATACGCGGATGAGTCTTACCATACTTTTCTTTCAGCATGATAAACCAATTGATCGTGTACTCAACAATATTATCCAGATGATGATTGATACGCTCTATCTCCTCCCTTATCTGGGCGATCAGGGCGTTACTTTTATCCGAATTAAATTTCAGGATGCGTCCCATCTTGATCTCCATCAGCTTCAGAATATCTTCGCGGGTTACTTCACGGATAAAGTCCAGTTTAAACGGAGTCAGGCGCAGGTCGATATGGGCGATTGCCTCATCCATATCTTTTGCATTTTCAAATTCCTTGTCTTTATAAATGCGTTCTTCGATAAATATCTTTTCGAGAGAGGCAAAAAACAGGATTTCTTCCTGTTCCGCTTTCTGTATCTGCAACTCGGTGCGCAGCAGATGTAATGTATCATCTGTCGAATGGCGCAGCACCTCGCTTACCGTCAGGAAGTGAGGCTTGTTATCCATGATCACGCAGCAGTTGGGCGAAATGCTGATCTCGCAGTCAGTAAAGGCATACAATGCGTCGATCGTCTTATCCGATGAAACTCCCGGAGCCAGATGCACCAGAATTTCCACGTCTCTGGCTGTATTATCATCTACCTTCTTTATCTTGATCTTTCCCTTGTCGTTCGCTTTCAGGATCGATTCGATCAGGGAAGAGGTCGTTCTGCCATAAGGAATTTCACCGATAACCAAAGTCTTATTATCCAGCTTCGTGATCTTGGCACGCACCTTAACGAATCCACCGCGTTCGCCGTCATTATATTTTGTAACATCGATATAACCACCTGTCTGGAAATCGGGATAGAGCGTAAAGTCTTCTCCCTTCAGATAAGAGATGGAAGCATCCAGCAACTCATTGAAATTATGCGGCAGGATCTTGGAAGAAAGCCCTACGGCAATACCTTCCACGCCCTGAGCCAACAGCAAAGGGAATTTTACAGGAAGCGTAACCGGCTCTTTATTTCGTCCGTCATACGAGAGCTGCCAGGTGGTTGTTTTGGGATTGAAAACTGTTTCAAGGGCAAACTTGGAAAGACGTGCTTCGATATAACGGGGAGCAGCGGCACCGTCGCCGGTCAGAATATTACCCCAGTTACCCTGGCAATCGATCAGCAAGTCTTTCTGTCCCAACTGTACCAACGCATCACCGATAGAAGCATCTCCATGCGGGTGAAACTGCATGGTATGCCCCACAATATTGGCCACTTTATTATAACGCCCGTCATCCAGACGTTTCATGGAATGGAGAATACGCCGCTGCACAGGTTTCAGCCCGTCGTTGATATGCGGTACGGCACGTTCCAGAATTACGTAAGATGCGTAATCCAAAAACCAATCCTGATACATCCCCGACAGATGATAGGATATCCGGCCTTCTCCCTTCCCCGGCACTTTATATTCCGAATGTGTAGAAGCGTCAGATTGCTCATTCTCCTGAGAATCAGTATTCGTTTGCTCTATTTCCTCGTTGTTGTTTTCCTCTGTAAAATCTTCAATATCCTCTGGTTTCATATACTTATATCGTGCTCTTTCATCATTTTTCAGCCTCTATGCGGAATTAATTCCAGGGTGTAAATATACGAAATATTGCCGAGATAATAAAAAACCACTCCTGTTTCAACGATATATCTGAATTCTATCTATATTTGTCCCCTCAAAAATAGAGACCTATGCTTACACTCGATAAGATTTACCAGGCATCTTTTGCCTTGAAAACAGTTATCCGCCGCACCGACCTGATCAGTGCACCCAATATAAATCCGGAATCGCAGGTCTATCTGAAGCCGGAGAATTTGCAAATAACAGGTTCATTCAAAGTCCGTGGCGCCTGTTTCAAGATATCACAACTCACCGATGAAGAAAAGGCCAGAGGCGTTGTAGCCTGCTCTGCCGGAAATCATGCACAGGGTGTTGCACTGGCGGCGACCAAACAGGGCATCAAATCATTGATATGCCTGCCCGACAATGCTCCGATCTCAAAGATCGAGGCGACCAAATGGTACGGGGCAGATGTTTGCCTGGTAGAAGGCGTTTACGATGATGCCTACCAGAAAGCATTGAAGCTGAGAGATGAAAAAGGATATACTTTCGTTCATCCTTTTGATGATGAGGATGTTATTGCCGGACAGGGTACGATTGGTTTGGAATTGCTGGAACAACTGCCTGATCTGGATGCCGTTATCATCCCGATTGGCGGGGGGGGCGGCCTTATTTCAGGTGTCGCCTTTGCCATCAAACATCTGAACCCGAACGTAAAGATATACGGCGTACAGGCAAGCGGCGCCCCGAGTATGCTCAATTCCATCGAGCATAATAAAATCGAACGGATGGGTTTCGTACATACCATCGCCGACGGTATCGCAGTAAAAGAGCCGGGGGAACATACGTTTGATTATTGCCGGGAATATGTAGATGAAATCGTTACCGTTAACGACGACGAGATATCGACAGCGATTCTTGCCCTGATAGAGCAACACAAGCTGATCGCCGAAGGAGCAGGAGCCGTTGCCGTTGCTGCTGCCATGTTCAACAAAGTTCCCGTTAAAGGTAAGAAAGTGATCCGCCTGGTATCGGGTGGCAATATCGACGTAACGATCCTTTCACGTGTGATCGGACGTGGTTTACAGAAATCAGGCCGTTCATACACGATGACGATCGAACTGGTGGATAAGCCCGGACAGTTGCAACATGTATCCGAAATTATTGCCCATACCGGAGCCAATGTCATATCCGTCCACCATGAGAGGGTCAGCCATACAGCTGATATCAACGGTTGTTATCTACGTCTGGAAATGGAGACGCGTAATCAGGAACATATCGACCAGATACAGTATGCGCTGACAGCGGCCGGATATAAGATTATACCAGGGTAAAAAGCAATCACCAGTATCTGAGAAAATATTAGAGCACCTCTTTTTTCTTAAAACAATCCTTTCGTTGACAGATTGAACACCCATAAGGCTTTCTTTCAATATGTCTGCCTATTCCTACTAAGGAGCTAACAGATTTGATAGGAAGCATCAGGCTGGAATCCGTCAATGAAATGCCACAGAAGCCGTAGGGTAACAATGAGAAAAGAAGTTGTTGTTCACGTACGTTCCAGCCACAATAGCCCGGGCTATAAGAATTGCTGGTATTCAATTGGTAAGATTTCATTTTTTCGGTCAACGATGACAGACCATAGGAAACGATAGCTTCAACAATAAGTAAACCCAATGCGTTAGCAATGAAAGCTTCCATTATATCATTTGCCAGACGTTTTTCTTGAATCCAGACATCCAACTCTGCGCCAACAGAAGCGACCATTATTGCATATATATCAGCCTCTTGGAGATACTTTGTAATGGTATAGTCCGGTTTGAAGACTCGATCACCAACTACCAAATGTTGTTTGTCTAGTTTTCTTCCGGTTAAAAAACGATATCCTAAGCGAGGCTGACAAATCTCCAAAGCCTCTTTTTTAAAGTTTGTATTATCTCATAGGTATATGCATCAGGTGTACTTCCTTTGAATCCCATATATAGAAACAGTTCCTCATCTGAGATTACCAGATCATCGACGGAACAGTGTTGTTCTTCTGCATTAAAAAAGGGAAATCCAGTCTAAAGGACTGGTATCTCCTTTATCTTTCCACCAGACAGAAATAACACTTTTCTCATCTCTTTCTAAATCAGGGATTATCTTTTCTGAATAATCACTTCCGATAACATCAAATCTGGACCATACGTCCTGTTGGTGAAGCAAACCTTTTGCACGGATAATCTGATTTCCAAACAGGGTATTCATCCTGGAAAATTCCGTTTTGAAAAAAGCGCTATCTATCGGAGAGTCCAATACGATAGTTTCTGTGGAAAATAGAGGAGGTGCCGTCTTTGATGTAAAAGGCAGGAATACCTTTTTCTGACAACTGCTTTTCTCCCATATAATGTTCCATTCAGCTTCATCCAGCAAACGATAATCTTCAATAATTTGCAGTTGAGGCTGAATGGATAATAACTCATTAACAATTTGTTTGACTTCTCCCGAACTTATCGATTCCGTCTTTGTCAAGAACAAAATAGAAGATAAGTAAAACTGACGACGATAGAAATCCTGATTCAGTTTCATCAGAAAATCATACATTTTTACATCCAGCAAAGTAATAGTGCCATCCAGGCAAAGCGTAGGAATTTGCAGCAAATCCTCCAGTGAAGCCAAGCCGGAAGGTCCTATCAAAACCCAGTCCGGCTTGAGTGACTGTTTTATTTTATCCAATACCTCTGCCAATTTTAAGCGAAGCGTACAACAAACGCATCCGGATTTTAAATCCACTACGGAATAATGTTGATTTTGCAATTCTATCCCATCTATGGATTCTTTTCCGGATTCATTTTCAATGATTACAACATTTTTATCTTTTAAATGGGTAAGTAAAAGATGATTGATCAGCGTTGTCTTTCCGCTACCTAAAAATCCCCATAGTACACACACTTTCATACTTCTATGATAATTGTTCCTTGATTTTCGAATATAAGTCTTGTTTTTGAGAATCTGTCAGCCGAATATATGAACAATCCTGCTTATGGGTATTTGCTCGTTCCACAATGATGATTTCCGCATCACGGTCCATAGCAATCTCGTGCCAAGCACCGGCTGAAACGTTGTAGGTAACCCCTGGCTTCATGCATAGGCAATCGAAACGGATACCCTCCGCCTCCATTTGTGCTTCTACCAACACAGCATTTCCTTTGAACAATATGAATACTTCATCGGTATCTTTATGTGCCTCCACCTGGTCAATATCATCCAAACCATGTTTTTCCACATAATTAAGCTGGGCTACCTGCCACCCTTCCCTGATAAGGAAAGGGTGGCAGCCTTCTTCTGCATGATAATATGTTTCTATCATTTTAATGTCGAGTTATAATCGTTTAATGCTTGATAAAACATCTCTATATTCGTAAAAGGAACCTCTGGCGGAGTATCACATCCCGATGATAATACAAAATTCGGATATGCAGCAGTGTCTGTCAGCAATTGTATAGTTTGGTCATACACCTGCTGAGAAGATGCCATTTTCAAAACAGAAACAGGATCAATATTCCCCATGACTAATGCACCTTTCGGACAATCATTCAGAGCTGATACCATATCGATACCATTTCCAAAATGATAGCCGGAAGCACCGGTATAAACCATTGCTTCAGTACATTGCCCCGTATTTCCACAGTTATGCAAAATGACGGAGAAGAAATCATCCTGAACTTCATCAATAATTTGTTTTACATACAAAGAAGAGAACTCCATACATGCATCATTCGACAATAAACCTGCTGCCGGTTCTGCAATTAACACTCCGTTTGCTCCGGCCTCTTTTAATGCCAGGCAATACTTTGTGATAAACTCCGTACATTTGGATAACAATAACTTAATGCTGTCCGGATCAATATACATAGCCATCATAATCTCGGACATATCATATAATCTTCCGGCCAAAGAATAGGGCCCGATACACCCCGCCAAAACAGGCTTAATGGATTCTGCCGCCACTAATCGGTTAGCCTTGATATATTCCGGCAGACGAGCCGCATTTAATGAAGGAATTTCCAACTTTTCTATTTCTTCCGGAGTCGATACCAAACGTCCTGCTACACTCGGAACTTCATTCTCCGAAAAATAGATTTCAGCACCAAAAGCCTCAGCCTCGACTGTCAAATCCATTATAACAGAAGATGCTGCCGATGGATATTTTTCAGATAAAACTTTAATCGCCTGATAGTGTATTTCACCATTCGTAACCGCATCATTTACAGTATGCCCGATTAATTCAATGCCGGAATGTGTCATTATAGGGACAGCTACCCGTTGCCGGGATGCAATAACGGATGCTATCCGGTTTTTCATGTCTATTTTCATAAGATTATATTTTTATGCGATGGCTAATAGTTCCTTTGCTTTGATTACAGCAGTATTGGCATTACTGCTATATCCATCAGCTCCAATTTGTCTGGCAAATGTCTCACTTACCGGTGCTCCTCCTACCATTACCTTGACCTGATTCCGGAGTCCGGCATTTTCCAATGCCTCGATCACACTTTTCATATTGACCATCGTTGTTGTCAACAAAGCAGACAAGCATAAAATATCCGGTTTCTCTTGTTTGACTGTTTCTACAAATTTACTGTTAGGTATATTGACACCCAGATTAATTACCTCAAAACCACACCCTTCAAACATAGAAGCCACCAGATTTTTTCCGATGCCATGTAAATCTCCGAACACAGTACCAATCACGATCTTTCCGACAGTTTGTATGCTTTCATCCTTCATGTGTGACTTCAAAAGATCCAGAGAACCTTTCATGGCGCGAGCAGCCATCAGTAATTCAGGAACATAAGCCTTATGGTTCTGGAAACGATCGCCTATCTCTTCCATCGCCTTGATCATATAGTCGTTGATAACAGATTGAATGTCTAACTTTTCTTCGATGATTTGTTCTGTCACCTCTACAGCCGGTTCCAATTTTCCGGCAACAATTGAATCAAATAATTTATTTAAATCTGCCATGATATTTTATAGATTTTGTAATTTAATAATTTCTTCATAAGAATCGTAACGATGTGCTGCTTCAATAAAAGCCTTAAAATTTTCAGGCGGCGTGTTGCGCCCCATAGCACATCCAGAACTAATAATGTGACGCTTACCCTTTGTTGCTTCTATCAATCTTTTTACGGCAGCATCGACATCAGAAGGCGTTCCAAGAACGAGTGGGGTACTGGGATCAATATTTCCCATTAAGACAGTATCTTCCGGAACTAATCTTCTGGCCTCCTTGATATCAAGCATCCAATCAACCTCTAGTATTTTTGCGCCTGTCGTTCCCATATCCTGAATAATGCCATTGGTATTACCACAAATATGAATAGAGAAAGGAATGCCATAATCCTGTACTTCCTTAGCCAGTTTCTGTTCCGGAATCAGGGCATATTGACGGTACATATCCGGAGAAATCAGATTAGGCCCGGCAAAAGTATCTCCAATAGATGTTACATGAGCTCCTGCGTCTTTTTGAGCCTTAGCAAATACAGCACTGATTTTCCGGCAATACTCCAATACGTCATCTATAAGTTGTTTATCTTCAGTCAATAAATCCATCATGAATTGAGTCGTCCCTCTTAACAGGCAAGCAATACTGAAAGGGGCCTGGTCGGCGCGCCCCATAATAAATACATGATCTCCGATAGCTTCAGACAACGTACGTGTTGCTTCCAGCCATTCGTTCAGACGACCGGAGCTAGCCAGATCGGGGATCGGCATATCGTATACATCCCGCAAATCTTTTAATACAGGCTGTTCTTCGTCAACAATGGCAGGTTTATCCTCACGATAAACGACCTTAGCACCGACTGCTTCTGCAATAGTGGCATCATCAAAATCGATAACACATCCGTCATATCCGTACTTCTCCTGCGAAATAATATGCGCTTGAGCCATTTTACGGTCATTTCTGTTCACGTCGCTAATCTTCATGCCAGCTGTTTCGACAGCTAGCATGAAACATTGAGGAACAATCGGCAATCTGTCTGGGGTTTCCCCGTTTAGAACAGCCATGCAGCGTTCCAGTGAATTCAGACTTTTCATATTTGAATATTTTTATATATTAAACTAATGTTATAAAAACAAAGACTGCTTTATTTTTCTGTTGACAGACCTATTTCAAAAGCATGTATAACCCGGTTCATTCCCCATCTCCAAAATAAGTTTTCCACCGGCGGTAATGACAGTAAAAGGTATTCGCGGCTGTTTTAACTCTTTGCCGTTCAGATACGCTTTCTGGATATAGATATTTTCTTTTGAGTTGTTGCGGGCTTCGATCGTGAACGTCTTTCCTTTATAGTAATCAGGGTCCAGATGAATGGTTACTTTGTTGAAGAGCGGACTGGTCAGTTCCAGTTCCGGCCGGAGGGAAGCACCACCGTTCATTTCGAACAGGCCGAGGGCACTCATCACATACCAGCCGCCCATCTGTCCTTCGTCTTCATCGCCTTCCCATCCATGATAGGGCGTCGAACCGTAGAAACTGTCCAGGATGGCACGCGACCATTTCTGTGCCAGCCAGGGCTTGCCGGAGTAATTGAACAGGAACGGCGTACACATATTCACCTCATTCCCCTGGTTGATATAAAATTCGGCAGCCTGTCCCATCGTACGGTCGAAGACGTGGGCTGCGAACTTATGCTTTTCCGATTTGATGAAACCTTCTTCCAGTCGGCTGTTGAAGAGGTCTTTCCCCAACAGGTCGACCAATCCTGGAATATCATGCGGTACATACCAGGAGTATTGCCAGCTGTTCCCTTCGATAAACCCTTTGTTGGAGAATACGTTGAAGTCTGGGTCCCAGTTGCCGAGACTGTCCCGCTGCATGACAAACTTCTTTTCCGGATGAAATACATTCTTATAGTTCATGGAACGTACCTGCAAGGCTTTTCCCCCTTTTTTCTTTCCGAGGGCAAAGGCAAGCTGGGAGACGCACCAGTCGTCGTAAGCATAATCGAGTGTTTTGGATACAACGCCCCTTTCCATCGGCATATAGCCATATTGAATGTAGACATCCAGTAAAGGATTGCCGCAACTACCGCCACAAGGATGCTTGATACCCGTTTCCGTTACATTTTTTTCGGACAGCTTTGTAAATGTCCTCGCCGTCTTTGCGTATCCCTTTCTGGCAAGCCGCCACCATCAGCGCGGTTTCGTGCGAGCCCTCCATGATCCCCGAATATTCCAGTCCTGCCGGACCTTTGCTTGTCCATCCCGTATGTTTGAACACCTCCAGTTGTGTCGTTACCCAATCGTCGACGATGCGAGGGGAGATGATCGACCAAAGACCGTTCAGGTTCCAGAAACTGTTCCAGAAAGCATCGCCGCCATACATATTGCCGTGATCCAGTTGCTGTATGTTTTCGCAGGCATCCCGGTATTTGCCGTTCACATCATTCCAGGTTTGCTTTCCGGCATAAGCGCGATACAGGTTGGTATAGAACTTGGTTTTATCCACTTCGTCCTGTCCTTCTATCTCTATTTTTCCGAGCAGTTCGTTCCATTTAGCACGGGTTTGTGCCACTACGCGGTCGAAGTCGTATTGCAAGGGAGCCAGTTCCGCTTCCATATTTAAGTGCGCCTGCTCGATGCTGACCAGCGACAGACCGGTAGAGACGGTGATGCTTTCTCCTTCTTTCGTGGAGTAAAGAGCATAGACTCCGATATCGTTTTTGCCGGCGATGGATTGTATGTCATCGGCTTCCTTTCCTTCATTCCATCCGTTCAGTTGAGAAAACGGTTTGCTGAATCGGACGATGAAATGCAGCTTGTAATCATTCCATCCGCTCCAGGGACCGGACTGGCAGTCGGCATAACCTTCCAGCTCCGTGTCGCTTACTTTGGTGATGCAGGCATCCTTAACGCTGAATCCGTAATCCCATTCGGTAGGAAACAGTAGGTCTATCAATATCCTCGACTCTTTTCTCTCGGGGAAGGTGTACCGGTGGATACCGCAACGGGTAGTGGCGGATAGTTCGGCTTTCACTTCATGATCGTATAGGTAGACGGAATAATATCCTGGCGAAGCCTTTTCCGTTTCTTTCAGGATACGGGAATGATAGCCGGCGTTTGCACCTTTATACGGAGAGTCGGAGGATGGGTTCGACAATGTGAGATCGGCTGTTGTCGGCATGATCATCAGTCCGCCCATCGTCCAGGCATGCAGGTGGCTGAAGCCGGAAACACTGTTGATGGCGTATTCGTATCCGCCCATCCAGACATTCCCCTGGTTGTCCGGCCCGAGTTGCACCATGCCGAACGGCTCCTGGGCATAAGGTCCCAGCATCCACCGGGAATTGGAAGTTCCGATAAACATATCCACGCAATCGACAGGTTCTTTGACTGTCGCAGAAGCCAGCGTGGTAAGAAACATAAAAGATAAAAACGTATTACGTATTACTTGTCTTATATTCATGGTATTACTTGTTATTTTGTCGTATAGATACAATTAGGATATAAATTAAAGCAGCAAAAGGTATTAACAAACTGATTAACTGGCTACTGTTATCTGCAACCAATCCCATAATAACCGGTAAGATTGCACCTCCTGCCACGCCCATAATCATCAAAGCAGATATCTCATTCGCTTTGTCCGGCTCCGATTGGATAGCCTGTGAGAATACGATCGGAAAAACATTGGCACAAGTCAAGCCTATCAAGAACAATGCAATCAATAAAATTGTCGTATCGGAAACTAACATGAAAATCGCAAATACGGCAATTGCCAATATCATGTTTATTGTTAAGAATTTTCCAGAAGAATACCGAGCTAGGATTATTGTTCCTAAAAATGTTCCTAGTGTACGTGCGGCAAAATATATACTGCATCCTAAACTTCCTTTTTCAATGGGAAGTCCACATTGTTCAGATAAATATTTAGGCACTGCCGTCATCAAGCCTATTTCAAAACCGACTATCAATAGGATGACAGAGAAAGCAATCAACAACTTTGGATTGTAGAATAAAGAAAATATATTACCAATATTCTGACTCGATTGAGTATTAGGCATTTCTTTTATCGGAGTCATAGCCAACCACAAACAAGAAAGAAAAGAAGTAATAGCATATACGACGAAAATCAAATGCCAATTACCCCAAATACCAACCATCGCACTAGCAATAACCGGTCCCAAAGTAGATGATATTGCTTTGATAAATTGCCCTAGTGTCAATGTACTGGTAAATTTGCCTTTAGCTACGACATTCAATAAAAGAGGATTCAGAGAAACCTGCAATACCGTATTTCCAATCCCTAATAACGTAAAGGCTAGAAGAACCGTAGCAAAGGAATAGTAAATCAATGGGATCAACATAGAAATACTTGTTATACCCAAACTACATAATACTGTTTTTTCCTTCCGATTCGTCCCATTAGTAAACTGGTCGGCAACGAACATACCGCAAACCAAATAAAAACCAGCATAGGTAATAGGTTTGCCAACGTATCGTTCAATTCAAAATCTTGTTTTACATAACTTGTAGAAACACCAACAATATCTACAAAGCCCATGATAAAAAAGGCAAACAAGACGGGGATTAGTTTAAAGAAGATTGTGTTCATTTTCTATTATGGTATTAATTATGTCAACAATAGTAATTTAACCGGTTCAATAAGTGCGCAAAAAGATCATGGATCTTTTGAATATCCGGAAGGAAGCAACTCATTATCAAGAATAACAGCTTTATAACCCGTTTCTTTATCCTGAATATTTTCCAACAATATTTTGACAGATTCTACTCCCATCTTATGAATAGGTATCTTGGAGATACTCATTCTTGGTGCCAAAACATCCAAAGCTGAGGTATCGTGAAAACAGCACATTTGAAATCGATTCTGATAATCAATATTATGTCCTATAAAGTAACGGATGGCTTCCAATGCCAAATAATGGGTAGAAAAGAAAAAGCCATCTACATCCGGCTGTTCACTGAACAAATAATCCAACTTGTCAATGATGTCGACTTTATAGTTTTGTCTTTCCACAAAAACCTCCAAAGATAAATCATTGTATAAATTCAAATCTTTCAATGCTTTACGATAACCATCCACACGTTGTTTCATCACATACAAATGGATATCGGTAATCAACAACGCGATTTTTTTGGCTCCTTTCTTCCCTATATGATACACCAAGTCATAACTACCTTGACAATTGTTCACAATGACATAATTCGTTGGAATATTAGGATAGTAAGTATTTACTAATACAAATGGCATAATGTCTTTAGCTAAAAGATCTATTCCTTTTCGAGATACCTTTGTCGGCGAGATAATAATACCATCTACCTGTTTCGACTTCAGCATCTGTATCAATTTATATTCTTTATCACCATCCCCCTCCGAACTACATATAATTAAAGAATATCCATTCTGTGTCACTTCCGTTTCAATAGCTTGAGCCAATTGAGCATAGAATGTATCGCCAATGAACGGAATTATCAGACCCAATGTGTTAGATGTCCCTAAAGATAAGCTACGAGCCACCTGATTCGGTCGATAATTAACCGAATCCGCATACTCTTTTACACGTTTGATTGTCGCTTCACTAAAACCTTTGGCCTCACCTTGACCGGACAAGATCCACGAGATAGTGGCTTTTGACAAATTCAGTGCTTGTGCAATATCTTTAAGAGAAACTTTCATTGTTTACAAAGTTATTTAATCGGTTCAAATATACTAAATCAACTCTACAAATAGAATTACAGTAGAACGATTTAGTATATTT
>JAJPZM010000372.1 GCA_021204335.1 Parabacteroides sp. | reverse complement strand
TAATGAATTGGCCGCATAACAAAAAAGAAGGCATCCTTTTAGGACACCTTCTTCATTTCCCCTGCATGGAATCCCATGCTCTATTTTAATCGGCCCGTCCGGTTGTCGCTCACACACTCCACCCGTGTAGTGATTTCCTTTTCTATCGTCTTTATCCATTCCCCTCCGACACCAGCCTCCCGGCCGTACTCCGGGTAACGCGAGACGATGCCTATGGCCTTTTCTGTGAACGGTTCTGCGGCCTTTATATCGTATCGGCGGGCTACTTCCAGCAGGTCCGCCGCAGTAATGCCCTCCGTCTTGTTGTTGACCGTCATGCTGTGGCGGTTGATGTAATACGGCGCGTCTGGATCGACCGAGAACGTGTAGTCATAGGCCGGAGCAACGTGCCAACGCCCGTCGTCTTCCATCAGGAAACTGAAATTCTTGTTGTGGTCATCGACGTTCCCGCCCAGCACGTTCAGCACCATCGAGCGGAACAGTTGCCGGAGTTCCCCCGGCGGTACGCCGATACGGCAAGCCGCCTCGAACAGTACTTCGTAAGAATCCGCCGAGGGGTTCATGGTCGCCAACGTCTGGATATGCACCTTCTTACCGTTCCGGCGGTCGAAACGCTCGGTCAGGAATAATGTCAATATATCACTATTTATATGCAAATACAGCGATAATTATCCATATATAAATATATAATTCCTCTTTTTTAGCTTCCACTCGTCCTTTTCTACCGTTTTCAGGTTTCCGTATTCTCCCCGTCTGGCTTTCCTATCCCTCACCGTATCGGTTTTATCGGTGCAAATATGGGCTGTCGCGCCTGATTCCGTCGTTTTGAAGTGCATTTCTTGCAAATTCTTCCTTCTCTGCGAAGCGTAATTGGCAAGAAAAAAACGTCGGAAAGGGCTTCATCGCCAGCCCCGGAAAGCACTGTAAAACCCGAAGCGGCTTCGGTAACAGAGAAGCCGAACAGAGGGGAAAAAAGCAAAATGAATAATAAAAATTAGTGGACTATGGTACAACAAATTTTAGATGACATGCGGACGTATTTCGAGACAAAGACCACGATGACGCCAGAAGAGCAGGCTCTCCTGCAACGGTTGAACGACGATTTCTTTCCCATTACTTCGGTCAGCAGGGAAGATTTGCAAGCCTACGGCTTCGATACGCGTTCCATTACAGACGCCCAGATGTGCAGATTGGCTCAAAAAAAATGACAAATGATTACTGCGAGCAGCTTTTTTTGGTCAAGCATGGAAATTATCGCCGAAGGGTTGGAGTTTCCGCGTTACCCCGAATGTCCGGCTTGCGCCAGCCGACATGTTTGTCTTGATGAACAAAAAGGAACGCTCCGTTGCGAAAGCTGCGGACAGGAATGGCACGAACATTTGTATGTTTTGGTCGAGTTTCCTGACGACACGTCCAGCTTCGAAGAAGGATATATCGGCTATCCCTCGTTTGGTAACAGGGATAACGGTGCACGCTATGTTCCGGAATATGATTATATCGCCCGTTTCAAGAAACAGCCGGAGTCAGACAGGTATTTCAAACCGCTCCGTTGGCCGGAATCGCAACTATATCTTTTTCCAAACGAACCTAACGACACCCTCAATAGCCAGAACGAGCTGATTCAAGACGAGTACGGCATCGAGGCCTTCGGAGAGAATGCGGTATAGGTTCCGCTCTGTAACCTCAAGGAGTGATGACACAAGACAGTCTCGGAAAGGGTACCGTATGAACGGGAAGAGGACGGATTTTCCGTCCTCTCTCTTTATGTTGCATGTTCTTGGTTAGCTTGTTTCATCGGGTACAGTTATCGCTCACGCACTCCACCCGTGCGGCGATTTCCTTTTCTATCGTCTTTATCCATTCCTCTCCGACACCGGCCTCCCGACCGTACTCCGGATAATGCAAGACGATGCCTATGGCCTTTTCTATGAACGGTTCTGCGGCCTTTATATCGTATCGGCGGGCTACTTCCAGCAGGTCCGCCGCAGTAATGCCCTCCGTCTTGTTGTTGACCGTCATGCTGTGGCGGTTGATGTAATACGGCGCGTCTGGATCGACCGAGAACGTGTAGTCATAGGCCGGAGCAACGTGCCAACGCCCGTCGTCTTCCATCAGGAAACTGAAATTCTTGTTGTGGTCATCGACGTTCCCGCCCAGCACGTTCAGCACCATCAAGCGGAACAGCTGCCGGAGTTCTCCCGGCGGCACGCCGATACGGCAGGCCGTGTCGAACAGGGCTTCGTAAGAATCCGCCGAGGGATTCATGGCTGCCAACGTCTGGATATGCACCTTCTTGCCGTTCCGGCGGTCGAAACGCTCGGTCAGGAAATGCGCCGCCAGGTCGCCTTCCAGCAGGCGGCTCGGCATCATCTGAAGCCCGGCGTCCACGGCCATCAGGTAATAGCTGTACTCGATACGTGTCGTCGGCATCTTCTGGTGTTCGTCGAACTTGACGATCATCGGCGTGTAACCCGGATAAGGGGTCGCCACCTGTCCGGAGTAACATTGTCCCTCCTCGAAATTGACGTTGACCACCGCCTTGGGCCGCCGTCCTCCTGCGGAGGTTCCCACCTTGAACAGGCTCTCTACCATCAGGTTGCCCGACACAGGGACGTTGAACCGTCCGGCTTCCTCGAAAGCCTGCCGGGCCAGTTGGTAGAGGTCGGCGATCTCCACCTTGAACGGCGTTTCCAGTTCTTCGGCCGTGGGTGGGACGAACTCCAACGCCCCCATGCCGCGCCGTCCGATGTAGGCAAGACGGTCGAGGGCAGACAAGTCCCTCATACGGATATGATGCACCTTGGCCCATTCGTTGAACACGTTATTTCCCCAATGGTCGGGCAGCGAGTCGGCGATGAACGACGGCAGACCTCCGAAAAGCCGCTCTTCATCGGGATAGACCGGCAGGCCGCGCTGCGCGGCAATCCCTTTTACCGGCGCACGGAGCGGGGCTATGTCATAGCCGTTGCGGACATAATCGCTGTCGAAGTAGAAACAGGCTTTGCTGCGGTGTCCTTCCTGGCTGGCGACAAGCGTGCCGACCTTCTTATCCCACAATATGACATCAAGACTTTCTATCATTTCTTGCTCCTCCTTACTCGTTTAGGTATCAGTTTTTCGATTTCCCGAAGCGCCATCGGCGGCATGGGCAGTTCCGGCAGGATTTCCGTGAGCCGCTGTTCCTGACCGAGCGCACGCAGCAGGGAAATGAAGTTGGCCAAGGTCAGGTTACGGCTGACACCCTGTTCGAAGTGGCTGATAGTCGTCTGGCTCACTCCCGACTGTTCTGCCAGATCCTTCTGGCTCATGCGGGCTGCCAGACGGTACTCCTTGACCCGCAACGCCAAAAGCGTCAGCATATCGCTGTTTGTGGTATAGTTTGCTACTTCCATAATATCAATATATTGCTATTTATATGCAAATATAGCGACAATTATCCGTATATAGATATATAATTTCTCTTTTTCAGCTTCCACACATCCTTTTCTACCGTTTTCAGGTCCCGGTATTCTCTCCCGTCTGGCTTTCCTGTCCGTCACCGCATAGGTTTTATCGATGCGAATATGGGCTGTCGCGCCTGGTTCCGTCGTTTTGAAGTGCATTTCTTGCAAATTCTTCCTTCTGCGAAGCGTAATTGGCAAGAAAAAACGTCGGAAAGGGCTTCATCGCCAGCCCCGAAAAGCACCATAAAACCCGAAGCGGCTCCGGTAACAAGGAAGCCGAACAGAGGGAAAGAAAAAAACATTAAAAAATTAACAAATGAAGACGTTAGAAGAATTATTGCAAGAACTGGGGTGCGACGGTGACGCGTTCGACAGCACCGGAGAATTTACAAAGGAGGGAGAAAAGGCGTATGACCGCTTGGAGCATTTGCTGTATGACATAGAAAGGCTTACAGGCAAAGAGGTGACACCCATAATTAGGGAACTTGACAGAATATGCAACGAGAACTATTAAAATTCAAGACGATGGACAAAGACATTAGAGAAAGCAAAGAGTACCGCCTCGCCAAAGACTGGGAAATGGCGGTAAACAGTTTCGGTTTCAACCCGGAACGGTTCGCTGCGGCAATCCCCGACATGCACCCCATGCTCCAGCAAAGCCTGTACCGCCTGATTAAGGCATGTATCAAGGTCATGGCAGACGACAGCCGTCGCTATGACGAACGGAACCAAGCCTCGCACGAGGAAGCGAAGCACATCATGGAATACCTCAATGAACACGGACGTAATATACCATTAAGATAAAGACAGTATGAAAACGACAGAAATGAAATTTAACGGCAACACCTATATGTGCCGAGTGGTTGAATCCAACGAGGGTGAAGAACTCCTTATCGGCTCGACAGCCTTGCTCGATGCCTTACAGCCCGGCAGTTTCAACGATGAGAACGAAGGTTTTGCCGGTGACGAAGCCGAACGCATTTATGACGAGTTTTTCTTCTTCACTGACGAGAGAAGCCTCCGGCTTCCCGACAACGAGCTGATAGCCGAACTCAAAAAGGACAATCCTGAATGGTTCGAGTAAATCATTGAATAATAGTTTATAAACTTAAAAACTTAGAGTTATGAAAAAAGAATATATAATGCAGGTCGCACAGACCGTCAAGGAACAGTTAGTAACATTAACCCCCCATGCCCGTCCTCATGTCGTGGGGTATCGAAGAATTTGCCGCCACCCTATACAGGGATCTGCCGGCACTCCGCCTCAAGGTGAACGGGCGGCTGCATACCGGGTTTGTCATCGTTGTGCTCAACGGCTCGGATTATTACGAGGTCTATCTTGTGAAGGGGATAGAGGTGAAATGCGTGAACGACGAGGTTTGTTTCGATGAGCTTGGAGATGTTATTGACCGGGCTATCGAGAGCGGCACGGACAAAGCCGAGTACGATAAATTTTGCGAACAGGAAAGAGCGAAGTTGTTCGGGAAAGCCGTTTAACAGTTTTCCGCAAGGGAAGGGAGCACCGCCGGTCATCGACATCGGCGGTGTTGTCGTATGTAGGGAAAAGGTGGAAAAAATTCGTTTTTTCTGTTTATATCAAGCGATATTTACTTTTTCGGGGTATATTATCTTATAATATCTGCAAATATCTGCAAAAAACGTCCCCAATTTTAGGACATCAGAGAACATTTTCATACCCTTGCATACAAGGCTGTGCGGCCTCTTTTATGTTTTATGTACGTGGATGAAAAATATGACAAATGCCGTCCTGTTTTAACATGTGAGAGATATAGAGACGGGGCTCCATGCACGATGGAGAAGTTTTTTATGTGTCCGGATTTCCTGATTTTTCCTGCGAAAAAGTCGCTAAATATTTGGAAATCTGGTAAATTTGTGTACTCTCTCTCTGGACGCCGCGCGTCAATATACGGATTATCACTTAATTATCAATGGATTAGCGGTAGGCTTCTTTCTGGATTTATCTTTCTTTTCTTCCGAAAATCATCGGATACTGTCTATATCACCTCCTCCCTTGTAAGGGAAGAAGGACTATTATACCCTCTGGCGGTATGCGGAACATGGATATGCTATGCCCGTATGTCGCCGGAGTTGTTTTCGTACCGATTAATTATAATACAACCATCATAATATGAAAAGGACAAAAGGAACCATACTGATTGCTTTTGCACTTGCCCTATTGGCGGTGTCGCCGCTTTCGGCGCAAAAGAGTCCGGACAGCATCTACCTGTTCCGCTTCGTGCCGGAGAAGGACATGTTCTACGTGCCCTACGGCGGCAACGACGAACAGCTGGAAAGGCTCGTGAACGTATTGCAACCGGACATGGAACGGTTACGGAGCGGACAGATGTATATCTGTGTGAGTAGCTACGGGGCTATGGCAAACGACACGCTTACGGCGGCACGCATGGCCTACCTGCGCTGCCACCGTGTGAAATCGGAGCTGATAACGCGTGGGGGCGTTACCGAGGCGATGTTCCTGACCGAACGCCATATTCCGGCGCCATACGGGGCGGACAGCCTGCGGAACGTGGTCGTGGTGACTTTCCCCGCCGGAACGGAAAAGGTAGTCGAACTGGCTGGGGCGGAAGCCGCCGCACGGGTGGAAGCCTATAATAAAGAGGTGTCGGGCGAAGCCGGCCGCGAACGTCTCGCCGCAGAGAAGAAAGCTCGAGAGGATAAGGCGGCGAAAGAGCGTGCCGAGCAAGAACGCCTCGCCGCACGACAGGCAGCCCGCAAGAACGCCGAGGCCGAGCGTCTGGCGGCAGAACAGGCTGAAAAGGAACGACTGGTAGCTGAGGAACAAGCCCGTTTGCAGAACGAGGAAGCCGCACAAGCTGCCCGGAAACGACAAGATGCGGGCGGCTGGTACGTCGCGCACAGGGCGGCGTTCCCTTCGGCGTGAGCGCGTTCTCCTCTTTCGGGGCGGACAAGACCCGCACGGGCTGGAGCGCAGGCGTATATGGAGGCTACCGCTTCAACCCGCTACTGTCGCTCGAAGTGCAGGCGGCATGGGGAGAGGCGAACACCTCCGTCCGGTCGTGCTGTGCGGGATACTGGCTCGGCAGCGACGGCAACCGTTACGAAGCTGCCGTTGCGGGCATGGAGGGCTGGAGCTACGGAGAGCTGAAAAGCCGCGTGGCGACACAACGTTACGGCGTGCAGCTCAACGTGAACCTTTTAGGCTTATTCGCTACCACGGAAGGAGGCCGCTGGACGCTCGAACTCTCGCCACAGCTCTCCGCCATTGGTACAAAAGCGACTTTCCGGACGATTGCGAATAATGTCGGGGCGATGAAAGGCGCGACATGCTGGCACTTCGGGGTGGGCGGCAACGTGCAGGCGGGCTATACCATAATCCATAACCTGAACCTCGGCATCTACACGGGTATAACCTACCTGACAGGCAAGCCGCTCGACGGCACGCCCGAACACCTACACAAAGCAAACTATATCTGGGAAAGCGGCCTGAAGCTCGGCTGGAACTTCGGCCATAAAGGAAAGGAGGCAGGCAAATGAAAACAACGGGATATTTCCATATAATAATATGTAGCCTGTTGGCGGCGGCATTTGCAGCCTGCGACAAGGACGCGCACGAAAACGAATACCCTTTGGCCTCCGGGCAAGGGGCGTTTATCGTAGGCTTGCACAGCAGAACCACTGTTGAAGCACTGACCCTTTATTTCTTCGGCGACGCTGGCGATGTGGTTTTGCGAAAGGACTATACAGACCCGCGCGCCCTCGCTTCGGAGTATCTGCCCGTAAAAGCCGATGCCTATACCATCGTGGCGGTGGCGAATGTGAACGCTGCCCTGTTGCCCGGACAGACCACTCCGGCAGACCTTGTGCAACTGTTGAAAGACAATCTTTCCGCATATCCCGACATGTTGACAGCCTCGGTACAGTCGGAAGTACGTGCAGGGGAAATCAACCGGGCATTGTTGGAACTGCAAGACGGAACGGACGGCCTCGCGCTCTCTGCTGTGCGCCTGCTGCTCACCGTTCCGGGCAAGCAGATGCCCGACTACACGCCGACAAGGGCTGCGGCAGGTGAAACCGCCCGCCAGCTCCGCTGCGTGGCGGAAGTCCGCACGCAAGGCACGGACAACCTCGTACACCGTCGCACGTTGCCCTGCACGAAACAGGCGGACGGAAGCTACCTTGCCGAACTCTCCTTGCTGGAGGGCGACTATGACCTGCGGCTGTGGACGGATTGGAACGGCGATTATTATGCCACAGAAGATTTGACCGCCGTAACGGTACGCACCGAAAATTACACCGCAGGTACAATCACTGACACAAAGGATGCCTATTATGCCACTGCCACCATCAGCGTAAGCGAAAGCACGGAAGAAACGGCCATTGCGCTGACCCGCCCCTTCGCCCGCTACCGCCTCGTGGCAACCGACGTGGAAGCCTATGTGAAGTTGATGGAGAAAGAGAACTATCCCCCGATAGAAAACCTCGAAGTGCGCGTCGGTTACAAAGGCTTCTTCCCCACGGGCTTCGACGTGGCGACGGGCAAGCCGAACGATGCCCTGACAGGCATATCCTACACCGATATACCCACCGATGCAGACGGCTACGACAGGAGCGAAGCCCTGCAAGTGGGCGGCGATTTCGTGCTGACCAACGGCGAGGAATCGTTCGTCACCTCGACCGTCGAGATCATCGACCGAACCACTGGCGAGACCGTGAGCCGCACCGCGGGCGTGAAGATACCCTACCGCCGGGGACACCTCACCACCGTGACGGGGCATTTCCTCACGGCGGGCAAGACCACCGGAGGCGTGCAGATAGACACCGGATGGGGCGACGAGATAGTGATAGAATTTTAATTAAAACCAGTGATTATATGGATAAGACAATGAACAAGAAAATGACTACCTTGATGCTCGGCATCGCAACAGTACTACTGGCATCGTGCAGCCAAAACGAAGATGTGCTGCAAACCGGAACCGACGGCACGTTACAGGCCGTGACTATCACCGCCACCACAGGCGGCAGTATGACAACCCGCTCGGCCAATGCGCAGGGCGATGAACAGGTAACCCGCTGCCTGATCCAGATTTTCGAGAAGACAGGCGTGGAAGAACAAGAACTGCAACCGATGGAAGGTTACAAAACCCCGAAACCCATGACAGGCAGCGAAACGGACGGGTTTAATACCACCGCCACTCTCAACCCCACGAAAGAATACAGTATTCTCTTTTGGGCGGACAATGGTGAGAGTACCTATAATGAAACAGCAGGTCTGCAAGCTGTCAAGGTAACCGGAGACGCCATGCCGGGTATCGCCTATGCGGGCAAAGCCGAATGGACGAGTACGAGCGGAGCATCCGTAAATATAAATTTGAAGCACGCCGTAGCAAAGATGACGCTCCGTTCCACCACCGCCGTATCGGCAGACAAACAACTCTCGCTTACCATTCCCGGCATGTACGCGGAATACGATGTATCGTCCGGTACTGTGTCCGGCAACGCAACAAGCAAGACCTACGCTTATACCGTCCCGACTGGAGGTGTGGCTGCGAACGGCGATGTGTTCTCATGCTACGCGCTGGTGGGCAGCGAAACGCAAAACCTTACATTGAATGTAAATGGAATGGACACTGAAATTGCCAACGTGCCCCTTGCGCCGAACAAACATGTCATACTGAAAGGAGATGTGGGAAGTCTCGGCTTGGAAACCGTGACGTTCACAGCTACGATTAACGAGAACTGGGACAGCAAGGAGACACTAATGTTGATACCGAGCGATGCCGTCGAGATAACCACAGCTAACTGTTCAAGTATCAATAGTGATGGAAACTACGTGGTGAGCGGTACATTCAATAACCAAATCATCGTCATCGGCAGCAGCCCGAAGATTTACTTGGACAATGCGAGCATCAACGTAAGCAACGGCCCTGCCATCAACATCACAGGCGGCACACCGACCATCCATGTGCTGGGAACAAACAACAGCGTAACCTCCAGCGACGGTGCAGGCATCTATGTGGCAGTGAACTCTACTGTGACCATCACGGGCGACAGTCGCAACGATGTACTGAGGGCAGAGGCAGGTGATGATGGGGCAGGCATCGGAGGAAGTTACAACGGACAAGATTGTGGGAATATCTCCATAAAAATGTGACCGTGATTGCAAAAGCAAGCCAGATGATTGCCACATCTCCGGGGATAGGTAGTACATCAACCAATCGATGTGGACAAATCACCATTGATAATGCCACCGTACATGCCTATGGGGAAGGCGGCGGTAATGTGATAGAATATCCGGCTATTGGTACTGGTATAGCAAACTCTGGGAGCTACGGTACAACTTTACCTACAGTACTTATCCGAAACAATTCAGAAATCCATGCACACCGGGGCGGTAATTCTGCTGATTATATAGGATATCCCTTTGTTCTAGACAGCTCAACCGGTGCGGCAAGTGCCATAAATCCGGGAGCAGGCGGCAGCATCACCGGCAGCACCGTGTATTGCTACACGGGTAGCGGTAATACTGTGGATAAGACGGTGATATATGATGCCAGCGGCGAAGGAAAAGAACAATAATGCGAGAAATAGATAAGCTGATTTATAAACTTAAAATCCACTGTCAACGGAAGGGGGCTTTATGCAGTGGAAGAAGAACAATAGAATTAACATTAAAAATTAACAATTATGAGTATTTACAGAAGTTTGAAAGTCAACAAGCTCACCTTGAAGAATACAATGGGAGCAGTATGCTGGTTAAAATGCCGCTACAAAATGTCCGAAAATGGAGAAACAAAAGATGTGGGTGACAATGGCAGTTATCCTGTCGGACAAAGCCGGACACTCGATTTAACAAGTCTTAATATCCCTGAAAATGCGTGGGTTACGGTCTATGCAGGTGTAAGTGCAGGAAAAGCTAATACTGGGGACGTATGGTTTATTTACAGCAAGGATTACAATGCTACGGCTAATTTTACCATCACTGGAACCACGCTGAACAACAAGATTTCTTATGGTGGAATCAGTGATATGTACGGTGAGGAGTTTGTAAATAGCATTAAGTTGAATAATCAATCTGGTACTGTATGTGCATTGAATTGTTTCTACAAAATAAACAAAGAAGATGAACCTACACGTATCGGCAGTACTGGATACATCAATGTGGGTCAAAGTACTACGCTTGACTTGGATGCTTTGGAAATACCGAATTCGGCTTGGATTACAGCTTATGTGGATGTTTCTGCTGGAAAAGATGGTTACAGCAACGTATGGTTCAAGTTCCAAAAAGGGAACAAGAAGCAAGCAAGCTATACAATTTCAGGTGTAATAAACTTCACTGATGTTGTTTTTGACAAAGTAGAGAACATCAAATAGGGTTTTTGCACATCGTTATATGCTTATGTGAAATTGTTAAAGCATCGTTATAGAATGGATATGAATATTCTTTTTGTAACGGTGTATTATAAAAATATGTAAGATGAGATTAGAACCGAAAATATTATCCGGTTACTTGATTTTGGTGGCGGTCATCGGCAGCATGGCCGCCATCCTGCTACATGAACAGCAATGAATAGATAGAAGCGAAGTGACAGAAATCTGCTGCATCCGCAAGTACACCGCCATATCACCGAGCTTGTCACATAGGACGAAAAGTAAAAATAGGAAATCTATTCCGGCTCTACGCATTCTTTATTTTCCCGATTATCGGTAGGCTGTCACGGAAACTTTTTGGTAAGGTTTGTCCCAACTCATAATCGGATATTCCGATGGTTTATTAAATATTATGCAAGGCATACTTGACCTTGATTCGGCCTCTCGTTCGGCAAAGCAACAGACCAGTAGTACGGCTGTGTATTCAATTCAAATACAGTGATAAGCGGAACAAAACTTCAAATAAGATTGTAAGGCATGCAGATTTACGCTACCTTTGCAAAAAGACGTAAAAACGGATTAATTTGTCACAGTAGCTAAAAGCCGAGAGAGAAATGCCCGAAACTACATAGTAAAGATACATAAAGTGGAACAATTAGCAAATTCAATACAAAACATATCCTTTGAGCAGTTGGCTCAAAAGATTATAACCGTCGATGATTCAATGCGTGGATTGGCGGTCAAAACCATCAATCAGGCAACCACGTTGCGGAATTGGATTATTGGGTGTTATATTGTCGAATACGAACAGAATGGCAGCGACAGAGCCAAATACGGGGACAATCTGCTGAAAAGTCTGGAAAAATGTATCGGGCAAAAGGGTCTGAATGTCACCCTTTTCCAACTCTCACGGTTGTTTTATAGAGATTATCCGCATATCGGCACACTGGTTTCCACAAATCATGCGACAGCGTTGCATAAATTGCCGTTATCAGAGATTTATGCGACAGTGTCGCACAAATTGCCGGAAATTGACTATCTCGCTGTTAATAAGAAATATGTAGGCAAGTCCTCCGAACAGTTCAATACTCCCGCTGAAAAATTGGTTTCAGCACTTTCCTTTTCGCATATCAGGGAATTGCTTACGGTAGAAGACCCGTTGGTACGCTTTTTTTATGAAACGGAATGTATTCGAGGAACATGGAGCGTGCGTGAATTACGTCGCCAGATTGCTTCCAACCTCCATATTCGTATCGGTTTGTCGAAAGACAAGATGAAAGCAATGATGCTTGTCGATAGTAAGGTGGAGCAGCATTCGCCGCTTCTTCAGATACGCGATCCCTATACATTCGAGTTTCTCGGCCTGCAAGCTAAAGATGTCGTTACAGAAAGCGACATAGAAGGAGCCTTAATCGGGCATTTACAGGAATTTTTGTTGGAACTCGGAAAGGGGTTTTGTTTCGAAGCGTGTCAGAAACGTATCATCATAGATGGAGAGTATTATTTTGCTGACCTCGTTTTTTTACAATCGCCTGCTCCATTGTAACGTCATTGTAGAATTGAAAAACGACGAGTTCCGCCATGAACACATAGGGCAGTTAAATGCCTATGTCAGCTATTATGCCGAGAATGAAATGCAGCCGGGAGACAATCCACCGGTCGGTATTTTGCTTTGTACCCGTAAAGGGAAAAAGATGGTGGAATACGCTCTCGGCAATATGGATAACAACCTCTTTGTATCGACGTATCAGTTACAGCTTCCTGATCGTCGGCAGTTGGAACAGTTTATCATGGACGAGTGCGGGAGTCAGCCATAAAATGGATTATTTCAGAAAATAATTCCCTTTACAACAACAGATTCCGCCACGCCTCTCGATGATGTGTGCCAGGGCGGAACTTTTATTTATATGGATTTATGAAATATGTCCGGTGCGGAAGGATTTCTAAATGGATTTTACATAAAACAGACCGAAATATTTTGTTATTTGACATTTAGGTTCTATTTTTGTGGCGTATGATATAATATAAACTCTTTTTCAAAAGTATGGAAAAACTTTTTGCAGACATTCAAGAAAAGATTATCGTATTCCAGAAAGATGCGGAACAGCAGGTTTCCAAAGGCAACAAGGCGGCAGGTACGAGAGCACGCAAGGCTGCGTTGGAATTGATGAAATTGCTCAAGGAGTTCCGTAAGGAATCGGTTGCGGCAAGCAAATGATTCTATTTCAAACAGACAGGACGCAATTCGGTTGCGTCCTTTTTCGTCTTAAATAGGAAAGTTGATTTTATTTTCGTATGATATACTTTTTGTATAGTTTTAGGCTGCAAAACCACCCCCGCAGGATTTTTCACAATAGACTGGAAACACTAAAACGCCTGCAATAATCACGAAATCATTGCAGGCGTTTTTTGTTTTCTCCCTTATTTCGGAGTTTCGGTTCCTATTTGGCGTTGCGTTTGTTCAGCACGTCCTTTATCATTTCTTTCACCTCCATTCCCACATTCACGAAATTCCGGTAAAGAATGCGTTCCCGTTCCTCCCTCGACTTGAAAGTGTAGAACTTCGGCAGCGGCACATACGCCGCTTCCTCTCTCTCTATTTCCCTCATGTCGAAATCCGTCTTGCAAAAGAATTTCGAGGTCTTGAACTCTTCCGATTCCTGGACGTTCATCGAGCCGCCTATGCCGGTTTTTGTTTTGATGAAGTCCCGTGCCGTCTGGCCACAGATCCAGCCCGTCGGCATATCCGAGATTTTAGAGGCGGGCACGAGGCTGTCCATGTTTTCGTTCAGGTTGATGGAGGTTTTGTCCCGGTCTATCGTGACCCCCCCTTCTTGATTTGCACCACCTTGCCGAAGATGTCGCTCGACAGCCATTCCAACGTTTCCTTTGCCCGTGCCGAATCGCTGACCACGTTACCCACTGTCGTGATGATTTTCTGCATACCCACCTTCCCGTAATCGGCCTCCAATTGCGGCAGTTCCTGAAAGCCGAGCGTCACGCTCACCTTGTTGCTTCGTGCCGTACCGATTAGGCGGTCTATCTTGTGGAAGTAGAGCGTCGGCAGCTCGTCCACGATAATGCTCACGGGAATGTTCTTGCCCTGCCCCGTGTTCACGCGGGTAACGAGGCGGTTCAGGATAAGGGCGTTCAGCGCCCCGACGATGCTTTCCATCTCTGGATCGTTCGCTATCAGCAGGTAGCTCGGATTCTTCGGGTCGCTCACCTTTAGGTCGAAGTCGTCGCCGTCCCGGTGGAATATCCAATAGCTCTCCTTGGTCGCCAGACGCGACGTATAGACGCGTAGTGTACCAATCATACCTTCCAGCTGTTCCATTGCCTTGTTCTTGAAAGCCGTCTGGAACGGGCCGAGCAGCGGAGCTACCTCGTTGTCCGTTTCCAGTACCTCGAAGATGGTCTGGTAACTCTCGTTCAGGAACGACAGGATATGCGGCATGTCCGAATACTTGCCTAACCAGTAGGCAGGCTCTACGATTTCCCCGCCCTCCCTGTCGCGTACCACGCCCGTCGGCTTCCAGAACTTCGTTTCGGGGTCCTGCCGCTTCTCCGCGTATAGCATTTTTCCCTTGGCGTCGTAAGGCTCGCGCTCGTAGTTTGTGAAGAAATAGATGCAGGCGGCCAAAAAGTTCACCGCCGATGTCTGGAAGAACTGGTCGCTGCCGCCACCACCCTCTTTCTTGCCCTTTTGCAGGCTCTCCAACAGCGTTTCTGCCGTTTCGCTCGCTGCGACAAGGTTGTTGATGTACTTCGCTTGGATAGGGTTTACCCGGCGGCTGTACTCCACGTCCACGAAATTAATCATGTTATAACTTCGTAAATGGAAAACAAAAGGGTAATAAGAGAAAATAAAGTAATTAAATATTGTGTTATAGAT
>JAJPZM010000228.1:12427-14838 GCA_021204335.1 Parabacteroides sp. | reverse complement strand
ATGAACAAATACTTCTTCCCTTATAATTTAAAGCCAGAAAGAAAAAGATAATCACTATTTTTTAATAACTTCGCAAAATAAACAGCTCACAGAACGTTTAGGTATTAAACATTTTATATATTTGCACAGCCAAAAGGCAGATGTATTAATATATAGAAGCGTTTAGCTTATTCCGTATAAAGAAATCTGGACAATTTCTGCAACGAAGGAATAAATCAAAAACGTTCGTATCCTTGTTCTATATGTATCTCTACATATATGATATAGGTGTGAGCTGTTATTTTTTTATCTCGTTGCGGGCAGTCCAGAGCCTCTTTATAGATAAGCTAACAGGCTCACACTTCTTTTTTATACAAACCACACTAGTAGGGCCTTGAGTGTACAAGTTAATCAAATTATGAAGAAAATCTTCATCTTGGCAGCATTGATGCTGGCTTCTATTTCCTCGCAAGCACAGGAAGTATTTAAGAAAGGCGACAATTTAATTGGAGCACAAATTGGTATTGGTAGCGGATTGGGCGTATCTGCCACTTATGAAAAAGGCGTTGTCGACAATCTGTTTGATGGTATGGGATCAATCGGAATCGGTGGTTATGTCGGTTATTTGCATGATAAAGACAGTTACACCATTTACGATTACGAAACCGGTTGGAAATATGACGACATTATTCTGGGGGGGTACGCGGCAATCTTCACTATCAATTCGTTGATCGTCTGGATACTTATGCCGGATTGATGTTGGGCTATGAAATTGTAAGCGCTAAAGCCTATGGCAAAGATGATGTTACCGGATATACCGATGCCGAAGCAGACGCAAGTGGTTTTGCCTTTACTATTCACGCAGGAGCACGCTATTATTTTACAGAGAACTTCGCTGCCGGGGTAGAGGTCGGTTATGGGGTTTCTTATGCAAATGCAGGAATAGCCTATAAATTCTGATAACATGCTACGCTTTTTATTCTTTCTACTCGTCCTGGGAAGTACGCAATTACTGAGAGGGCAGCAGATAATCTCTTCAACCGGGGGATTATTTGAAAATGAACGAATAAGTTGCCAGATAACAATGGGAGAAGTAGAAGCTGGTACCAGAAAGGGAACAGCTTCTACTCCCATTCAAATCATTTCCGGCACATTTTCTCCTTCGAATGGCATCGTCATTCCTACTGAAAATGAACAACTACCGACAAAAGACCCGGCAATAAAACTATCGATTAACGAAGATGGCTTGCATATTTTACAATCTTACGATACAAAGACCGATTGTAACATCTACTCGGTTAAAGGGCAACTATTGTATCATTCAACATTTCAGATAAGCCGATATACAATACCTCTTCAGTCGTTATCTCCGGGAATCTATTTTATTCAAATCGTACAAAACAAGTATTGTCAAACCTATAAAATCAATTTACCATGAGAAAACTATTTTACTTATTATGTATCTTATGGATAAGTAATAACATTTACTCACAGGCTCCACAAGCGTTCAATTATCAGGCGGTGGTTCGCAATAAAACGGGAGAAGTACTGAAAGCACAGCCTCTGGAAGCACAAATTGCCATACTTTCCGACCAGCCCCAAGGTCCGACCGTATATCAGGAAATGCATACAATAACGACAAGCGATGCCGGAACCATTTCCCTGCAAATCGGAAAAGGTACTCCTTTACAGGGTAAGTTTGAAGAAATAGACTGGGCTTCCGGCAAGAGCTATTTCATGAATACGGCTTTCACGTTGAATAATGAAAAGATAACTTTGGGAGCTGTCCAAATATTGAGTGTTCCTTATGCATTATATGCCCAACATTCCGGAGAGAAGCACGATCTTGTTTTAAAAGGGGGAGTATTGAGCATTGACGGCGGAGGTGCGGGCGTTAAACTTCCAGCTGGCGGAGGAACTTCCGGCTCCTGTTTATGGGACGATGGCGGAACTGAAATTTACCGGGAGGGCGCAATCTCTCTCAGAAATAAAAATACCCCCTATCTGCAAGCTTATTCGGATATAGACGGAGTCGGCCATCTCAGTTTAAATTATAAAGGTGATAAAAGCATCACTTTCGACCAGGGAGAAATCGTTACTTACAACGTCGGCGAACAACCAAAAGTGAAGATTACCAATACATCCAATTCGGAAAACGGAGGTATCGGCATTTGGGGCGGCGGTGCGGAAAGAATCTCTTTATTGGCTCCACAGGTTGAGGGAGGTACAGGCAGTTTAATTTATATGAGAGGTAAGGATGCTACGAAGCCTATGATTACTTTGTTGGCTACTGATTATGCTAATTTAAATTTTAGTACATCCAATAAAATGGTTGACCTTAATTATAAAGGTTTAAGAATATGGGACACAAGAAACACGAATAAACTAATTGCATCTATCGGCAGTTATGCAAATGGAGATAATATAGGGAC
>JAJPZM010000228.1:0-12417 GCA_021204335.1 Parabacteroides sp. | reverse complement strand
CTTCTAAGGGACTATTATAATGATAATAATAAAAACCATGTATATATTTCAGGTGGTGGATATATCGATTTACTTAATTCAAAAGGAGAAACTTGTGTTGTTATTGGATCTCCGAACGAAGAAAAATTAAATATAGGGAACATTGGAATATACTATAATGGCGATTGCAAGGGTGCTTTTCAGATTCAAAACGGCAAATCATATCTTTTTACTGATGAGATCTTCCTGAATGGTTCACAGCTACGTTCTTCTACGACCAGCTATTCATCTACTATGAAATCATCATCTGATTATGCTCCCTGTTTTGTCTCTGAAAGTACAGACAAACAGATTACCTTCCGGGGAACTGCCTCTTTGATAAATGGCAGATATAAAATCGTACTTCCTTCTCAAGAAGCAGAAAAGATTATTGAAAACAGTATCACAATACACGTTACACCTCTTTCTGACAGTTCAAAAGGATTAGCAATTACTCAAAAAAGTTATCAATCATTTACTGTAACCGAACTTATGTCAGGAAAAGGGAATTACGATTTCGATTGGATATTAACAGCATTGGTCAAAGAAACTTCACAACTGCGAAGCAGTAATAGCGGACCAGCAATTGTTGATATAAAGAGAATGGGAATCATGTCTCCTTCTGATAGTAATGAATGATTGTTTCACACTAAAATTAACATAGATATGATATTATTACTTATTTTACTTTTCATTTGCATAGCCAATATGGTTTGTGCTCAAAAGTCTGTTTTCAACGGTACATGGTGTACCAAGGCTCCCGATCCTGTAACCGGAAAAACATTTGCCGTCAACCTCAAAGTGAAGAACAACGAGATTGTAAAAGGACAAGTGGCTTCCATTTCAATGAAAGATGGGAAAGGTGAAAACGGGAAACTGGAATCAGCAATCATGAACGGAGATATAATCATGATAACTTATAGCACCAAAGACGGAGGCATCCATAAGGGTTCGTTAATATATAAGGAACAGGAGAAAGCCGTTTACTGGAAACTGTTATCTTCAGAAAACGGAAAAACATTGGCTCCGGATGAATTGAAGTTAGATTGGCGGCATTACTAATAAGAAGGAGGGTGTGTCAAAATGGCACCCTTCCTCTAATTATCATTCTTCCAGGCATTCCGCATCTTTTATCCGGGAACCGGACAAAGCATAATACAACATCACCAATTCGCAGGCAACAACGATCATCCAAGTCCATTGCCATGAACCTAACAAGTCGGCGAGGATACCTTGCAGGACAGGAAAGACTGCTCCGCCGAATACGCCCATCATAAAGACGCCGGCAGCGAGCGAGGTGTACTTCTTCAATCCTTTGATTGCCAAAGTAAAGATGCAGCCCCACATGACGGAATGGCATAGACCGATCGAAACAAGTACCCATAAATTGTTGGTAAAGATGGCAATAAGCGTAAGGATCGTTGCCGACAGAGTCGTAACGGTCAGCTGCACGCGGGACGAGATGCGGTTGAACATTCCCGAAATAACCCTTCCGACCATCATGCCGCCCCAATAGAGGGTTGCCAATAGGGCAGGGATTCCTGAATCGAGTCCGTACAGCTCCATGGCATGCAGGTTCACGTTTACTCCGACAGCCACTTCGGCACCCACATAAAAGAAGATAGCGATGACGCCCAGGGTCAGATGGCGGAAAGACCAGATGCTGCGTTCCAGTATTTCCCCTATATTCGCCCGGGTACCTTGAATGTCGGGCAGACGGAGATGATTGGTTATCAGTGCGGTAACGATTACGCAAATGGCAATTGCCATAAAGGGAACTGTCAGTTGCCCGGCTTGTACATCTTCCAGGGAAACGCCAGCAAACATCACCGCCGTAACGAAGAACGGGGCAATCGTCGTGCCGAACGAATTAACGGCGCATACGATATTCATTCGTTGTACGGGTTGCGTACCGCGTAATTCGTAAGCTGCGATATAGGGATTAATAACCACCTGTATCAAAGCGGCAGAAGTGCCCATCAGGTAAGAACCGACCAGGAGGATGAAATAGCCAACCGGCACGTTGTCGTTTATAATCTTTATATCCAGATTACCATAATGCGTTGCAAACCATGATGAAAGGAAATACATCAGCAATCCGGCAGTCATGATAGACAATGCCCGCATCAGCGTCTTTTTGTATCCGTAGAGGTTGATCCATTTTCCGGCTAGCGGGCTGTTCAGCAAATAGCCCAGGAAGAAAAAGAACGAGATCAATGTGGTCAGCGTATTCTTCAGTTCTTCCACATGTGCCAGGAAAGCAATTTTCAGGGGCCCCTGACACTGTCCGTTGACAGTGGTCAGGAAGCCGACAATGAAATAAATGAAAGTCAGGACCAGGAACGGCCCCAGACTGTTTGTTTTTTGTGTATTCATGATTTAAAGGTTTAAGGACAGTTGCCTTACGAAATGATAGATTCGAGAATTGGCATTGTCCCTTTTTCTTTGATATCGTTTACCATTCGTAAGTATATATCGACCAGCTCCGCCGATTCCTTTAAGTCTGTACTTTGGAATGGGGATAATCCGAGGAAGTCCAGAGGTTCGTTGCTTTCGATCAGCTTTTCATCTTCTGCTGTCAGCCAGGGATCGTTGATCTCGAAAGCGATACCTTTATCATCTGTTTTATATTTAAGGTAATGACGGTAGGCGGCGATGAAGAAAGCAATGCGGGTCAGGTCGGCATGGTCGCGTATCATATTGATGATATTCGGCATCATATAAACCGGTATTTTGGAGACACCGTCGAAGCAAAGGCGGCTCAACTGGTCGCTGACAGTGCGGTTGCCGAAGCGTTCGATCAGGGTTTGTTTGTAGAGTTCCAGGTCTGTGTTGCCCGGTGCCGGTACGTAAGGGGTGATGTCTTTGTCCATGAAGGTGTGCAGATAACGGGCGAAACGTTCGTCGTGCATGGCATCGTCCACTTTCCGGTAACCGCTCAGGAAAGCAGGGTAGGAGAGCATTTGGTGGGAAGCATTCAGCAAGCTCAACTTCATGTTCTCGTAGGCTGTAACATCGTCGGTGAATTCAACGCCGACCTTTTCCCAGGCGGGGCGTCCGGCGATGAAGTTGTCTTCTATGACCCATTGGACGAAGTCTTCGCAGTAAACCGGTGCCTTGCAGTTTGTTCCGTTTTTCTTGTTCAGGCGTTCAATATCGGCAGGTGTGGTAGCCGGTGTGATACGGTCGACCATACTATTGGGGAAGGTGACGTTTTGGTTTACCCATTCGGCAAGTTCCGGGTCTTGTGCCTGGATGAAAGAGGTGAAAGCTTTCTTGGCTGTGTTGCCATTGTGTTGCAGGTTGTCGCAGGAAAGGATCGTGATCGCTCCGTTACCTGCTTCTTTGCGTTTGCGCAGGCCTTCTGCCACAAAACCGAAAACGGTTTTAGGCGAGTGCGGGTGGGTGATGTCTTCTTTGACGGACGGATTATCCAGCATGAATAAACCGGATGCCTTGTCTATATTATAACCGCCTTCTGTAATGGTCAGGGTGATGATCTTTATTTCTTTATCCGCTATCTTATTGATGACCGCTTCTGGATTTTCTACTCCCCAGATCAGTTCCACCAATGAACCGATGTGGTGTACTTCGTCCTTTCCGTCCCGTCCGCAGACTGTCAGGGTATAAATATGATCCTGTTCCTGAAGTGCTTTGTAAAGGCGTTCGTCGCCGGGCAGCAGAGCCACGCCGCAAATGCCTCATTGCTGCTGGGTCGGATCTTTCAGTAATTGGTTGGTATAAAACTCTTCGTGTGCGCGGTGGAAATTACCTACACCGATATGTACGATACCTGACTGAACCTGGTTACGATTGTAACCGAAAGAAATACTTTGTGTTTCCATGACTGAATGTTTTTATGATTGATTTATGTGTCAAATATAGAAGGAACGAAGCGGCTGGAAAGCCTGTTTTTGAAGAAAGTAACCTGCAAACGTTCCCGCAAACGTTCCCAAAATCTGCAAACGTTCCCAATTCATTTGCCGGACTAGGAAGAATACTTTATTTTTGCTAAGGTTAATCCCTTTATGATATGAAGCACGTAACGATAAAAGACATAGCCAGCAACCTGATGCTTTCAGTCTCGACTGTCTCCAGGGCACTTACCGACGATAAGAATATCCGGCGTGAGACGAAGGATAAAGTATTGGCTGCTGCCAAAGAGCTGGGTTACCGTCCGAATCCGGTAGCTACCAATCTGAAATACGGCCGGACGAACACGGTCGGGGTGATTGTGCCGGAGATGGTTACCCCGTTTGCTTCCCAGGTGCTCGAAGGCATTCAGAAAGTGCTGTATGCCAAAGGAATGAAAGTGATAATCGTCCAGTCGGACGAAGATCCCCGGCGGGAGAAAGAAAACCTGGAACTGATGGAAAGCTTTATGGTAGACGGCATCATCCTCTGTCTTTGCCATTATTCGGCAAACAGGGATTTCTGTGCCCGGTTGCAGCAAGAGGGCATCCCGATTGTTTTTTTATGACAGGATTCCGGAAGACCGGGAAGTCACCCAAGTGGTGGTAGACGATTATGCGAAGTCCTTTTTTATGGTGGAACATCTGATCCGTAGCGGCAGGAAACGCATTGCCCATTTGCAGGCTCCTTCCTATATATATAACTCGGTGAAACGTTTCCGGGGGTATAAAGATGCACTGGCAAAGTTCAGAATACCCTACGACGAGACGCTGGTGGTGCAAACCGGTATGGCTATCGCTGACGGCAAACGGGCGGTGGAGCAGTTGCTCGAAGCAGAAGTCCCTTTCGATGCTCTGTTTGCATTTACCGATACGTTGGCAATCGGCGCAATGAACCAGTTGTGTGAACAGGACGTCGCGGTACCCGAAGAAGTTGCTGTCGCCAGTTTCTCCGGTACGATTCTTTCCACCATTGTCTATCCCCAGTTGACAACCGTCGAGCAACCGCTGGAAGAAATGGGGGAGACGGCAGCGCGACTTATGTTGGATAAGATAAATGATCCTTTGGTAGCTAACCGTACGGTGACGCTGGATGCCAAAATCCGTTTGCGGGCATCGACGGGTGTACGGGGCGAGTGCAAAATCTAGTCGGTTTGCCCGCCCCTTCCTTACGGATTGTAGTTATATATCTCTTTCTTCCTTTGAATTTGTTAGTTTGTCGAAACTATAAAGAAATATATAATTATTTAACTAAATGGTGGATTAAATCATTATTTCTATTAATGTGTCAATTATTTGCATTAATATGAACAATGTGTTTAATAAAGTATCTATCTTTGCAGGTAAAATAAACAAGATAGAGCCAGATGGAACAACTTAAACATGAGTGTGGAGTCGCCATGGTCCGGTTACTGAAGCCTTTAGAGTATTACCACCAAAAGTATGGAACCTGGATGTATGGCCTGAACAAACTCTACTTACTGATGGAAAAGCAGCACAACCGCGGACAAGAGGGAGCCGGTTTAGCCTGCGTGAAATTAGAAGCAAGCCCCGGTGAAGAATACATGTTTCGGGAAAGAGCCTTAGGGATAGGAGCAATCACCGAGGTATTCGCCGCCGTTCACGAACATTACAAAGATTTGCCACCCGGCAAGTTAAACGATCCGCTTTTCGCTAAAGCAAATCTTCCTTTCGCCGGAGAACTTTATATGGGTCATCTCCGTTACAGCACAACCGGTAAGTCCGGTATTTCCTACGTCCATCCTTTTTTACGCCGCAACAACTGGAGAGCCAAGAACCTCGCTCTATGTGGCAATTTCAATCTCACTAACGTAAATGATGTTTTCAAAGAAATTACTGCAATCGGACAGCATCCGCGCAAGTTTGCCGATACCTATATCATGCTCGAGCAGATGGGGCACCGTCTGGATCGCGAGGTGGAGCGTCTGTATCGGAAGTATGAAGACGAGGGATTGAAAGGAATGGATATCACGCATGCCATCGAGGCGCACATCGACCTGTCGAATGTACTGAAACGTTGCGTGCCTACCTGGGACGGCGGATTCGTGATCTGCGGTCTGACCGGTAGCGGCGAGTCGTTCAGCGTGCGCGACCCCTGGGGCATCCGTCCGGCTTTCTATTATGCCGACGACGAGATTGTGGTGCTGGCGTCCGAACGTCCGGTGATCCAGACGGCTATGAATGTGCAGGCTGCCGATGTGAAAGAGTTGCAGCGTGGCGAGGCGATGTTTATCAGCAAAGACGGTCGCTTCCATACTTCGCAGGTGGTGGAGCCGAAAGAAAATTGCGCTTGCTCTTTCGAACGTATCTATTTCTCCCGCGGTAGTGATAAGGATATTTACAGCGAACGGAAGAAGCTGGGCGAAAACCTGGTAGACCCGATCCTGAAAGCGGTCGATTACGACATCAAACATACCGTCTTCTCGTTTATCCCGAATACTGCCGAAGTAGCTTATTTCGGTATGCAGGAAGGACTGAACAAATATCTGAACCAGCGGAAGAAGGAATGGATCACCGACCGCAGCCTCCCGTTGCAGGACGAAGAGCTCGACCAGATACTTTCCATGCGCGTCCGCACCGAGAAAGTTGCTATCAAAGATATCAAACTGCGTACCTTTATCGCCGAGGGCAACAGCCGCAACGACCTGGCCGCCCATGTCTACGATATTACCTACGGCAGCATTGAACCATTCGTTGATAATCTTGTTGTTATAGATGATAGCATTGTCAGGGGGACAACATTGAAACAGAGTATTATCGGCATCCTCGACCGCCTGCATCCGCGGAAGATTGTCATCGTTTCTTCTTCTCCGCAGGTACGTTTTCCCGATTACTACGGCATTGACATGTCGCGGATGAACGAGTTTATCGCGTTCAGAGCAGCGATTGCGTTGCTAAAGGAGCGCAAGATGGAGGCCGTTATCACCGATGCCTACTGGAAAGCCAAGAAACAACAGGCCGAGGAGGGAGATACGATTATAAACTATGTGAAGGATATTTATGCACCGTTCACCGACGAGGAGATTGCCGACAGGATGGTCGATCTGCTTACACCGGCCGGAACTCGCGCCAAGGTAGAGATCGTTTATCAGACGATGGAAGGCCTGCATGCTTCCTGTCCGAATCATCCGGGCGACTGGTATTTCTCGGGCGATTACCCCACTCCGGGCGGGGCACGCATGGTGAACAATGCCTTCATTAACTATATGAAAGAAGAATATTTAGTCAAATGACACAACATACAGATTATATGCAAACAGAGAAAACAGCAACATTGATCTTAGACGACGGCACTGTCTTTCGCGGCTTATCTTTCGGCTGCGAGAAAGATGTGACCGGCGAAGTAGTGTTCAACACCGCCATGACGGGATATCCGGAAAGCTTGACCGATCCTTCCTACGCGGGTCAGCTGATGGTATTGACTTTCCCGCTGGTGGGTAATTACGGTGTGCCGCCCCGCACGTTTGGCACGGATGGGATTGCTACCTTTATGGAGAGCGAAAAGATTCATGCAGATGCTATTATCGTGAGCGATTACAGCCATGAATACAGCCACTGGAACGCTACCGAGAGTCTGGGTAGCTGGTTGAAAGAGGAGGGAATACCCGGAATTTACGAAATTGACACACGTGCTTTGACCAAGAAACTGCGCGAGCATGGTGTGATGATGGGGCGCATCGTGATCGGTGACGCAAAAGATATTTTGGACGCGGATGACGCGGATGACGCGGATCAGAGAAGCAAGGATATTAAATCCGCGTTATCCGCGTCATCCGCGTCCAAAATATCTTTTGCGTCTTATAGCGATATAAATTATGTAGACCGCGTCAGCTGCAAAGAAGTTATTACCTATGGCGAAGGCGAAGGAAAGAAGCGTGTCGTCCTGGTAGACTGCGGCGTGAAGCACAACATCATCCGCTGCCTGCTGAAACGGAATGTAACGGTAATCCGCGTACCCTGGAACTATGATTTCAATACACTGGAATACGACGGTCTGTTTATCAGCAATGGCCCCGGCGACCCGGATACCTGCGATGCGGCTGTCCAGAATATCCGTAAGGCATTAAATGGCGACAAGCCTATCTGTGGCATCTGTATGGGCAACCAACTGCTGGCCAAAGCCGGCGGCGCATCTATCTACAAGTTGAAGTACGGACACCGCAGCCATAACCAGCCGGTGCGTATGGTGGGAACGGAAAAGTGTTTCATCACCTCACAAAACCATGGTTACGCGGTAGACAACACGACACTGGGCGCCGATTGGGAACCGCTATTTATCAATATGAACGACGGCACGAACGAGGGCATCAAGCATAAGACGAAGCCTTTCTTCTCCTTCCAGTTCCACCCCGAAGCATGCAGCGGGCCGATGGATACGGAGTTTATGTTTGATAAATTCGTCGAGTTGTTATAAAAAATATACGAAAGATGAAAGAAGATATAAAGAAAGTCCTGATACTCGGTAGCGGCGCCCTCAAGATCGGTGAGGCGGGCGAGTTCGACTATTCAGGCAGCCAGGCATTGAAAGCCATTAAGGAAGAAGGCATCCAAACGGTGCTTATCAACCCGAATATTGCAACGGTACAGACTTCGGAAGGGGTTGCGGACACGGTTTATTTCCTGCCCGTTACCCCTTTCTTTGTAGAAAAGGTCATTGAAAAGGAACGCCCCGAAGGAATCCTGCTGGCATTCGGCGGACAGACGGCGTTGAACTGCGGGGTGGCGCTCTACCAAAGCGGCGTGCTCGAAAAATATAACGTCCGCGTGCTGGGTACGCAGGTGCAGGCAATCATGGATACGGAAGATCGCGAACTGTTTGTCCGCAAGCTCGACGAGATCGATGTAAAGACCATCAAGAGTGAAGCGGTAGATAATGCCGCCGATGCCCGTCGTGCCGCCAAGGAACTGGATTATCCGGTGATCGTACGTGCCGCATACGCGCTGGGTGGTCTCGGTTCGGGCTTCTGCGATAACGAAGAAGAACTGGATACGCTGGTTGAAAAAGCCTTCTCCTTCTCACCGCAGGTGTTGGTGGAGAAAAGCTTGAAAGGCTGGAAGGAAGTGGAGTACGAAGTCGTTCGCGACCGTTTCGACAACTGTATCACCGTCTGTAACATGGAAAACTTCGACCCGCTGGGCATCCATACCGGCGAGTCGATCGTCATCGCCCCTTCGCAAACACTGATCAATACGGATTATCATAAACTGCGCGAGCTGGCTATCCGCATCATCCGCCATATCGGAATCGTGGGCGAATGTAACGTGCAATACGCCTACGACCCCGAATCGGAAGATTACCGCGTGATCGAGGTGAACGCCCGCCTGAGCCGTTCGTCGGCATTGGCATCGAAGGCAACCGGTTATCCGCTGGCTTTCGTAGCTGCCAAGCTGGGTCTGGGTTACGGTCTGTTCGACCTGAAGAACTCGGTAACGAAGACGACCAGCGCCTTCTTCGAACCGGCGCTCGATTATGTGGTCTGCAAGATACCGCGTTGGGACTTGGGTAAGTTCCACGGCGTTGCCCGCGAACTGGGTTCGAGCATGAAGTCGGTCGGCGAGGTGATGGCTATCGGCCGTACCTTCGAAGAAGCGATCCAGAAAGGCCTGCGTATGATCGGGCAGGGGATGCACGGCTTCGTGGAAAACAAAGAACTGGTCATTCCCGACATCGACAAGGCGCTTCATGAGCCGACCGACCGTCGCATCTTCGTTATCTCGAAAGCCTTCCGCGCCGGTTACACAATCGACCAGATACACGACCTGACAAAGATCGACAAATGGTTCCTCCAGAAGCTCTACGGCATTATCCAGACAGCCGGTGCGCTGGAAAGTTTTAATAAAATCATGGATGTCCCCGACGATCTGCTGCGTCTGGCAAAGGTGCAGGGCTTCTCCGACTTCCAGATTGCCCGCGCCATCTTCAAAGATCAGATGGAAGACGGCGAGAAGGCAATCCTTCAGGTGCGCCAGGATCGTAAGTTCCGCGGCATCGTTCCGGTAGTCAAACAGATCGATACCCTTGCCGCCGAATATCCGGCACAGACTAACTACCTGTACCTGACTTACAGCGGGACGGAAAACGACGTGCAGTATCTGGGCGACAAACGCTCCATCGTGGTGCTCGGCTCGGGTGCCTACCGTATCGGTAGCTCGGTAGAGTTCGACTGGTGCGGTGTGCAGGCGCTGAATACGATCCGCAAGGAAGGCTGGCGCTCCGTCATGATCAACTACAATCCCGAAACGGTTTCGACCGACTATGATATGTGCGACCGCCTTTACTTCGACGAACTGACCTTCGAGCGTGTCATGGACATCCTCGAACTCGAGAATCCGCATGGCGTGATCGTCTCTACCGGCGGCCAGATCCCGAACAACCTGGCGATGCGTCTCGACGAGCAGCATGTCAATATCCTCGGAACCTCAGCCAAGAGCATCGATAATGCCGAAGACCGCGAGAAGTTCTCCGCCATGCTCGACCGCATCGGTGTAGACCAGCCCCGCTGGAAAGAGCTTTCGTCGATGGACGACATCAACCAGTTTGTCGACGAGGTAGGCTTCCCTGTCCTTGTCCGCCCCAGCTACGTGCTGAGCGGTGCGGCGATGAACGTCTGCTCCAACCAGGAAGAGCTCGAACGCTTCCTGCAACTGGCGGCGAACGTCAGCAAGAAGCATCCGGTCGTAGTCAGCCAATTCATCGAACATGCCAAAGAGGTGGAAATGGATGCCGTCGCCGACCATGGCGAGATCGTGATGTATGCCATCAGCGAGCATATCGAGTTTGCCGGCGTACACTCCGGTGATGCCACGATCCAGTTCCCATCGCAGAAGCTGTATGTGGAAACGGTTCGCCGCATCAAACGCATCAGCAAGCAGATTGCGAAAGAGCTGAATATCTCTGGCCCGTTCAATATCCAGTACCTGGCGAAAGGCAACGAGATCAAGGTGATCGAATGTAACCTGCGTGCATCGCGCAGCTTCCCGTTCGTAAGCAAGGTATTAAAGATAAACTTCATCGAGCTTGCCACTCGCATCATGCTGGGCTTGCCGGTCGAAAAGCCGAATAAGAACGAGTTCGACCTCGATTACGTCGGCATTAAGGCTTCGCAGTTCTCCTTCAACCGCTTGCAGAAAGCCGACCCTGTCCTGGGTGTGGATATGGCGTCGACCGGCGAGGTGGGCTGTATCGGCGACGACCTCTCCGAAGCGATCCTGAAAAGTATGCTTTCTGTCGGTCTCCGCATCCCTAAAAAGAATATCCTGCTCTCGACAGGTACCCCGAAGCAGAAAGTCGATATGCTCGACGCCGCCCGTATGCTGGCCAAGAAAGGTTACAACATCTACGCCACCCGGGGCACTTACCGCTTCCTGGAGGAGAACGACATCCCCTGTACCCGCGTCTATTGGCCGAGCGAAGAGGGACAACATCCCCAGGCACTCGACCTGCTCCACGAAAAGAAGATCGACATGGTGGTCAACATCCCGCGCGACCTTTCAGTCAGCGAGCTGACCAACGGCTACAAGATCCGCCGCGCCGCCATCGACCTGAACACTACGCTCATCACGAATGCCCGCCTGGCAAGCGCCTTCATCGAAGCATTCTGCACGCTGAGTGTGGATGATATACAGATTAAGAGCTGGCAGGAGTATAAGTAATAAAACAATGTGATAACACCCCGTCTGTTTTCCTATATGAGAAAATTGGCGGGGTGTTTTTATGGGTACGTTATCCTTTATTTATGAGTTGCTCTATTGTTTCAATGAAGGTAATAGCCAAGGGATAAAACTCGTCTAAATCTTTTTCATCGAAGAAAATGAAGTTATCATAATCTCCATCCTGTCGTTTATTGAATAGTTTGGTATAAAAACGGCCTAATTCAGGCGAAATTTTGCCTGTCTGAACAAACTCTTTCCCTAATATAGTACGGATGCCGTTGTGGGTTTTTGTTTCAAATGCATTTGCAATTAATAATGCTGATGCCGCGTGGTAACAAGCATAATATAACCGTGCCATTGCTGCATTATAAAATGCTCCTTCTTTCAGATAGAGAACTTCCTGTATACAAGTTCGGGCACTATACAATTGATGATGTATTATATCCTGTCTAAGTTCTTCATTCATAACAAAACCCCTTCTTTCATAACGTTTTGATAGAATAAAGTAAAGCGGCTGGCTACATCCCATTGTTTGCGGGTAATTACTTTCGGATTAATTTGAACGCCAGTTTCAAACTCGATATTATACAAGTCGTCAGTTATACGGCTTTCTTCTGACAACGAGACTCTTTCCTTATCTACTAATATCAGTAAATCAATATCGCTGTCAGGTCGTGCATCTCCGCGTGCCTCACTACCAAACAGGATCGCTTGTGCATTCGGAGCTACCCGTTGCAAAACTTCTTTTATCTGTTTTACTATTTCTGGTCGTCTCATAGGAGTAGTCCTCTCTTATTTCTATATTCTGTTACAA
>JAJPZM010000103.1 GCA_021204335.1 Parabacteroides sp. | reverse complement strand
CTCCGACTTCAAATCCAGAATTTATAATAGGACATTATGCGGATAATCATTAAACTTTAATATCTGCCGACATATAGGAAGCTGTGCCGCCACCGATTGATCCGGGACCGGTCAGACTATTGATCGTGATGTTATACTGATTATTTCCGACAACGCCATAGTATCCGTATGCACCCTTCAGCTGGTCGCCGAAGTGCTGAATCGGTATCCGGTAATAGTTCACACCGTCTTTGAAATATTCGATGTCACATTCATTGAATGATTCCTGCAGCAGGTGATCGATGGTGGTTCCTCTATTTGTCTCCAGGTCAGCAATTGCCTCTTTTAATCCTTCCAGCTCAGTGGGAAGTGGAAAGCTTGTGTTTTTATACCAGAGAATCTGTTCCAGGGAAATAGCTATGTTGTTATACCGAAAATAGCTGTCGCCATACTTAAATCCGGGAGGCGCGTAGATAGCGGAAACAATAACGCTGGTTATCCTGTCTTCTACCTGATCTTCTGCTACCATTGTATTCTCGAGGGTATATTGGATCTCTCCTAACAGGCTTCTAAATTTGTTGGGGTAGGGTGGATATTACATAAAAAATTCCTCCGAATGGCTATACCAGTCTTCTCCCAGTTTGAAATTCGGATCCTTGGCATAATAGTCGGCTCTGGAGCCTATGTCTTGCTGTTCCATAAAACCATTTTTCATGTTTGTTATTTCCCGCATCCAGAAAGTCTTTCTGTTGGTGCAATCGAGTTCCCAACGAAAATCTTCTATTCTTGTTGTGACACCTTCCGGTCTTACGACAAATTGGTTACTGGTATTTACGTATATTTTAGCAACCATACGTTCTACACTGACAGGTATGGGGTCATCGTTCGCTTCCTGAGGCGTCTTTTTTAACCGCTCTGCTGCAACGTAGACCAACCCCTGGTGGTTGGTCATTATGAAATGGTTGTCACCGGCTATTGCACCACAATAATTCTCTACCAGAGCATTATTATTGGGTATTTGAATAGGCGTTTTGAAGCTGGATAAAGTTTGATTGACAGCTGTAACATTTTTGAGATTGTAGGGGGAGTGAGGCAGTTCATTTCCATCAGGATTGATAATGACCAGCATATAATAATCCTGTTTCTCCACTTCGCGGGCATAAGTGATGAACTGATCCGGTCCTTCCGATTGATATAAATCCTCTGCGTCTCCTTCAAAAGCATCTTGAGTGTAGTTTGAACGGATATTGAAGTCGAAAGCATATTTTACCGGCATTTGATCTTCGGGTTGAACCGTTGCATCATACAGAACGATACGGACTGCATTCACTTTTCGTTCGGGGTCTACTCCGATATCCGTATTCTCCGCATCCTCTAAGGCGGTACGGAGGTTTACGGATACATAGCTTTTTGTTACCACAGTCGGCTTTTCGTTTCCGTTGCCTTCGGGAGTCAGGCCTACCTCATCTGTACAGGACGTGAGGATTATTCCGGCCCAAAGGAACAGATGGATTATATAATATGGTATATATGTATGTTTCATCTTATCAATCATATAATAAATGTTTAGACTTTACTTCAGAACGGTACTATTCCCACGATCTGTCCATTTGAGAATCTTGAAATTGACAGCCAGGTATCCTTCTTCACCTATATCTACGGTAGGCGAACCGACGCCTTTGATCTCTGTTAAAGTCACCCAGTAGTGATTGTTCCTGACGACTCCGTAATAATCGTAGCCTTTTTCACCTAAAGCAGTATCGGCAAAATGCCGGATTTTGATCGCGTAATAATTTATACCTTTATGATAGTATTTAATTCCGCTTTTCGATTCAAAAGATGCATTCGGAGTTTTCAGATTATAGCCTTCCTGCTGTGCGGCTTCAATGGCGGCTTGTAATCCAACCAATGAAGACGGAATATCATTCGCATTTGCGACGTAATCATCCATTTTTCTCTGAATAAAAGCCTGGTCACCAAATACATAGTAATTTGTTCCCGGGGTAATGTTGTCCGGAGCATAATCGCAACGTATTAATACGCGGGTAGTCACCACCGTTTGCTGGCTTTCTGCATTCATGGTGTTTTCCAGACAATACCGGGGGGGTCTTAGACTTTGCAGCTAATGGCTTGTCGTCGTTGGGTATGGAGTATCTGTTAAACTCTCCACCACCGTCGAAGTTAGGATCTATTGCATATAACAGTGATCTGTCTTGTCCCATTTCTTCTTCTGGTCCGGCTATTCCGGTTGGAGAAAAAATGTTTATCATTTGCCGTAGCCAGTAGGTGGACCTGTTGGTAATATCCAAGTCCCAGGTCAGGTCTGTATAGCGACCTTTTATCACCGTTGGGTTGTCGGCATCGAGCGTTACCTTAGCGACAACGCGGCTTACCTCTATTGATATCGGGTTTTCGTTGGCTTCACTGGGGGTGGGTTGTAACAACTCTTTAGGTACCTCAACCAGATCCTGATGGTTGGTCATCATAAAATAATCAGGGTTCCCATCTTTGGTGTACAACTTTTCCGCTGCAATAGTTACAGCTTCATTCAGTAAACTAAGAGTTTGTCCCACTTTAGTTATCTTATAAATGTTGGTTCCGTCACTACTTCCCTCTGTCGGGTTAATGATCAGAAGCATCAGATAATCTTCGAGCGCTACTCCCCGGGCGAAGGTAACAAACTGATCTTTTTTGTTGTTGTGGTTGTTGTCGTAGAGATCGTCTGTCGCATCGCCATTTTGGTAACCGGAAATTGTGTTATTCGTTACTACCGACTGGATATTGAAGTCGAACGCATATTTTACCAGATGGTCATTTTTCCCGTATAGAACCATACGGACTGTGCTTACTTTGTTTTCAGCTACTGTGCCCCAGTCGGGGTTTTCTGCTCGCGTACTGATGTCGCCAACATTCACAGCCACTGATAAATAAGCGCGGCCATATTCCTGAGGTTCGTTGTTTTCCTCTTGTTCGCCGACAAATGTCTCCGACTGGCAGGCTATCAGGAATAAGCCGGCCGATAGAATACACCCTTTTATGAATTGTCTTCGTCTGTTTTTCATAAGCCTTCCGTTTCCTGCGTTCTAACATACCATTCATTGATTTGAATAGCTGCACTCAGCCAATTAGTTGTTCCGGGCTGGCTGCCTTCCGTTTTTGTAAGGAATATGATAATGCCGTATTCACTTTCCCGGTCGAGATATTCCTGCAAAGGCATATCACTGTATTTCTCCAGGCGGAGTGCATTTAGATACTTATTCAAGTCGATGTCGAGTACCATACTGTTTGCCGGTTCGTAGAAAACGGTCAACCGGTTCTGCCGGTCGGCCAGCAGGCGCAGGGTACTTAGTTCGACTACGGCCGCTCCTGTCCCCTCGTCGTTTTTGCTGACATGAGGAAGGTAGGTCCAGGTATTTTGGTCTACCGTATTGTTCAGATGGTCGTATGAGCCGTTGACCGATTTCACTTTAATGTCGAAGTTTTCGATGTCGACAGCCACGTCATCGTCGAACGACTGCAGGACAATGCGGATGCTGTTGGTATTTTTTACCAGCGACATGGTGATGGTATCATTGTTGTATGTTACGTTTTTAGCGGCAGAACCAACCAGCTGGCTATGCCAGAGGTGAGGCAGCTCTGTGTCCTGGATGTTGCCTTCCTGTTTGTTTAGGGCAATTTTCAGATCATCCAGCGTGGAATGTCCCGGAATCATTGTCGGGGTTTGATAATATTCATCGTAAAGTCCGCTCCAGGCAACAAATTGTGTCGGTCCTTCCAGTCCGTCGGGCAATGGCATCTTGTATCCTCTCGGAAATGTACCGTCTGCTCCGGTATCATCTTTTAGTTCCTGGATAAACACGCCCTCTTGATCGAACAGATAAAGGTTGATCTTTGATGCTTGTTTATGGAACAGATCTTCGTATTCCATATTGTAATCATATACAAAGCGTATATAACTTTCACAAATATCAGCCCCGTCTTTGATGCAGGAGGTCAACAGGATAACCATCCCGACACAGGTTGCTTGTATGCATTTTCCTAACTTATTCATCTTATTCTCTTTTTTCTATTCTTAATCTTACAGCTCGAAGTGTATTTGATAATAATCCCATGGTTTCACTACAACCGTGGCTTTTATGTTATTGTCTTTGTCATCCGGTCCCTCGGGTTCAGGAATCTCGATAGATCCCGGTCCCATTATATCGGTTATCTTTATCCGGTATATATTATTGCGAACTACTCCGTAGCGTCCGTATCCCATGAGGTTAGGACTATCCTCATTCTTGAAATGGCGGATGGGGATGGAGTAATAATTGATGCCGTTGTGATAATAGGTAAGTCCGTATTTCGTGAATGAATGTGTTAGAGATGAATTTAAAAAGGTCGTCATAAAATCAGCATGACTCATAACTTCATTCTCGAAATGCCTCATTGAAGGATAATCTTCAGTCGGTATTCTGTTCCGATTGTTATACATTGTCTCTAAATCGTTGTAGGTAAAAGCTAAACCTTTATATACAAAATAACTATCCGATGTATTTTTAACAATAACAACCGGAGGTGCATCTTTCAACGTGATAAATTTCGGTTTATACTGGCATTTGATAACCACGCGGGTAGTCGCATCTTCGTATTGTTTATCGGCCGCCATTGTATTTTCGGTGACATATTCGAAATAGTCTCTATTGTCATTGTCATTATTATTGTTTTCGATCCATGTGCGATGGAAGAAAGAATCGTCGGTTATCCGGAAGAATCTCTGTCCAGCATCGTCTACATTGTCATAATTCGGATCTATTGCATAGGTATGAGTTCTGTCGACATTTATGTTTTCCTTGCCTCCTCCCTGTGATGGGGCAATATTGGCCGGTTTGCGCACCAGGTAGGTTTGCAAGTTGATAATATCGCATGCCCATTGTACGTTTGTTACTGTGGCGTTGTTACTCAATGAACCCCCGGTCTCATCGTAGACAGCCACTTTGGCTAAAGCTCTTTCAACTCTGGCTTCGATAGGGGAAGCAAGGGCTTTCTCCGGTGTCGGTTGTATCTGATTTGCGCTAATCATAATCAGGTCATCGGCATTGGTCATCAGGAATCGTGTACTATTGAAGAAACCATAGTCGCCTGTCGGATATGGGGTATAGGCTCCCCTGTATAAATTTGATAAATAGAATCCTACCCCATTTCCTATGGAGGAGCTTACCGGACTTCCCAGGGAGATGGGATTGGTCACGTCGGATAAACTGTGTGATGGCTTGTTGGTTATTTCATTCAGTAAGGGCAATGTGCCTGCCGTACCGGGTAGTAAATATCCCAATAATGATCCCGGGTTTATAAGAATAAGCATCTTATAAGGTTGTTTTTTTATTAGGACGGGAGGCAGCGTTACTGTTCCGTCTGTATTTGGGTCTTGAAATCCTGTCGGCGTTTGGATGGAGCCATTATTGTAGGTATATCCATTGAATGTGTAGTTGCCACCGGTGTAGGTTACATTGTAATTGATTATGCCAATGGCTTTATCGCTTGTTGCGTTGTAGAGTATGACTCTTATTCCGTCGATGTAGTTTTCCGCAGGAATACCGTCGTTCTCGTTGGTGGAGCGGGTGATCGTTTTGGTGTCGAGTTACAGATTGATAGATAAATACCCTTCCTCGGTTGCAGTCGTCTCAGGCTTTTCTCCTGTGTTGATCAGCTCTTCCGACTGGCAAGAGGGTAGCAGGAATCCTATGCAGAGTAGTAGGAATATCAGGTATTTAATATCTTTCCTCTTCATTGTGAAATTCTTCTTTCTGATTGTTCTTTAATTCTAAAAGGTAAATAAGGTTCCGGAGGAGGATGAACTCCTCCGGAACCTATATATTATATTAAAAAGACTGGTTGTTTATAGATCGGATTCCTGACCACGAACATACCATGGTTGGACTGTGATATCAGCAGAAATATATTCTTCATAACCTTCTTTGTCATCTGGACCTTCTGGTTCTGGTATATCAATGCTACCAGGCTTTTTGATGGATCTAATAGTTATGTTGTAAACGTTGTTACGAACAACTCCATAACGGCCGTATTGCATAAAAACAGGCTGTTGTATTTCGTCAAAATGACGGATCAGAATAGAGTAGTAGCTGATACCTTGGCTATAATAGGTAAGCCCTCTATATGTCCAGGATGGTGTCCCTGGATAACCGTCGATCTGGTATTGAGGGTCACCCTGAATATCCTCTAGGAGAGCAACGAGGGATGATGGCAACGTTGAAAGATCTCCTGTTTGTATTTTGCTTAGAGTATAAAATCTTTTATTGACAGAATAATAGAAATATGATTCATCCTGAGTCATACCTGTAGGAATATAATTCAGCTTGACAACTACACGAGTGGTTACATCTTCCCACTGCTCCTCGGCCTTCATTGTATTTTCTGTTACGTGTGTATAAAAGTCATAAGGTATATCTGCAGGAGAAAGGGGATCTCTTTGATCAATATGTTTTGTTATATCACTCGAAGTTATACGTATAAAATTATAGTCTAGCCCATTGGGAGGTAGCATTGGATTCAATTGGATACTGACATTCTCGAAGTTCGGATCTTCTGCATATAAATTGTATCTCGATGTTTCCATGTAGGGAGCAGTACGTGCAGGAGTTTCAGGGACAATACCTCTATTGCCATCACTTGCGTCTGTTTGTCCTCTTATTGGATATAGATATCTGTTAATAATATCTACATTCCATTGGGCATTAGCTATAGTACCACCTTCTACTATTACACCTGTTTGAAGAGGGAAGACTACATTAATTTTAGCAACGGCACGGTCGATAGTAACGGGTACGGCTTTTTGTTCTGCAATTTCTGGTTGCGGATCAATATCATCAACAGTAACAGGTACTATGCCACGTGCATTTGACATAAAGATGCAATCTCTTGTTGTTGGGTTGTTGGGAGTGAATGACGTTAATTCGTCGACGGTTTTATTCATAGACAACGTAAGGTCTTCTAAATTCATCCCTTCTTCTAATACTCTTGGGTCAATTACTTTACTATAGTTTGCTAATACCACCATTTTATACGGTTTCTTTTGAACCTTTTTGGCTGTCATAGTGAAATTAGCATTACTTGGAGGTGTTACTCCATTATTGGGATTAGCACTGCTATATGGATCATTAACCACATCTGTACCTTGGAATGCATCACTACCCAAATTACCGTTGGTTGCATCAATATGAAAACTATATTCAAGTGTTTCATTCATATCGTCATAAAGACCAACCCATACGTCACCTATTTTTCGTTCACTATCGGTCCCTACATTTGTACCCAGATTAGCGCGAGTCATAATTCCTCCGCTCAAATTAATCGAGAAGTACCCCGTTTCCGTAGTCTCGTTCCCAGGCTCATTGTTTCCTCCGCCTCCTTCATTTGCAACTTCATCGTTGCAGGAGGTTAAAGCGGTCATTCCGGCGCATAGTGCCAGACCCATAAATAGCTTTTTCCAATTTTTACTCATAACTTAATCATTAAAATAAACATTATACATTTAATTAATCACTCTCTATTTCCGTTGTTGTGGATTTTCATTTATTGGTATTTCAACCATTCTTCCAATTGGCGCAGGTTGTCTGCTGCCTGCCGGTTGCCGGCTTGAGCGGCTTTGGTAAAGAAGCCGGTCGCTTTTTTATAATCTCCTTTCTTTATATAGGCTATTCCCAAGTTGTTCCATGCCTCGGGTAAATTTATGTTTTTCATTTTCTCAATCGCCACATCGACTGCTTCGTTTTCCAGGTCGAGGGCTGCCGTGTTCATTCGTGCTATTTCGCTGTCCGGATACATGCGCGATGCGATATCGAATATCTCTTTAAACTCTTTGCTGTTTTTCGGATACGTGTTGGCTACCATAAACATTTCGTTCAGGCTGAGTTGTTGCGGTTTGATACGGATCAGCACCTTTGCTTCTTCTACGTTGAACGAACGAGCGATATACGAAACAGTATACTCGTTACGGCGTAGCGGCGGGTAGAAATCCTACAACAACATCCGGTAAGTACTGCCACCTGACAGGCTCTGCAGTTTGCTTTTCCGTTGGGCTATATCCCAGGTGTTATCGATTATATCCAATATCCGATCGCGCTCCTGGATATAGGAGTCTTTTACTTCCTGGCGTAAACCTTCCCAATCTTCCCCTTTCCAGAAAACCTGTATGGGCGTGTTTTGCAGACTGTAACGGTTTCTCAAGTAGTTGACAAATGCATAAGCCCGATTTTCAGAGAGCTTCATATTGCTGTTGAAGTTACCCTCCGGCGAAGCGTAGCCGGTTACTCTGAATTCGGTAACTGTCAGGTTCGGATCGTCTTTTATTTCAGTAACGACCTGGTCAACCTGCTCCAATACGGATGCGTTATTCTTATAGTTTCGCAGCAATTCATAGTGGGCCACTTCGAAATTCAGGCGGGCGGTATGAGTTTCGCTGCGTGCTTTTACTTCTTCCACCGGAGGAGTAATATAGGCTACTTCGTAATCAGGTACAATCACCGGTGGCAATAAGGGAGATGCAACATTAAATTCGTTTTGTGTAATATCGCAGTTCGCACAACCGGTTACTTCTTCTTGGATCGACAAGCTGGCGTCGCGCATCCAACTTTCAAAAGCTATTTCTAAAGGTACAGGTATTACTTGTGCAGTATTTCCCTCCCTGCGCGTTATTGTATAGGGTTGGGGATCCGGATGAAAAGAGCCGAAAGCGATCTCGCGGTCTAATGCTTTTTCTCTCCTTTTACCCAATACCCATACAGGGTTAAATGTGCGTATATGCAAACCGTCGGCAGATGTCAGCACGGGTGTAAGCGCAATCATTTGTTGTGTTGGTAAGATGATTGTACTTATATCTATATGTAAGTCGATTTTCAGTAAATCATTTTTTTCTCGATGGTTGTGCAATCAAACGCTATTTTGCCTTTATAGGTATTTTGCCCGTAAGAACAAACCACTGAAAATGCAGCTATCAATATGGTAAATAAGATTTTCATAAGTCTTTATATTAATCGTTAATGGAGAAAGTATACAAAGGAAACGGCCAGACGTGTCGGCCCGAAGTAGTTTCTTGAACTGCTTTTCAGTAAAGGGCTGCAATCTGTACATTTATATTTGTCGTATTCAAGCCGGGCATATCCGAGTCCCAGTGCTGCTTCCAGGCTCCAGCGCTTGTTAAGTATCCATTGATGGCCTATACTGACACCGACTCCGTAGAAATATCCTTCGTACCGATGATCTTCCAAGGTGGGAAACATGCCGAACGGAAGTTTTAATCCGGATACATTAAATTCTCCCCCGTGTACATGGACACCCAGGAAAGTTCCGTTAAAACTTTCGCAAAACCAGTAACGCCACTCGGGTTGAACCAACCAGTGCTTGAAGCGCTTGTTGTCATCTTTTCCAAATGTGAAAGGATTGTAACCTCCGTATAACTCTAAAGTCATTTTTTCACCGATCTTTGTCTCCAGTGCTAAATTCGGTGTTGCGGTCATATCATACAACAGGTTATTTTTTATCGCCACCCGTTGTGAATATGTGGTCATTGAAATGGTCATTAATAAAGCCACAGTTATTAGCACTCGTGTCATCCTCTTATTCTATAATATCTTAATACTCTATATCGTCGAATACAAATTTCGTGGAAATAAAATGATCCATTACGATAAAAGAGTTTCTAATATTGTGAGTCAGAGGACTTTGGTTGTGATTTCTGAGAGGGTCGTATTCTTTTTACTTTACATTTTCGCCACTTTCTTTACATTTTCGCCTAAAGTTTCTATTTATGAAATAAATAATTAAGTATGATTTCGTTCTGTGCAATTTCCGGGCTGCTGTAATTTTCTCTATCTCTTTATTTCAATGGTTGTACATATCTTTATTATAGAACTCCAGTATTCTGATTTGGGCATCATAAGCTATTTGAGCAGGGCTGTCCGGGTTCAGTTCGATCGCTTTCAGGTAGTTGTTGAGCGCCTGGCGTATGTCGCTCGTTTTACGGTAAACGTTTCCACGCAGGTAAAACGCTTCATCGTCTGATGCATTTTTTTTTGATGTATTCATCCAACAAACGGAGGGCTTCGTCTGTTTTATTATCGCTGATAAGTTGTTTGATTGTTTCCATGTTGAAATAATGCAATATTTTATGGACAAAGATAAGAGAGATGAATTTATATACATAATAATCACAGTTTAAAAAACTGTTTTTTGTTACTGATATACGGTTACGTTAATTATTTGTGTATGTTTGCACTCGATTTCTAAAAGAGAAAAGTCATTATGCAAAAGAATCTGGTAATAGTGGAGTCTCCTGCCAAGGCAAAAACCATAGAAAAATTCCTCGGAAAAGATTTTAAGGTCATGTCGAGTTACGGGCACATCCGCGATTTGAAAACGAAAGAATTTAGTATAGATGTAGAACATGATTATGCACCGGAGTATGTGATTCCGACGGATAAGAAAAAACTGGTATCCGAACTGAAATCCGAAGCAAAGGCCGCCGAGCAGGTATGGCTCGCATCCGATGAGGACCGCGAAGGAGAGGCTATATCTTGGCATCTGTATGAAGTTTTGGGTTTGAAACTGGAAAATACGAAACGTATTGTTTTCCGCGAAATTACCAAGAATGCGATTTTACATGCTATTGAAACGCCGCGCGACATCAATATCGATCTGGTAAATGCCCAGCAGGCGCGTCGTGTGCTGGACCGTATCGTAGGTTTTGAGCTGTCACCGATCCTTTGGAGGAAGGTAAAACCTGCATTGTCTGCCGGTCGTGTGCAATCGGTAGCTGTCCGACTGATCGTGGAACGTGAACGCGAGATCAACGATTTCGTATCGGAAGCCGCTTATCGTGTGATTGCTAACTTTACGCTGCCCGATGGAACTACTATCCTGAAAGCGGAACTTAACAAGCGCCTGAAGGATAAAAAAGATGTCCTGGAGTTTTTGGAATCATGCAAAGGAGCCTCTTTTACCATCGATAAAATCAATAAGAAACCGGTAAAGAAATCGCCGGCACCTCCTTTTACCACTTCTACTTTGCAGCAGGAAGCAGCCCGTAAGCTGGGATATTCTGTGTCGCAAACGATGATGATCGCACAGCGCCTGTATGAATCCGGATTGATTACCTATATGCGTACCGACTCGGTGAACCTGAGCGATCTGGCTTTAGGAACAGCGAAAGAGGCTATCCTGGATACATACGGCGAAAAATATTGTAAGTTCCGCCAATATCATACAAAAAGTAAGGGAGCACAGGAGGCGCACGAAGCCATCCGTCCTTCCTATATAAGTAATGTAGAGATAAACGGTTCTGCACAGGAAAAGAAATTATACGAACTGATCCGCAAACGTACGATCGCTTCGCAGATGGCTGATGCCGAGTTGGAGCGTACGACGATTTCCGTATGTATCAATAATAAGAAAGAGAAGTTCGTTGCTGTTGGCGAGGTAATTACTTTTGACGGTTTCCTTCAGGTATACCGCGAGAGTTTCGATGATGAGAATGAAAAAGAACAGGAGAATGGTTTGCTGCCGCCGGTTCAGTTGCACGAAGTGCTGACGCTGAACGATGTGGTTGCTACCGAACGTTTCACCCAGCGCCCGCCGCGCTATACGGAAGCCAGCCTGGTTCGCCGCCTGGAAGAATTGGGTATCGGGCGTCCTTCTACTTATGCTCCTACTATCCAGACGATCCAGAATCGTGAATATGTAATAAAAGGAGATAAAGAAGGTACGGAACGTACTTACAGCGTGGTTACGCTGGCTAAAGGCAATATAAAAGAAGTAGATAAGAAAGAAGTATTCGGTGCAGACCGTAATAAGCTGATGCCTACTGATATCGGTATCGTGGTAAACGACTTCCTGATGGCTTATTTCCCGGATGTAATGGATTATAACTTTACTGCCAGTGTGGAAAAAGAGTTTGATGCCGTTGCCGAGGGAGAAATGGTTTGGACGAAAGCGATCGATAAATTCTATAAGATGTTTCATCCGATCGTAGAGAAAACTACGGCTGTTAAGACGGAACATAAAGTGGGCGAACGTGAGTTGGGTATCGATCCGAAAAGCGGAAATCCTGTATTTGTAAAGATTGGACGTTATGGCCCTGTCGTACAGATCGGTGTGGCCCGCACTGACGATAAAGAGGCTCCTAAGCCCCAATTTGCTACTTTGATGAAAGGTCAGTCAATTGAAACGATTACATTGGAAGAAGCGTTGAAACTGTTCGGCCTTCCCCGTACGATTGGTGAATATGAGGGAAAAGTGATGGTAGCGGCCGTTGGTCGTTTCGGCCCTTTTATCCGTCACGACGGTAAGTTTGTTTCCATACCTAAAACCCTAAATCCTCTTTCTATAACACTGGATGAAGCAATCGAGTTGATTGAAGAAAAGCGTAAGAAAGACGAACAACGCTTCCTGAAGAAGTTTGAGGAAGAACCGGGATTGGAAATACTGAACGGTCGTTATGGCCCTTATATCGCTTACAACGGCAGTAACTATAAGATCCCGAAAACGGTTTCCAAGCCGGAAGATCTGACTTTGGAAGAATGTAGGAAGATCATTGCTGAGGCTGCGGAGAAACCGGCAACCGGAAAGAAGCGGGGAGCAAAGACTACGAAAGCTGCTACAACGGCAAAGACAACCGCAGCAAAGACAACGAAGTCGACAGAAGCAAAAGCCTCAAAAGCGACAAAGACAACGAAAGCTGCAAAGACAACAAGAAAAAAGCCTGACCGATATAGACTATAAAATAAAAACGGTTCCTGTTGAGTATTCAGCAGGAACCGTTTTGTTTGTGATATACTTGTGTAATTACATCCTTTCAGGAACTTCGATGCCCAGTAGCGACATGCCTGATTTCACAATTTTAGCGACATTGGCCGATAATACCAGACGGAACTGTTTTACTTCCGGGTTTTCTTCGCGGAGAATAGAGAAATCATGATAGAACTGGTTATATTCTTTTACCAGGTCGTAGATATAATTGGCAATAAACGCCGGGCTATATTCTTTACCGGCTTCTTTTACTGTGGTCGCATAGTCTGCGATCATCTGGATCAATCCTTCTTCTTTCTCGGAAATCGGAGTGTTGGCAGGTAATTGTTCCGGTAAAACGATACCTTGTTCGGCTGCCTTACGTAAGACAGAGCGGATACGGGCGTATGTATATTGAATGAAAGGACCGGTATTTCCGTTGAAATCGTTCGATTCTTTCGGATTAAAGGTCATGTTCTTACGCGGATCGACTTTCAGAATGAAATATTTAAGTGAACCCAATCCGACAATGCGGGAAATATCGGATGCTTCCTGCGGAGTCATTTCATCCAGTTTGCCAAGTTCCTGTGAGATTTCGTGAGCTGTACTGATCATTTCTTCCATCAGGTCGTCGGCATCTACCACTGTACCTTCGCGGCTTTTCATCTTACCTTCGGGCAGTTCTACCATTCCGTATGAGAAATGTACCAGACCTTTTCCGAATTCAAAACCCAGCTTATCGAGCAGGATGGAGAGCACCTGGAAATGGTAGTTTTGTTCGTTTCCTACCACGTAGATCATTTTGTTGATAGGGTAATCGTCGAAACGCAGTTTGGCTGTACCGATATCCTGGGTCATATATACGGAAGTACCGTTGGCACGCAACAGGAGTTTTTCGTCCAGCCCGTCTTTCGTCAGGTCGGCCCAGACGGAACCGTCTTCGCGGCGATAGAAGATCCCTTTTTCCAGTCCTTCCATCACTTTGCCTTTTCCTTCCAGGTAAGTTTGCGATTCGTAGTATATCTTATCGAAGTTTACCCCCATCATCTTGTAGGTCTCATCGAAACCGGCATACACCCAGCTGTTCATCTTTTCCCACAAAGCACGTACTTCCGGATCGCCGGCTTCCCATTTGCGGAGCATTTCGCGGGCTTCGGCCATTAAGGATGATTGTGCCTCTGCTTCCTCCTTTGTAAGTCCTTTGGCTTCGAGCTCTTTTAATTCTTGTTTGTAATGCTTGTCGAATAAAACATAGAAATCGCCGATCAGGTGGTCGCCTTTCTTGCCGGATGATTCGGGAGTGACGCCGTCGCCCCATTTTTGCCAGGCAAGCATGGATTTACAGATATGGATACCCCGATCGTTTACGATATTTGTTTTAATCACTTTATTACCGTTCGCTTTCATTATTTCAGACAAGCTGTAGCCAAGCAGGTTGTTGCGCACGTGGCCCAAGTGCAACGGTTTATTGGTATTCGGGGAAGAATATTCGATCATCACCAGCGGAGACTGTTCCGTAACAGGGATGATGCCGTATGAAGGTTGTCCATTGATCGTGTTCAGCAAGTCGATCCAGCAGGAGCCGGCAACTGTCAGGTTCAGGAATCCTTTTATCACGTTAAATTCAGCAATAGCCGATTCGTTTTTCAGTAGGTATTCGCCAATTTCCTGTGCGGTTTGTTCCGGCGATTTCTTCGATGCGCGAAGAAAAGGGAATACAACTAAGGTAAGATGTCCTTTAAACTCTTTCTTTGTTTTCTGCAACTGTATCTGATTTTTCGCAATTTCTGCGCCATACAGTTCTTTTATGCCGGCAATAATGGAACCGGTAATTTGCTGTTCAATAACCATATTCTTACTTCTATATATTCGGATTTTATTTCGTGTGCAAAGGTACATGATTATTTTCTAAAAACCTGCGTGTTAGTATTCCGAATTAGTAGCTGGGCTGGTTATTCATTCGTCCTTTGAAAGAAGGGAAATGGCTTTGACATAATCGCCGCTCGGTTTTACAAAATGAACATTGTCTGTGTGTATTTTTTCGAAATGCATAAATGGTGTGGCGGAAATGTAAATCATGTTGCACAAAATGTAAAAATAATAAGAGGTGTCATTGAAATGGGGTATGTGAGGTAATGGCTATGTATAATATCAGAAACAAGAATAGAGCATTATTATCTTCTATATTAACGAGCTTTGTATTTC
>JAJPZM010000394.1 GCA_021204335.1 Parabacteroides sp. | reverse complement strand
TAACTCCGACTTAAAATCCAGAATTTATAATAGGACATTATGCGGATAATCATTTAAAACAATACCTTCATTAATTCCGGATGTCGAGGTGATTGAGTTTTCTGGGCGTACAATATTGTTATTATCCGTTCAGGAATATCCGGTAAAACCGGTATCGACGCAAGGACGTTATTATAAACGGGTTGGAAATTCCAATCATCAGTTGTCTATTGCCGAAGTTGTTGATATGCATTTGTTGTCAATGAATTCCAGTTGGGATTACTATTTGGATGCTTCGCATTCGGTGGAGGATATTTCATTGGATAAGGTTATGGCAGCAATTGAAAAAAATGAAATTGACAGGGAAAATGGTTGATGATGATCCGTTAACGTTCCTGATGAAATATGATTTAATACGAGATGGTAAATTGAGTAATGCTGCTTATTTATTGTTTAAGAAAGATAATTCTGTGATAACGACTATTGAGTTGGGATATTTTCAGGATGAAATTGTTATTAAAGATTCGGATCGGAGTAAAGAGGATATTTTGACACAGGTAGACCGGATAATGGATTTTGTCCGTAAACATATAAATAAAGAGGTTATTATCACAGAAAAACCACAAAGTATTCATCGGTGGCAGTACCCATTGGAAGCTATCCGAGAAATTGTGATGAATATGATTATTCACCGGGATTATCGTTCGGCTTCAGATTCTATCGTTAAGATTTATCCTGATAAAATTGAATTTTATAATCCGGGAAGATTACCGGATAATATAACTGTTGAGGATTTATGGGCAAATACATATAAATCGACTCCGAGAAATAAGTTGATTGCTGATTTCTGTAAAGATTTGGGGATTGTAGAGAAATATGGTTCAGGCATACGTCGTATATTGGATTATTTCAGAAAGGAGAAGCAAAAAGAACCGGTCTTTGGAAATATATCTGATGGTTTTATGGTGACAGTGTTTGCTGATAAATTGGAAGACGTAACCTTGCAAGCTGGTGGAGAAACCTTGCAAGCTGGTGAAATCGTAAAAAAGAGGATGAATAAAAATGATTTAATGGCATTGATAGAGTACCATTCTTCTGACCGTTATTTGACAATAGATCAGTTAGCAGCCTTGGTTAACAGGAATGCTGCTTATTTGAAAAATGAGTTGATTCCGGTTATGTTGGAAACCGGACGTTTGGTCAGGCTATATCCAGATAAACCAAATCATCCGAATCAAGCATATAAAAAATGCGAAGTAAATATGAAGTAGACATGCAACAACCCGTATTTTCGATTATCACAATAACATACAATGCTTCCCGTTGGGTAGAATCGACGATTCTGAATGTGTTGAGCCAGTCGTATCCGAATATCGAATATATCGTTATTGACGGCGGATCGACAGATGGGACGGTGGATATCATTAAACAATATGCATCCGGGATCTCTTATTGGGTAAGTGAGCCTGATAAAGGTATCTATGATGCGATGAATAAAGGGCTTCAGAAAGCGACCGGAGATTATGTCTGGTTTATTAATGCCGGCGATTCCTTATATACTTCAGACACTGTGCAACGAGTGGCCTCAATGGTACAAAAAAAGAAAGTATTACCTGACATTATTTATGGAGAAACAGTTCTTATTGATGAAAATGGCCAATCATTAGGGCGACGGAGATTGAAGGCACCGGATAAATTGACATGGAAAAGTTTCCGAATGGGAATGTTGGTTTGTCATCAGTCATTTATAACAAAACGTACTATTGCTCCGTTATATGATTTAAAATATCGTTATTCTGCTGATTTCGACTGGTGTATCCGGTGTATGAAACAAGCGGAAAGAATATATAATACGCGGATAACATTGTCTAACTTCTTGGATGGAGGAGTTAGTACGACCCAGCGTAAGGCCTCTTTGAAAGAAAGATATGATATCATGTGCCAATATTATGGCGTAGTACCCACATCTGTTCTTCATCTTTGGTTTGCCGTTCGTTTTTATTTTGCGAAATGGTTTAAAGGGAGAGTTTAAACGAAAATAATATATAGAATATTCGTATTATGCATAGTATTATCAAAAATGTGGGTAAGCATGTGGCTGCCCTTGTCTTGTTTTTAGGATTAGTGATGGCTTATTTTTCTCCGGCCGTATTTGATGGAAAGGTCATCAGGCAGGGAGATAATATAAAAGCGACCGGGATGGGTGGTAGTCAGGTTGATGAATATGCAAAGACAGCCGAGCCGGGAGAGTTTAGTATCTGGTCGGATGCCATGTTTTCGGGGATGCCTTACGGACCCGGATATGGGAATCCGGCACCGGAGCTACCTTCATATAGTATAATTGACGGTTTGCTGAAAAAGCCCGGATATACCCATGCTGCGATGGTTTTTGTGGGTTTGGTTTGCTTTTATCTGTTAATGTGTATATTGGGGGTAAACTGGTGGCTGGCTATTGCCGGGGCAATAGCTTTCGCCTTTGCATCTTATGATATTATTATTATTGAGGTTGGGCATATTGTGAAAGCTTATGTGATTGGGTATATGCCTGTTACCTTGGCTGGTATGTTCCTGTTGTTCAAACGAAAATGGCTTTGGGGAGCTGTTCTGTTTCTTTTAGGAGTTGCATATTCTTTGCAGAACGGACATATTCAGATAACTTATTACTTAGTACTGTTATCCCTGTTTATTTATCTGGGGTATACGATTAAGAGGCTCAAAGAGAAAGAATATGGGGTGTGGCTAAAAACATCTCTTATTATGTTTGTTTGTGTTGTGCTTGCGGTATTGCCTAATGCAAAAAATATGTATTCGAACTGGGATTTGGGTGAACATTCTATTCGTGGAGCTTCAGAGTTAACTCCTAAAGCAGATGAAACAGGGAAAGTGGAAAAAGCCTCTACCGGTTTGGATAAGGATTATGCTTTTCAATGGAGCTATGGCTGGAAGGAATTACTTACAGTAATGATTCCGAATGTATATGGTGGCAGTTCCGGAGGGACATTAGATAGTTCTTCTGAATTATATAAGGAGCTGAAAAAGAACGGAGCACAAGTGGGCAAAGAAGTTCAGAGTTATACTTATTGGGGAGATAAGCCGTTTACATCCGGTCCGGTCTATTTTGGGGCATTGGTTTGTTTCCTTTTTGTTCTGGGGATGTTTGTCATTCGTAACCCGATGAAATGGTGGTTGCTGGGGGGAGCTGTCTTCCTGACTTTCCTGGCTTTGGGTAGAAACTTTGATACTTTTAATGATATCATGTTTCATTACCTGCCTTTGTACAATAAATTCCGAACGGTAGAGATGGCATTGGTTATTCCCGGATTAGTATTTCCTCTTGTCGCCATTTGGGGATTGAGGGATATTTTCAGAGGAAATATAGATGATGCTGTAATGAAAAAAGGCTTTTTATGGTCTTTGGGGATAACCGGCGGTATTTGTTTAATCGTTTTCTTATTGCCATCGTTATTATTGAATTTCCATTCTGTATATGACGCACAGTTCCAGAATCAGGTGCCTGAATGGTATTATACAGCTTTGTTGATAGATCGTGCTTCCTTGGCATCGGCAGACGCTTTACGTTCTTTGATCTTTATTCTTTTAGGTGCAGCGTTATTGTTCTGGTATTGGAAAGCGAAGAATAAGAAAAATGCTTCTTTAATTGTCAGTGCCGGTATTGCTTTATTGATACTGGTAGATCTATGGACTGTCGATCGCCGTTATTTGAATGACAACAACTATGTGAAAGAAACGGCACAGGAGAGCTATAAAGAAAGTGTTGCTGATAAGGAAATATTTAAAGATACGGATGAATCTTTCCGTGTATTCGGGCTGAATAATCCATGGCAAGATACAAATGTTTCTTACTTCCACCATTCAATAGGAGGATACCATGCTGTAAAATTGCGCCGGTATCAGGAACTGATCGATCATCGTCTGGATGGAGAATACCGTAATATTATCGGAACTTTGCAGAAAGCGCAAACAATAGAGGATATTATGCCTGCTTTGGCTGCATCTCCTTCTCTGAATATGCTGAATACCCGCTATATTATCTATAATCCCGATCAGGCTCCGATCCGTAATCCTTTTGCTTTTGGGAATGCCTGGTTTGTGGATAAGGTCGATATTGTGGATAATGCGGATGCCGAGATCGACGCATTGAATACGATTAATCCGTTGCAAACGGCAGTGGTAGATAAACGTTTTGCCAAAGACCTGGAAGGCTTTACTCCTCAGAAAGATTCGACAGCAACAATCGTATTGGAGAAATACCGCCCGAACCGTTTGACTTATAAAACGAATGCTTCCTCAGAGCAATTGGCTGTCTTCTCGGAGATCTATTATCCGGGTTGGAAAGTAACGATAGATGGAAAGAAAGCGACTCACTTCCGTACCGACTGGATACTTCGTGGTATGCTGATTCCTGCGGGAGAACATACTATCGTTTTCGATTTTCATCCGGATGCTTATGTGGTGGCTGCCAATGTCTCGGCGTATAGTTCCTTCTTGATTCTGTTATTGCTGATTGCTGCGATAGGGTGGTCCGGTTGGAAATATTGGCAGAAGAATAGGAAAAAAGAAACTGTTTAAAAAATGAGTATTTTAATAAATAAGATAGGTAAACATCTTGCTGCCATCCTATTATTCTTGGGATTGGTTATGATTTACTTTTCCCCTGCGGTTTTTGGAGGAAAAACCTTGTCCCAATATGATAACATAAAAGCCACAGGAATGGGGGTAAGCCAAGTGGATAAGTATGCAAAAACAGCGGAACCTGGAGAGTTTAGCGTGTGGTCGGATGCTATGTTCTCTGGAATGCCTTATGGAGCTGAATATGGGAATCCGGCACCGGAATTACCATCTTATACGATAGTTGACAGTTGGTTGAAAATGCCTGGGTATAGTCATGCCGCTATGGTTTTTGTCGGTTTAGTCTGCTTTTATCTATTAATGTGTATAATGGGGGGGGTAAACTGGTGGTTAGCTATTGCAGGATCTATTGCTTTTGCCTTTGCTTCTTATAACATACTTATTATTATTGCTAGTCATATCGTAAAGGCCTATGTTATTGCATATATGCCTGTTACTTTAGCTGGGATGTTTTTATTATTTCAGCGTAAGTATATTTGGGAGGCAGTGGTCTTTCTTTTAGGAGTCGCTTTTTTCGATTTCAAACGGACATATCCAAATCACTTATTATCTGGTATTATTGTGTATTTTTGTTTATCTGGGTTATGCGGTAAAACTAATAAAAGAGAAATTATGGGGAGAACTGGCTAAGGTTTCCGCAATTATGTTGGTGTGTGTGGTATTAGCCGTTTTGCCTAATGCTAAAAGTCTTTACTCCAATTGGGACTTGGGTCAACACTCTACTCGTGGACCTACGGAATTGACAACAACTACTCCTGCAGGAGAAAAGATTTCTACGGGACTTGATAAAGATTACGCTTTTCATTGGAGTTATGGGAAAGTCGAATTGCTGACATTATTGATCCCCAATGCCTATGGCGGTGGTAGTATCGGTATGTTGGGGAGCGACTCGGAATTATACAAAGCGATGAAGAGTAATGGTGCCCAGGTTGGAAAAGAGATACAAAGCTATACTTATTGGGGAGATAAAATGTCTACCTCTGGTCCCGTGTATTTTGGGGCTTTAGTTTGTTTTCTGTTTGTTTTGGGGATGTTTGTGATCCGCAATCCGATGAAATGGTAGTTATTCGCTGGCTCAGTGTTCCTTATACTCCTTGCTTTAGGTCGTAATTTTGATGCGTTTAACGATATAATGTTCCATCATTTGCCTTTGTATAACAAGTTTAGGACGGTAGAAATGGCTTTGGTCATTCCCGGTTTTGTTTTTCCTGTCATTGGTATATGGGGGTTATGGGTGATATTTAAAGGTGAGGTAGAAGAAGTTGTATTCAGGAGAAGTTTTTTATGGTCACTAGGATTTACTGGAGGTCTTTGTTTACTTCTTTGGTTAATGCCTACTTTATTCTTGAGCTTTCAATCTCCTATGGATGCAAACTTTCAGAATCAGGTCCCCGAATGGTACTATATGGCGTTGATACAAGATCGTGCATCATTAGCATCGGCAGACGCATTACGTTCTTTAATTTTTATCCTATTGGGAGCTGCTTTACTTTTTGGGTATTGGAAGGCAAAGAATAAGAAAACTGCTATAACGATTACCAGTATTGGAATTGCTGTTTTGACTTTGGTTGATTTGTGGACTGTGGATCGTCGTTATTTGAATGATAGCAATTATGTGATGGAAACGCCAAGGGAAATGTATAAAGAGAGCGTTGCTGATAAGGAGATATTTAAAGATATGGATGAATCTTTTCGTGTGTTAGGTTTAAACAATCCTTGGCAAGAGACAACCGTATCCTACTATCATCATTCTATAGGTGGTTATCATGCAGTAAAGTTACGCAGATATCAGGAATTAATTGAACATCGTCTGGATGGTGAATACCGTAATATTATCGGAGCTTTGCAGAAAGCGCAAACAATAGAGGATATTATGCCTGCTTTGGCTGCGTCTCCTTCTTTGAATATGCTGAATACCCGCTATATTATCTATAATCCCGATCAGGCTCCGATCCGTAATCCTTTTGCTTTTGGGAATGCCTGGTTTGTGGATAAGGTCGATATTGTGGATAATGCGGATGCCGAGATCGACGCATTGAATACGATTAATCCGTTGCAAACGGCAGTGGTAGATAAACGTTTTGCCAAAGACCTGGAAGGCTTTACTCCTCAGAAAGATTCGACAGCAACAATCGTATTGGAGAAATACCGCCCGAACCGTTTGACTTATAAAACGAATGCTTCCTCGGAGCAATTGGCCGTCTTCTCGGAAATCTATTATCCAGGTTGGAAAGTAACGATTGATGGAAAAGAAGCAACTCATTTCCGCGCCGACTGGATACTTCGCGGCATGCTGATTCCTGCGGGAGAACATACTGTCGTCTTCGATTTTCATCCGGATGCTTATGTGGCGGCAGCCAATGTTTCGGCATATAGTTCTTTCCTGATTCTGTTATTGCTGATTGCTGCGATAGGGTGGTCCGGTTGGAAATATTGGCGTCAACAACGTTCAACTGTTACAGAAACAAAACAATAATGATTTCTTATTCCATAATAATTCCGGTATATAACCGCCCGGCAGAAGTTCGTGAATTGCTGGAGAGTCTGGCGAAGCAGATTTGTAAAGACTTTGAGGTTTTAATTATAGAGGACGGTTCTGCTGTTTGCTGTGATGAGGTGGTCAGGGAATATGAGGATAAACTGAATGTCCGTTATTTCTTTAAACCGAACTCGGGGCGTAGCCTTACCCGTAATTACGGTATGGAGCGTGCCGAGGGCAAATATCTGATTTTCTTTGACTCGGATTGTATTATTCCTGATGATTATTTTGAAAAGGTAACCAACTACCTGAAAGAAACGAACGCCGACTGTTTTGGCGGTCCCGACAGGGCACACGCTTCTTTCTCCCTTATGCAGAAAGCTATCAGTTATTCGATGACCTCTTTCCTGACAACCGGCGGTATTCGTGGAAGCAAGAAGGGATTGGAGAAGTTTGTCCCCCGCGCGTTTAACATGGGATTCTCCCGGGAGGTGTATCAGAAAGTGAGGGGATTCAAGGATATGTTTGGCGAAGATATCGACTTGAGTACCCGCATCCGCAAGGCCGGTTTTAGCATCGAGCTGTTTCCGGATGCATACGTCTATCATAAGCGCCGGGTGAGCCTGAAATCGTTTTACAGGCAGGTATATGTCTTTGGTATGGCTCGGGTGGATTTGTATCAGATGCATCCCGATTCGTTGAAATTGGTTCATTTGTTGCCTGCTTGTTTTGTGATAGGAGTTGTTTTCCTGCTGCTATCGTCGTTGGTATGCCATTGGGCGTTATTGCCGCTGGGGATTTATGTATTGGTTTTGTTCCTCGAATCGCTGTTTGTCAATAAGAGCTTGCCGATTGCATTACTGTCTATTGTAACCAGTTTTATTCAGCTGGGGGGATATGGTATGGGCTTTATCGGCGCGTTTGTCCATAAAGTGATACTTAAACAGAAAGTCGATGTGGAAGCAGAGCTAAAGAAACATTATAAGAAGAAAGCCTAAGCGAAGCTTAGCAAATCGGTATAATGGGCCTGGTAGAGTGTTTTAGATACTTCTGCCGGGCCATATTTGTTTTCGATAAATACTCCTTTGATACCTGCGTTTTTGGCAAACTGCATATCGCTGATGCTATCTCCTGCCATCATGCTTTGGGGAAAGTCTATATCCGGGAAATCCTCTTTTGCCTGGAGCGCCATGCCTATATTAGGTTTACGGTTCTTACTGTAATTACTGGTATCGGTACATACGTATATCTTGTCGATTCTCCCTCCGTGCTTAACGATTTCTTTTATCATATAAGCATGTATATTATCCAAGTCTGTTTGGCTCATCACCCCTTTTCCTACACCCCTTTGATTGGTTACGATAACGATATGTGTGAATAACGGTTTCAGAAGCCTAAGCGCCTCCAAAGCTCCGTCGAGGAAGATAAACTCGTCTACCGATTTCACATAGTCGTGCGGACGTTGTTTGTTGATAACCCCGTCGCGGTCGAGGAATAAGGTGTTATATGGCTTTGTATTTCCCATCTTTAAAGTCTGTTTGCGCTCGTGCATAATCTTCCGGGATACCGATGTCGATGAAATAGCCATCGGATTGGTAGCCAGAAAGGGTAGAGGTATGAACTGTCGCTTCAAAGAAGTCCTTTTCCAGGGAGAACTTATCCGGGTAGTTATCCAGTTCATGGCGATTGAGCAGATAGATACCTCCGTTAATCAATCCTTCTTCGCAATATTGCTTTTCATTGAAACGCAGGATGCGGTTGGTAGCAGGTTCTATATCCACTACGCCGTATCGGTCGAACTTCCCCATCTTTTTCAGAGCAACGGTAGCAACCGATTGTGTAGCTTGGTGCAAACGAATCATCTCCCGGTAATTCACACTGAAGAAAGTATCTCCGTTCAGGATAAAAACTTCTTCCGTACGGGCTTTCGATAAGGCGAGCTTAACGGCTCCGCCTGTTCCGAGAGGGGTGTTTCCCGTAACGGTCGATATGTCGACCGGGAAAGAGTTTGCTTGAAGCCATGACTCAATAACCTCATGCTTATAGCCCAGCGAAAGGATGATATGTTTGAAACCTGTCTCTGCCAGCGTTGTCATCAGATAATAGAGGAAAGGCTGCCCGGCAACCGGTGCCATGCATTTAGGCGCGTCCGATACGACGCTTTGCAACCGGGTACCCATTCCTCCCGCCAGTATGATGCACTCCATTTCTTATTCCTTTCCGAATATTTCTTCTTCCACTAACTCGCAAATGATATGCCCTATTGTGATATGGGCTTCCTGGATGCGTGGGGTATCGGTAGACGGCACATTGATGAGGAGCTTCGTCAGATCACGCATGCGGCCACCGTCGGCACCTGTAAAGGCTACCGTTGTAATTGCCTTTTCATGGCATGTCTCGAATGCCTTTACGATATTGGCGGAGTTGCCCGATGTGGACAGGCCGACCAATACGTCGCCCGCTTTCCCAATGCCCGAAATCAAGCGGGAGTAGATGATCTCGAAGCTCAGATCGTTTGCCACTGCCGTGATGTAAGACGAATTACAATGCAATGCCTCCGACGGCAGAATACCCCGTTCCAGATAGAACTTACCGGAGAACTCGGCTGCCAGATGCTGTGCATCGGCGGCGCTTCCCCCGTTTCCGCAGAAGTAAACCCTTCCGCCGTATTTGAAACAAGTGACGATTGTTTCGGCTATTTGTGCGATCATGTCCTGCAACTTCTCGTCCGCCAGTATCTGTTCGATTACGTCGCGGTGTTGCTCCAGCCGTTTTCTGATTATTCCTTTACTGTCCATGTGTTAAGCCCTTTCTTACAAAATTCAAATTGTTGGATGCGTCCGACCTGCAATTGGCCGAGCGCTTCAGATATCCGGTAGCAGCTGTTGCCGGGGCAATAGAAGAACATGAAACCGCCGCCGCCGGCTCCGGATATCTTCCCTCCGAGGGCTCCGTTGGCAATTGCCGTTTCATAGATATGGTCGATAAACTCGTTGGAGATGTTGCGTGCCATCTTTTTCTTGCTCTCCCAGCTGACGTTGAGAGCTTTCCCCAGTTCGGGAAGCTCTTCACGCAGCAGGCAGTTCTTCATGCGGAAGGCTTCGCGCTTGACGTTGTGCATCGCTTCCAGCGAGTCATTCTTATTACTTTTGACATTCTCGGCCTGTTCTTCGATGATCTTGCCCGAACAGCGTTGTTTGTCGGTGTAGAAAAGTACCGTATTCATCGCCCATTCCTGCAAAATATCATCGCCGATACGAAGGGGGTTGACGATTACCTTGTCGTCTTCCAGGAACTCCATAAAGTTGACGCCTCCGAAGGTGGCCGCATATTGATCCTGCTTGCCGCCGGCCATGCCGAGGTCGATACGTTCTATCTCGTAAGCATAATGGGCTATATCGTATTTACCCAGCGGCAGGCGCAACCATTCGGCGAATGCACCGAGGATGGCGACGACAAGGGTGGATGAGGTGCCGAGCCCGGAGCCCGAAGGTACATCCATCTGGGTAATCAGTTCGAAAGAAAGGGGTTGTCCGTTATTATACCGCGATACGATCGAGTTGTAGATGCCCCGTTGAAGCACCAGTTTTCCTTCCAATGGCAACTGGCTGACGGCGTCGAACTCTTCGGTAATATTCTCATTGATATGGATTAACCGTATCTTTCCGTTGTCGAGCGGGCGGATCGTGGCGTGGGCATACAGGTTAACGGTGACGTTGAGGACAGCACCGCCATAGAGGTTGGAGTAGGGGGAAACGTCTGTTCCTCCTCCGGCAATTCCCAGCCTGAAAGGTGCTTTACTACGGTATAACATAGGTATTGTTGGATCTTTAGTTAATACAGGACGAAATAGAGTATCGATCCTGATCGGGATAGAGTGCCGATTACGGATGCAACCGGCACTCTATCGAATCAATATCTGTAATGGTCTGCCTTGTACGGACCTTCCACCGGAACTCCGATATAGTCGGCCTGTTTCCGGCTTAACGTAGACAGTTTCACGCCGATGCGCTCGAGGTGCAGGCGGGCAACCTCTTCGTCCAGACGTTTCGGCAGGCGGTAAACGCCTATCTCGTAAGGCATCGTCCATAAATCCATCTGTGCCAACACCTGGTTGGTGAACGAGTTACTCATCACGAATGACGGGTGGCCTATTGCACATCCCAGGTTTACCAAACGGCCTTCTGCCAGCAGGAAGATCGAATTCCCGGTAGGGAACGTATATTTATCTACCTGCGGTTTGATATTGGTGTGCTTGATATTCGGATAGTTAACCAGGTTATCTACCTGTATTTCATTGTCGAAGTGCCCGATGTTGCAGACGATTGCCTGGTCTTTCATCTGAGTCATGTGCTCGATCGTGATGATATCGCAGTTGCCGGTCGTAGTAACAAATATATTACCTTCCTTCACGCCTTCTTCCATCGTTGTTACTTCAAAGCCTTCCATAGCAGCCTGCAGGGCACAAATCGGGTCGATTTCCGTCACCAGCACGCGGGCTCCGTACGAACGCATGGAGTGGGCGCAACCTTTACCTACGTCGCCATAGCCGGCAACAACGACCACCTTACCGGCGATCATCACGTCGGTAGCGCGTTTGATACCGTCGGCCAGCGATTCGCGGCAGCCATACAGGTTATCGAATTTAGATTTCGTTACCGAGTCGTTCACATTGATAGCCGGAACCAGCAGTTCGCCTCTTTCCATCATCTGGTACAGGCGGTGTACGCCGGTCGTCGTTTCTTCCGAAACGCCTTTCATTTCGGCTACGGTGTGATGCCAGCGCTGGTTATCTTCGGCGAGGATACGGTGTAATGTATCCAGAATCACCTGTTCCTCGTGGTTGCCTCCTTTGCGGTTGATCGTTTCCGCATCGTTTTCAGCACGATAGCCCATGTGAACCAGTAAAGAAGCATCTCCACCATCGTCTACAATCATGTGCGGACCTTTGCCGTCAGGGAAACGGAGTGCCATGTCGGTACACCACCAATACTCTTCCAGCGACTCGCCTTTCCAGGCAAATACGGGAACGCCGTCGGCAGCGATAGCCGCAGCAGCATGGTCCTGTGTAGAGAAGATGTTACAGCTGGCCCAGCGTACATCTGCTCCTAACGCAACTAATGTTTCGATTAATACTGCAGTCTGAATGGTCATGTGCAGCGAGCCGGTGATACGGGCGCCTTTCAGAGGTTTCTGATCGGCATATTTCTGGCGAAGCGCCATCAGTCCCGGCATTTCGTGTTCGGCGATCTCGATCTCCTTGCGACCGAACTCAGCCAAACTCATATCTGCCACCTTGTAAGGTAGATTAGTTGGAAATAATTGTGACATAAATAATAACTATTTTGAATGTGTGGCAAAGATAACAAATTATTGAGTTGTACGGGTCATTCAGCAGGACAAATGTAGCGCCTTCGTAGTTTCTTTCAAATTTCCTAGGGTGGAAACTAGAGTTTCCTCCGCGGGGAACTGGCGTTTCCAAAACGAGAAACTACGAGGAAACTGTAATCGGCTGATTGGTAACCTTATAAAGAAAATAGCCGTTGATACTAACCAACGGCTATTCGATCAGGCAAAAGCCCTTTCTTTTAATAAGTTTTTATTTTATACCGGAGTAATCCCCTGTTCTGCGAGCAACTTCAAACTAAGGTCTTTCAGTTTGAATTTCTGTATCTTGCCGCTGCCGGTCATGGGGAAGGTGTCGACAAAGAAGACGTATTTCGGTATCTTGTGGCGGGCAATCTTACCGCGGCAAAAGTCTTTTACCACATCTTCCGTCATCGTCACTCCTTCGTGAAGGATGATGAAGACGCCTACTTCCTCGCCGTATTTCTTGGACGGGACGGCGGCTACCTGGACGTCTTTCACATCTTCCAGGTGATACAGGTATTCTTCAATCTCACGCGGGTAAACGTTTTCTCCGCCGCGGATAATCATATCTTTGATACGTCCCGTGATGCGGTAGTAGCCGTTTTCGTCTTTCACACCCAGGTCGCCGCTGTGCAGGAAGCCGTCTTTGTCGATTACTTCGGCAGTGGCAGCCGGGTTGTTGTAGTATCCTTTCATATTGTTGTAACCCCGGTTACACATTTCGCCTTGCACGCCAACGGGACATTCTTCGCCGGTTTCGGGATCAATCACGCGTACTTCGGTAAACTCGAAATCGCGGCCGACCGTGTTGTGGCGGGCTTCTGCCGGGTCGTCGATGCGCGAGTGCGTCATACCCGGGGATATTTCCGTCAGACCATATACGCTGGTTACTTTCATGTACATCTTTTCTTCTACCTGGCGCATCAGTTCCACCGGGCAAAGGGAACCTGCCATGATACCGGTACGAAGCGAAGTGAGATCAAACATCGGGAACATCGGATGATTCAACTCGGCAATGAACATGGTCGGTACGCCATAAAGCGCTGTGCAGCGTTCTTTATGGATGGATGCCAGTACTACCAGCGGATCGAACTTCTCGACCATAACCTGTGTACAGCCGTGTGTCAGCACATTCATGGATGCCAGCACCACACCGAAGCAGTGGAAGAGGGGGAACGCAGCAACAAAGTTTATCGTCGGCTGTGAATTTCATGTGCTCGCCGGTCAGCAAACCGTTGTTGGCAATATTGTAGTGGGTTAACATAACCCCTTTTGGAAAGCCTGTCGTACCAGAAGTATATTGCATATTGACCACATCGTGGCAATCGACAAGTTTCTTGGCGGCTTCCAGCTTTTCATCTTCTATGTTTTCGCCCAGCAGTAACAACTCCGGCGTATTGTACATGCCGCGATATTTCTCCTGTCCGATATAAACAACGTTCTTCAACCGCGGGAAACGTGTGCTTTTCAGATAACCGCGTTGCGACTCTTTCAGTTCGGGAAGCATCGTGTACATCATATCGATATAGCTTCCGTCGAATACGCCTTCGGTGATACACATCGTATGGATATCGGCATTCTCTACTAGAAACTCCAGCTCGTTCTGTTTGTAGTTCGTGTTGACAGTAACGGCAACCGCTCCGATCTTGGCCGCAGCATACAGGAATGTCAACCAGTCGGGAACGTTCGTCGCCCAGATGCCGACATGCGTGCCATGCTCGATTCCGATGGAAAGCATACCTTTCGCCATGCGGTCTACACGTTCGTTGAATTCTTTCCAGGTGAAACGCAGGTCGCGGTCGGAATAAACCAGATATTCCTTGTCCGGCGTTGTCTCGGCCCAATGTTCCAGCCATTGGCCCAGTGTTTTATTTGCAGTTGTATTTCCATATCCTTCGGGCTGATTAGTACGGGGTATAAATAACTCCAAGTATTTTAGCCGTGCAGTCGGCAGCTGCGTGTACATGGTGGGCAACGATCGAGTCGTAGTAAATGCTGTCGCCTTCTTCCAGTATATAAGTATTCTTGCCGTAGTTTATTTCGAGTATACCTTCCAGCACGAATATAAATTCTTCACCTTCATGGGTAGAAAGCACAAAATCGACACCTTCTTCCGACGGAGCTACGTCGATCAGGAACGGTTCCATGTGGCGGCCCGATTTGTCCTGCGACAACGAGTGGTATTCCATGTGCTTGCGGTTTTCCGTTGCGTTGTTGGTAAAACCGATGCTGTTCGCGTCGTTGCTGTCTTTCTTACGGCAGATTACCGGTCCAAGTTCCGATTGGTCGTCGAGGAAAGTTCCCAGGCGGACGCCGAGTACCCGCGCTATTTTGATCAGCGGTGCTAAGGAAGGAAAGTCCAGGTTGCCCTCAATGCGCTCGATCTGTTCGATACCTAGGCCGGAACGTTCGGCCACTTCTTCGATGGAAAGTTGTTTCGATTCACGGATACTTTTAATTTGGCTCCGATAATTTTGTTGTTTCCCATAAGTATGTTTGTTTATAGATTATCTTTTGATTTGTAACTAAACGTCGCAAATTTACATTAATATTTTATTTTCCAAAGCAATTTGCTAAAAGAAAAAAGGGGCTGTCCAAAAAGTGGATAGTCCCTTTAGTTATTGTTTATTTCGGTAAAAAGTATTATCTTACCGTTGCAAAAATA
>JAJPZM010000295.1:11189-15198 GCA_021204335.1 Parabacteroides sp. | reverse complement strand
GTATAAGAGTTCCCTTTTAATAATGCAGCTTCCTTTCCAGACTTTAACTTCGCCTTTAGATTTTCTGCATCCATTTGAGCAAAAAACACCTAATAAGTACAAATACATACCAGTAAGAGCATTTAATGAACCATCGTCATCTAATGTTATAATATTCTTATCCTTAAAGTGAATACATATACCTTTATCTGCAAATTCGTTTATTATAGTGATAAAGTCTATAGCCCTTCTGGATAATCTAGTTATATCCCATATAAATATCTTATCTACATCATCTTTTGTTAATTTACGCATTTCTGTTAATTGCTCCCTAGTATCCATTTTTAATACAGCTGACTTTTTTTCCTCAAATACATATACCACCTCATACCCTAAAGCATTTGTCAATGCTCTTAATTCTACTTCTTGTCTATCATAATTCTGATCAGTTGTAGATACTCTCAAATAAATTGCCGCCTTCTTCATTACTTGTACTTTTATTAACTCATTGCAAATATAGCATTTAGATATTAAATGCACAATAGTATTTAATAATAAAAAGAGCAAGTGCGATTACGAATTAACGGAAGAACCGACGGCAGAAATGATGACCGAAGTGGAACGCCGGACCAATGAAGTGATCGACCGGCATTTGCCTGTAACGATCGAGTTCGTTCCCAAAGCAGAAGCCGGAGCAATAGTCGATCTGAGCAAACTGCCGGAAGATGCCAGCGAAACCCTTCGTATCGTAAGGGTTGGCGACTATGATGCTTGCGCCTGCATCGGGGCACATGTTAGCAACACTTCCGAAATCGGACGGTTCAAACTACTCAATTATGACTATACAGACGGGCGGTTACGCCTGCGATTCAAACTGGAAAATGCGTAAACAACCGCCCCGACAATAACAGAAAGGCTCTTACTTCCGAATCAAAGAAGCAAGAGCCTTTTCTATTACTACCTTATATATTAGCGCGAACGCACTTCTCTTCTCATGAAAGAAACATAAGATAAAGCAAAACAAATCACTGTTGCAGCAATCAATCCCGTAAGCTGCGGCCACACGACCAACAAACTTTGCCCCAATGGCAGCGGACTGGGAATAGCCCCATGAACCTGCTCCATCGTCAATGGTCCTAAAGCATGAACGGAAGGCATCAACAAGGTAGTAGTAGCCTCACTGAACAACTGGCTCGGAGCAAAACGCAACAGATTAAGCATAAACCGCTGGTAGTTGATTATTTGATAATCGCTGGCAAACTCCGAAGGACTCAGTGCTTTTCCTATCAGATTAATGATCATCGTATAGAAAACACTGAAGAACAGCCATATCGCCACACAAGCCAATGCCGATGTCGCCGCCTGCCTAAACTGGATAGAAAAGAAAATAGACAAATTTAGCCAGAAAGCAACATAGAAAACACTGACAATGATAAAGAACACCATCCGTAGAAATTCCTCTGCCGTAGGCGGAATACCGATCGCAATCAGCCCGAATCCCATCACCAGGAAACCCAGTGCAAACAACATAACACCAATCACGATCAACGCCCCGACAAACTTGGCATTAATCAAATAATCCCGATGAATCGGCTGGGATAAGATGCGGCTTAACGTTCCCCGGTTCTGCCCCGAATTAATCGCATCAAAACCAAGCGCAATGCCCAACAGGGGACCTAAGAAACTGATAAAGACGACAAAAGAAGGCAACGTCCCGTCCGATACGGTAAACAGTTTTAGAAAGAGGAAAGCATTATCCGGATCATTCGGTTTAATAGACGAGGCAATATTTGTCAGTGCCGTATAAAGCGAACCCATACAGGTAAGCGCGATAATGACAATCAGGATAATAAACCTCCAACTTCTTATATGATCGGATACCTCTTTATTTACAATGACCCAAAAAGGATGATATACTCTATTCATGACCTTTATCTCCTTCGAAATAATGATTATAAATATCATCGAGTCCGTGCTCTTTCTTCTGTAGCTCAGTCAGGTGGATATCGGCAAGCAACTTACCGCCACTGAATAATCCGACCCGGTTACAAACCTGCTGCACCTGATCCAAATGGTGTGAAGAAAACAAGACTGTCAACCCCTCTTCACTACTTAGCTGATGTATCAGATCCATAAACTCACGCACACCGGACGGGTCGATACCCGAAGTTGGCTCATCCAATATAATCACTTCCGGCTCTTTGATCAGGACATCAGCCAGTCCTAAACGCTGCCGCATGCCCCGCGAATATTTACCGGCTTTCTTCTTTCCTTCATTGGCAAGCCCGACCCTTTCCAGCAATTGATCGGCTTTCTCCAACGCATCCTTTTTTGAGATTCCATTCAGTTGGGCGGTATAAACCAGATTCTCTATCCCGGTCATATCATCGTAGAAACCGACATCTTCCGGCAGGTAGCCAACCACTCTTTTTACTTCAATCGGATGAGTTGTAGAGTCTATTCCGCAAACTTTCACTGTTCCGGAAGTCGGTTCCGTCAGTCCCAGCATCATCAGGATCGTAGTTGATTTACCGGCTCCGTTCGGGCCCAGCAAACCAAAAATATCCTTTTTATGAATGGTCAGGTTCAAATCATTTACCGCGGTAAAATTACCATACTTCTTTGTCAGTCCGGTAAGTTCGATAATTGATTGGCACATGGCTTACCTCCTTCCATATTTGCGGAACAGATAATAAACACCTCCCAGAACCAAAACAATTATCAAGACGCCCACCCAGCCCCAGATCATCGGAGTCTTTACAGAAATACGAAAATCGGCAGTCGCATTCACTTCCGGAGTTTTGGCAGTCATCTTCGTTACATAATCTCCGGGCAGGGCTTTTTTAGAAGCCTTTACAGTAGCAACGACGTTGGTCGACTGTTCGGCTCCCAGTTTCAATACTTTGGAAGGCTCGAAGGTCACCTCCCAATCTACCGGCTTACTGGCTGAAAGCTCTATATCTTTTAATTCGGCGGAACCGTTGTTCTTCACGACCAGATCGATCCGCTTCGTTTCGCCCGCCGTAATATCGGAGCTTAGCAATCCTTTCGGAGTAGTCAGTTCCATTTCATACGAGCCGGTAATCACAACCTCCAACTCCAAGTCGGCAGAGGTTGAACCGGTCGAAGCATGAACAGGTATCTTATAGCTGCCGGCAGCCACATTGGCGGGCGGATTGATATCGATTGTAATATTCTGAGTGGCATTCGGATCTACCTGAGCCGAAGTGGCCTGTTTATAATTCGGTTTGAATACGACATTCCATCCGCGTTGCACATCGGCGGTCAACGCATAAAGCTGTTGCTCGGCGGTGCGGTTCTTGATAGTTGCGTTAAAGGTAAAAGTAGACTTGGAATTGCCTTCCATATTGGGCTGGGTAGTCGTAAAGTCCGTCTGGTAAGTACCTTGTTTGGAGACGGTGACCGTAAGAGGAAGCGATGCCATGCCGTCGACAGAAACCGTAAAATGATATGTTCCCTTATTCACCTGCACAGGCACATCTACTTTTAAAGAGAAATTCTTCTTTTCATCAGGAAGCACCGAAAGCTCGCCGATCGTAAAACCTCCCGATTTCACCTCATAATTCCATCCCCTGGGCATGCCCTCGACAGAGATAGTCGCGTTTTTCACTTCGTCACATTTGTTGATGACGTCAATACTGTAATTAATAGACTCTCCCGGCGGAACAGAAATCTTAATGTAGGGAGTGTACAACATCACGTTCTTTTCAGCATCGGTAGCGTAGATCTTACATGGGACGATTCCCAATAACAGTACCAATAGTAGGTTTAAACAGTTAATTTGCATTTTCATAATGATTTCTATAGAGTATACAAAAATAATTATTCCAAATTGCCGGGGACAAATATATAAACTGAGTTTATTAGCTACTATTAAAAGTGTTAAAAAAAACCTATCGCATGAATCCTCCGGCTTCTGCCGCTGCAACTCTAGCTGGCAAGATATCCTTCGTAAGCGAAAATGACTGAATTATTATGTAAATGTAGCACCAAAATAAAATATTTTTAT
>JAJPZM010000295.1:0-11179 GCA_021204335.1 Parabacteroides sp. | reverse complement strand
CAAAGAAAGACATTTTATACAGAAACTTAAATACAAGAGTTATGCAATCAATTGACAATTTCAATTTTGCCGGCAAAAAGGCATTTGTTAGAGTTGACTTCAACGTCCCATTGGACGAAAACTTCAACATCACAGACGACACCCGTATTCGTGCCGCTCTTCCTACATTAAAGAAGATCCTGGCAGACGGTGGCAGTGTAATTATCGGTTCTCACCTGGGCCGTCCGAAAGGCGTTACAGATAAATATTCTTTGAAACACATTCTGAAACACGTATCCGAACTGCTGGGCGTAGAAGTTCAGTTTGCTAACGACTGTGTCGGTGAAGAAGCCGGCGCAAAAGCAGCCGCTTTGCAACCGGGCGAAGCTTTATTGCTTGAAAACCTTCGTTTCTATGCAGAAGAAGAAGGCAAACCAAGAGGCTTGGCTGAAGATGCTACAGACGAAGAAAAGAAAGCTGCCAAGAAGGCTGTTAAAGAAAGCCAGAAAGAATTTACAAAAAGATTGGCTTCTTATGCCGACTGCTATGTAAACGATGCATTCGGTACTGCTCACCGTGCTCACGCTTCTACGGCGCTGATCGCTGATTACTTCGATGCAGACCACAAGATGTTCGGTTACTTGATGGAAAAAGAAGTAAAAGCCGTTGATAAAGTAATGAGCGACATCGTTCGTCCGTTCACAGCTATCATGGGCGGTTCTAAAGTATCTTCTAAAATTGAAATCATCGAAAACCTGCTGGGTAAGGTAGACAACCTAATCGTAACAGGCGGTATGACTTATACTTTCACTAAAGCTCAGGGCGGTAAGATCGGTAACTCTATTGTTGAAGACGATAAGTTGGATCTGGCTATCGACCTGATGAAGAAAGCAAAAGAAAAAGGCGTAAACCTGGTATTGGCTGTAGATGCTAAGATCGCAGATTCTTTCAGCAATGACGCCAAGACTGCTTATGCTAACGTTAACGAAATTCCTGACGGTTGGGAAGGTCTTGACATCGGTCCTAAGACTATCGAAATCTATTCAGATGTTATCAAGAACTCAAAAACAATCCTTTGGAACGGTCCTACAGGCGTATTCGAATTCGACAACTTCACTGACGGTTCCCGTGCAGTAGGTAACGCGATCGTAGAAGCTACAAAGAACGGTGCATTCTCGCTTGTTGGTGGTGGCGACTCTGTTGCTTGCGTTAACAAGTTCGGCATTGCAGACAAAGTATCATACGTATCTACAGGTGGTGGCGCTTTGCTGGAAGCTATCGAAGGTAAAGTTCTGCCGGGTATCGCAGCTATCAAAGGCGAACCGTACAAATAAGAAATACTCTCTTATTAAATAATAAAGGCTGTCCCCGTAAAAGGTGACAGCCTTTATTTGTTTTATCCCCTGCCTATGCCGTAAAAGTTTCTTTTAAGTGGAACGATTGTTTCTCTAAGGTGAAACTTTTGTTTCATTCGGAAGAAACTTTTGTTTCTCCTAAGGGAAACTTTAGTTTCATTGGCATGAAACTAATTGAAAACTGCTATTACAAGTGAACCGGCTTACCGCTCTTGGCACTTTTAATAGCAGCGTCTAATATTTGTACAACAGTCAAATTGTTTTCCAATGCCGACAAGTCGGTCGGCGCGATCTCAATCTCATTGCGCACTGCGGCTTTCAGATAATAAAAGGAGTCGTTGTAGGGAGCTTTCAACGGAGAGGGCTGCACTGTTTCCTCTTTACGGTTGATATAGATACGCATAGAAGTCGGCGTATCTTGATAAATATATCCTTTGCTGCCGTAAATATGCATATCTTTGCGTCCTTTAGGCCAGTTCCAGGAACCCATCACCTGCACAACAGCCGACGGATATTCAAGAATAATCGTCGCATCATCGTCTACTTTCGGATATTTATCCGGCTTAAACTGCTTCAGAACGGCATATACGCTTTTCGGCTTCTCGCCATTCATTAACCAGGCGGTCAGATTCAGACCGTAGCAACCGAAGTCGATCACAGCACCTTCCCCGTTCAGTTTCGGGTCGGTCAACCAGTCGGTAAATTCTTTTCCGCAGCCGATTTCGATAGGACCTTCATGGCCGTCGTACACCTCGATACGGTTTATTTTACCGATCGCATCGTCTTGCTTTATCAGGCGATAGGCTTCGTAGTTGGTGTTATACCAGGTTGTCTCATAATTGGTAAGCAGCTTGATGTTGTTCTTACGCGCCAGATCCGCCATCCGGTTGGCGTGTTCCATATTTACGGCCAAAGGTTCCTCCACCATCACATCGATGCCACGCGGCGCACAAGCTTCTACCACCGACAGATGATCGTAAATGGAGCCGTAAACAACGACAACTTCCGGTTTCACCTTATCCAGCATTTCTCCCAAATCGGCATAAAATAAGGAAGCGTCCAACTTTTTACGGAGCGGATTATTCATCCTTAACTGTTCATCCGGCTCGGCAACGCCGACAACTTCAAAATCGCCCCTGTCCATCCGGACAATCACCTCATGAAGATGTGCATGTGATACTCCGGCAACAGCCAGGCGAAGTGGTTTCTGACTCTGGGCACTAAGCAGAAAAGGAACGCCCACTAACAATAAAAGTACGACTGTACTAAAAATCTTACGTATTCTCATGGTCTATATAATAAGAATTGTTTATGACAAAGATATAAATATTTTTGTACCTTTGCACCTCATAAAACGAAGAATAGATAACATATTAACAATAAAGAAGATGGCAAAAGAGCTGAAAGAACTGACCAAGAGAAGTATAAACTACTCTCAGTGGTACCAGGATCTGGTTATTAAAGCGGATCTGGCAGAGAATTCTGCCGTACGTGGCTGTATGGTTATCAAACCTTACGGATACGCTATTTGGGAAAAGATGCAACGTATCCTCGACGATATGTTCAAGGAAACAGGACACGTAAACGCTTATTTCCCGCTATTGATCCCGAAATCATTCTTAAGCAAGGAAGCCGAACACGTGGAAGGTTTCGCCAAGGAATGTGCAGTTGTTACCCACTATCGCCTGAAAACCAATCACGATGGTACAGGTGTGGTTGTCGACCCGGCAGCCAAACTGGAAGAAGAACTGATTATCCGCCCGACTTCTGAAACAATCATCTGGAACACCTATCGCAACTGGATCCAGTCTTATCGCGACCTGCCTATCTTATGCAACCAGTGGGCAAACGTGATGCGTTGGGAAATGCGTACCCGCCTGTTCCTCCGTACCGCCGAATTCCTGTGGCAGGAAGGACACACCGCTCACGCAACTCGCGAAGAAGCAGAAATCGAAGCAAAGAAGATGCAGGAAGTATATGCTAACTTTGCCAAAAACTATATGGCAATGCCGGTTATCAAAGGTGTGAAGTCTGCCAGCGAACGTTTCGCCGGAGCTTTGGATACCTATACGATCGAAGCCATGATGCAGGACGGAAAAGCGTTGCAAGCCGGAACTTCCCACTTCCTGGGACAGAACTTCGGTAAAGCGTTCGACGTTACTTTCATCGACAAGGAAGGCAAAAGCGATTATGCCTGGGCTACTTCATGGGGAGTTTCAACTCGTCTGGTCGGAGTCTTGATTATGTCTCACTCGGACGATAACGGTTTGGTATTGCCTCCGCACCTCGCTCCTATCCAGGTAGTAATCGTTCCGATCTACCGCAGCGAAGAACAGCTGGCACAGATCAGCGAAAAGGTAAATGCAATTGCCGCCAAGCTGAAAGCAATGGGTATCTCCGTAAAATACGACGATGCCGATAACAAGAAGCCGGGCTGGAAGTTTGCCGAATACGAGCTGAAAGGTGTTCCCGTACGCCTGGCTATGGGTGGACGCGATCTGGAAAACAACACGATCGAAGTCATGCGCCGCGATACGCTGGAAAAGGAAACCATCACTTGCGACGGTATCGAAGAATATGTAAAGAACCTGTTGGAAGAAATCCAGCAGAACATCTACCAGAAAGCATTCGACCATCGTGCAGCCAACACAATCACTGTCGATACATACGATGAGTTCAAGGAAAAGATCGAAGAAGGTTACTTCATCATGGCTCACTGGGACGGCACTCCCGAAACAGAAGAACAGGTGAAAAACGAAACGAAAGCAACCATCCGTTGCATTCCTTTGGAAGGCGACAAGACTCCGGGAAAATGTATGGTCACCGGCAAACCTTCTGCACAGCGCGTATTGTTTGCACGGGCTTACTAAGCAACATAAGCAATAAAATATACAAATGAGGATATGCCTTCGCTGGTGCATCCTCATTTATTATAATAGATAAGTGGCTGGAGCATCAAAATACGATTATCGAGAAGCAATTTACCGCTATGGGGCGTAGATTGGAGGAGCTTTATAAAAATGAGGCTGCTAATCAAATTGAAGCTGTTCGCCAGAATATTTTGGTGGACATGAAGGAAGTCCACACATTGAAAGCAGAAAACAAGACTCTGACAGAATGTTTGAATTACTGGTCGAATTTGGCTTTAAAAACTTTTGACTGCCTTTCAGCACCATCCTTACGTGATGAGTTATGTGCAGTAGCAACAGCTCTTATTGGTGGAGATTATGTCATTCCAACAGGTGGCGGAGGCGGAGGAAACGAATCAGATCTACGTTGGGATGGTCGCAGACCAGACGAACCTGATTTTGTATTCCAAAGAAGATGCTTCTCACATGCCGTCAAATACATTACGACAAAATACAGCGTAAAGCAGAATAAAGGGCGCTCCCGATAGTTTTTCAAAAACCGCTATCACCAAACAATATGGTGGTAGCGGTGATTTTTATTACTCAGAGATACGAATATTTTCACCATAATGATGTTTATTTCGTATAATTAATTATATTTGCACAATAATTTCAAGAAGACTTGGTTCTATAATAAATATTTCAAATATATGGTTGGATTACGACTAAAACAATTAAGAGAGGATGCTGGACTCCCACAAAGAAAACTTGCCGCTTTATTAGATATAGACACTGCAACTTATAGCAAGATCGAAAATGGGTTGTTTGCTTTGAGAAAAGAATTTGTCCCTATTATTGAGAAATTCTATGGATTAGAGAAGGATTCCTTTACAAAGATTTGGTTAGCAGATAAGGTCTATAATGTAGTAAAAGATGAACCCGCTGCCAAAGAGGCTCTTAATGAAGTTGAAAAAATATTATAATATGCCATCATTTACGTATACTCCTATAGTTGCAGAACCTCATACGCCTCCTTACAAAATTCATAAGTATTTTGCACGCAGACCTCACAATGTCTTTAATCAACTTATTGAGGACTCTTCTTCGCCTGGAGAGATTGTGCTTGATCCATTTTGTGGAGGTGGTGTAACCATTTATGAAGGTGTGATTCAAAATAGACGAGTTATAGGCTGTGATTTAAACCCACTTTCAATATTTATTGTGCGGAATATGATTATGAAAGTGGATGATATTTCTGATATAGAGGAATGTTTCACATCTTTGAGGAACTATATTGAAAGTCTAACAAAAGACTACATGTTTTTTGAATTAGAGGATCAAAGGTATGATTCGTCATGGGCAGAAATGTCATTAACCGTTAGATGTCCAAATTGTGGTAGACCCACAACGTTAACAAATGATCTTAAAATAAAAAATGGTAAATACCGCTGTTTAAATAAGTACTGTGAATTAAGCAAAGAAGGTGAAATTGATATTGCCTCTTGCGAAAGAACAGATCCTCAATGTATATTTTTGGTTAGTTCAATTAATAAGAATCGAATAATCAAACCTTTTGAAGAGGATGATATGATTCGATTTAAATCTCACATGAGATTTTAAAAAAAAAGAGATTATTAACAACCGTATAAATATATCACGTGACTTGATTCCAATGGATTGGGACCGTCAATTTGAGGATCGGCCTGCAAAGAAGGGAATACTTTACTTTCAAGATTTCTTTACAAAAAGAAACTTGATGATTTTGCTTCTTCTGAAGAATAAAATCATTTCATATGAAGCGAAACTCGGTTCTGAAAAGTATGAGCTTGTAAGAATTATGTTTAGTAACATACTGAAAGATTGTAATATTATGTCATTCACAAATGTTGGGTGGCAAGGTGGCGCACCTACGGCATGGAGCAAGCATGCATATTGGATTCCAAATCAATTCTGCGAGGTGTCTTTAATACCTGCGTTTGACAAATCTGTATCAAGGGTTATGGCTTCTATAAAATTTAACAACAGCATAGACTACAATCCGTCACGTACAACATCGATTGAAGAGTTAATTTCGAATAATGCCAATGTGTTGTTGCATAACGCACCTGTAGGGCACGCTGATATACCTGATAATAGTATGGATGCAATAATAACAGACCCACCTTATGGAAGCAACGTCCAATACCTTGAACTTTCGCATTTTTGGTATCCATGGAATCAGGATTTGTATGATCGTTATCCAATTTTCGAATTGGAAGCCGTAGCCAATAGAAAGAAAGGATTTAACGGAGCCAAGAGTCTATATGACTATGAATATAATTTATATGAGGTTTTCAGGAGTGCATGTAGGGTATTGAAACCTGAAAGGTATTTATCCTTGACATTCAATAACAAAGATATTTGTTCATGGTTAGCGTTGCTCTTCTCAATTTTTAGATCGGGTTTTGCGTATGATAATATGTATTTCCAAGATGGTGTAAAAAATTATCGTCAAACGGCTCATACGAAGGCTAAAGGTTCTCCGTATGGAGACTTTATCTACACCTTCAAAAAGATTGATGTCGTTCCTGTGAAGGCATATTTGACCGAAGAAGAATTTATCAGAGATATTGATAATATCTTCTTACAGAACATTGACTGTAATGACGAAAATAGGAATGATGTTATCCTTCATATGTTCGAAGATGCAATTCCACTAATCAATGCATTTGCAAAGACATATCTCAGGGTAAATGAGACTCATCAACTATATGAGCATTTTAATAAGAAGTATTTAGCCAAACTTTACGATATAACCAATGAGGATGAGTGAATCTAAAATGATACTAAATCAGGATGTGTTTAACACTGTGCTTCCTGAATATCAGAAGATTATAGAACGGATTACTGCTAAACATAAGGTAGTAAACGGCTGCTATTATGAGGGTCTTGTTAATTTTAAGGCCAACATGGTTGCACCCAAACATAAATGGTATGATTACAAGCAAGGTTATTCCGAGAAACTCGTTAGACATATCATAGAGCAAGAAGGTCCATCAAAAGAGCATTTTATACTAGATCCTTTCTGTGGCGTTGGAACAACAAATTTAACAGCCATAGATATGGGATATAAAACGGTGGGATTTGACATCAATCCCATGGCAATTTTAGCAACAAAAAACAAAAACACATTGTTATTCAAATGAAGAAATTCAGTTGATTAGCAAACTCATTAATGAATTCCAAATTCCTTCGTCAAGAATAGAGATAGAAGCTGGCAAAGTTATCCAAACATCATTTACAGACGATGTGTTGGATACCTTATTAAAGATTCACTATTTTGTTGAGCATATAGAATCAGAATACGTACAATCTCTATTCAGACTTGTTTTGATTTCAATTATTGATAAGTGCTCATTGAAAGTTAAAGATGGTAACGGCTTGAAATTCAAAAAGAATTATGTTCCTATTCCTGATATTGTTAAGTTATATCTAGATAAGGTCTCTGAAATGCTTTCTGATATAAAGCAATCAAATGAGGATGAAGAACACCGTATAATCTTTGGTTCTATGATAACCGAAGATGCTTTTGAACAAGTTCGAGACTTACCAATTGGACTATGTGTTTTTTCACCACCATATGCCAATTGCTTTGATTATTGCGAAGTATACAAACTTGAATTTTGGATTGGTGGCTTTGTCAAGTCATATGATGACTTTGAGCGATTCCGGTCTGTGGCATTACGTTCTCATGTTAATTCTAAATTTTGTCATGAATTTGCAAACACCAACCAAGATGTTGATATAATAGCATCATTGATCTCTACTTTCAATGTCTGGAATAAAAATATTCCAGACATGATAAGAGGATATTTTGATGACATGGAGTTGATGATTAGAAATATATCAAAAATTCTTGTAAAAGACGCAAAATGTTATATTGTAGTGGCAAATTCTGGTTATAAAGGAATACTTGTTCCCACCGATTTGCTTCTTGCAGACATTGCAGTGAGATACGGTTTTAATGTATGTAATATTTATCATGCTCGTAAAATCCGTTCATCTTCACAACAAATGCATATACTTGCCAATGATTATGATAATTTGATGAGAGAGTCAGTAATAGAGCTTCAATTAAACAATAATATATGATTTACTCCAATACATTAAAGCAACGCTATCAGAATTGGCTTGCTTTAGAAAGAGCCATCGAAGCCTTACCTACAGCAAAGGCAAGAGGTAATGTGTTCGAAGAGTTTACTTTTGCATACTTCACTCTGAAGTCTCAAATGTATCAAATTTCAGAGGTCTATACATCTTCAAACATCCCAGAAAAGTACCGAAAGAAATATAAATTAGGTAATGCTCAACATCAAGACAGTGGTATTGATGGTCTCATCATTACAAATGAAGGAAAGACCATTGCCTATCAATGCAAATTCCGTTCTGGTCGTATAAAACCAACATATGAAGAACTTACAAAATTCTGGTCTGATGGTAGATATTGTGATTATTGTTGTACTGTTGCAAATTCATATTCAGTAAGTAATTTGTCTGACAAACACAGTGAGAATCTACAGATTTTAGCAAAGGATTTTGATTCTCTTGAGGATTCTTTTTGAGCAGTTATATGACTTAGTAAATAATCAGAATGTTAAAAAGGACAAGGTGTTCTTTACACCACACAACTATCAAACAAGAATTATTGATGATGTAGTGTCAGGCTTTTCTGTAGAGGATAGAGGAAAGATTATCGCAGCTTGTGGAACAGGAAAAACACTTACTTCTTTGTGGATAGTAGAGGCAATGGAAGCTGAAACTGTACTTTTCTTGGCTCCAAGTATTTCACTTGTAAAGCAAACACTTGAATCGTGGGCAGATCAAGCAAAGGTTCCATTTGCTTATTTGTGTGTTTGTAGTGATAACACAGTTTCATCAAATATCGGAGATGACGAAGCTGATATAACTGTGTCACAGTTGGGCGTTCCTGTAACTACTGATATAGAAGAAATTGCAGATTTCTTAGATAACACCAAAGGAAAGGTCCGTTACATCTTCTCAACATACCAGTCTGCTGACAAAATATCAGAAGCTCAAAAGATTGCAAAGGATACTTTCGATTTGATAATCTGCGATGAAGCACACCGTACTGCTGGTATGCGTTCTAATTTTTCTTTAGCCATTGAAGATCAGCTCATTAGTTCAAAGAAGAGACTTTTCATGACTGCAACAGAAAGAATGGTTAGGCCATTGTTGAAGAGAAATGCAGAGGAAAGCGGAAAAGTAATATTCTCTATGGATGATGAGAGCGTTTACGGCCCATTACTCTCCAAGTATAACTTTGGTGATGCCATAAAAGACAAAACAATCTCTGATTATAAAATCATTGTTGCAGGCGTTAAAGAGAGTGAGGTTTACAATTATATCGCAGAAAACAAGCATCTAAAAGTTGAGGATTTGGATGAAAATTCAAAGACGCAATCTGCTGAAATTCTATACTCTAAAATACTATTAGCAAAAGCTATGAGAGAGTTTTCAATTAAAAAGACTATTTCATTTCATTCATCAATTCAAAGGGCTAAGAATTTTGTATCTGAAAGTGGAGAAGAAATTTCATTATCAAGCATTATTAGAGAGTTCAATCAAAATATTGACACCTCGAACCTTTACATTGATAATACCAACTGCCAGATAGATTCTGGTATGAGAGCTCAAATACTCGAAAACTTTAAAGAGTCAGAGTTTTCAGTTATTTCTAATGCGAAATGCCTAACCGAAGGTGTAGATGTACCTATTATTGATAGCGTATATTTCATAGACAGAAAGAAATCGCTTGTGGATATCGTACAGGCTTGCGGACGTGCACTTAGAACAAAAAAAGTGTAGATAAAACGGCATATTTTATTATACCAATATTGATTCCTGAATCATCAGTAGCGACAGATATTCTTCATTCTGAGGATTTTGAAATTGTTTACAATATTATTCAGGCATTGAGAGACCAAGATAATCGTCTTGAAGATTGGATAGAACGCTTGAATAGTGAATATGTTAGGACTGGTCGAATTGGTGGAGCACCAAAAGACCACGAACCTGTATCTGTTCAGATAGAGGATGTTGATATTCAGCAATTCTCAGAAGAACTGTATGTACAAATTGCCACGATTAATGCTAATCCTGTACATAGTCAGAGGAAAACCGTATTTGGCAAAGGTGAAAGAAAAACAGGACATTCAAGAATCTTCAAAACCATCGGAGATTTCTCATTTGAGTCTTTCATAGATAACCTTGTGGATCCAACTATAGAGAAATTTCGAAAGAAAGGAAGAAATATACTCCCAGGAACTGATTTGAAGGTAAACCACAATAATGTGAGCCATATATTTAGGTTGGGCCTTACAGAGAAGGATGGTAAAAATTACAAACTTACTCCTTTGGGTGAATACTATCTTGATGGAAGAATCAAGCCACATGATTTGTTCAGAAAGCAAATGCTTAGATATTCGCATACATTAGAGGAACAAAAAAGCGAACGAACGCTCTTCCCATATAGAGCATGTTTGGAAATTATCAAAGGACTAGAATCATTTGAACCTCTAACATTTAATGAGTTCGCCTTTTGTATATATCCGATGTATGATAGTACAGAAGAGTCAATTCAGACTGCAATAGATGACATTAAGTATTTGAGAAAGAATTATCCAAAATTGGAGGCAATCAGCATGGCTAACCAACCTCAGATTTTGCAGGTTCTTAACAAGCACTTTGCAACATCACTTACAGAAATAGACATTTGGGGAGCAAAAGCTACTACTGTAAAAACCAGTTCTTATATTTCCGTAATCATTTGTCTTTGTTTAATGAGATTATCCAAATTCAAAACGGTAATATATGTCTAAAGTCTGGTATAACAGCAAAGGATATTGATAAACTTCTTTCTGTTGATAAAGACATTGAGAAGATTGACAAGAAAAATTTATTTGCTAAATACACAGAAGTATTTGTAATGCTGATGAT
>JAJPZM010000368.1 GCA_021204335.1 Parabacteroides sp. | reverse complement strand
TTCATAAAGAGAAACGGTAAAAACAGGAAAAATGTATATAAACACCGTTATTTTTATTTTTGTTCAAAAAAAAAGTGAAAATATAGAAGTATTTTGTCCGTTTTTCATGGAGATATAAAATAATTTGTATTTTTGTGGCATAGAATAAGAAAAACACATCTTTAAATATTATAAGAGTATGGAAGTTAAAAAATCACCGAAAGCGGACTTGGAAAGAGGCAAAACACTCGGTATCCTGATGGGTATGGTTGTGGGTTTGGCTGTTCTGTTCGTTGGGTTCGAATGGGGAACCCGTGATATCCAGATCGTCAAGAATGAAGGCGTAGCGGATATCATCGCTGAAGAAGAAATTGAAATTACAAGACCGGAGGACACGCCTCCGCCTCCACCACCTCCACCAGCACCGGCTGCCGTAGAACAGCTGAACATTGTGGATGATGACGTGGAATTGGATCAAGTGGATATCATCTCATCCGAGGACGACCAAAGTTCTGCACAGGTAGAAGCCTATGTTGCACCGGCAGTCGTTGAAGAAGAAGAAGAATCCGCTCAACAGATCTTTACCGTTGTAGAAACAATGCCGGAATTTCCGGGTGGACAGGGCGAACTGTTGAAGTTCCTTGCCAAATCCATCAAATATCCGATTATTGCACAGGAAAACGGTATTCAAGGTCGTGTTACCTGTTCATTCGTTGTAAACCGTGACGGTTCTATTGTTGACGCAGAAGTAATCCGTGGTGTAGACCCATCTTTGGATAAAGAAGCTTTGCGTGTGATCAACAGCATGCCGAAATGGTCGCCGGGCAAACAGAGAGGTAAACCCGTACGTGTAAAATATACATTACCTGTTACTTTCAGATTGCAATAAGAATTTCTAAACATACTAAAAAAGGCTGCTGTCAATGTGCAGCCTTTTTTATTTCGTCTTATCCCTAATTCTATATTTATATGTTATCTTTTAACGAGATCCTTCAAAAAATAGAAACAGAAATCACTCAACTCAGTTTTGAATATCCTCCCAAAAGTTTATATGATCCGATCGAATATATCCTGTCGCTGGGGGGAAAAAGGATCCGACCGGCTTTGGCCTTAATGGCCTGTAATTTATATAAGGAAGATGTTGAGAACGTGATAAATCCGGCATTGGGAATAGAAGTGTTCCATAACTTCACCCTGTTGCACGACGACCTGATGGATAAGGCAGATAAAAGAAGGAACAAACCGACTGTCCATAAAGTCTGGAACGACAATACTGCGATCCTTTCCGGAGATGCCATGCTGATCGCAGCGTACCAGTTGATCGGCAAAACAGAACCGGAACATCTGAAAGAAGTATTCGACCTGTTCACCGCCACTGCACTTGAAATCTGCGGCGGCCAACAATACGACATGGAATTTGAGTCGCGAAATGACGTAACCGAACCGGAATATATGGAAATGATCCGTTTAAAAACCGCCGTTCTGCTTGCTTGCAGCTTAAAAACCGGGGCGATCATTGGCGGTGCATCCAAAGAAGATGCATCCGACCTCTATGAATTCGGGATCCATATCGGATTGGCTTTCCAGCTACAGGACGACCTGCTCGATGTTTACGGCGACACTGCCACTTTCGGAAAAAACATCGGAGGAGATATATTATGTAATAAAAAGACATTTTTATTGATACATGCATTCGAACTTGCCTCGCCGGAACAAAAACGAATATTAAACGAATGGATCGGAAAAGAGACATTCGTCCCTTCCGAAAAGATCGAAGCTGTTACCAATATATATAATGAACTGAATCTAAAAGAAATTACATCTGCCAAGATGCAGAGATATTACGATAAAGCAATGGAGCATTTGGACAAACTGAATGTATCCTCGGAGAAACTGACTGTTTTAAAAGAAGTGAGTAACCGTTTAATGTATCGCCAGTCATAAATAATATGAAACTAATAGACACGCATAACCATTTATATCTGGAAGATTTCGATCCAGAACAGGACGCATTGGCAAATGCCGCCATGGAATCGGGTATCGACACGCTTCTTCTTCCGAATGTCGATCTTACAACAATAGACCGGATGCATGATTTATGCGACCGTTTTCCCGATTTTGCCTTTCCGATGATGGGATTGCATCCCACTAGTGTGGACGAACACTATTCCGATATATTAAAGAGAACGGAATCATACCTCGGCAAACGCCATTACTGTGGAATCGGAGAGATCGGCATCGATCTTTATTGGGATAAAACGCACTTGAAAGAACAGAAAATCGTATTTGAAGAACAACTGAAATGGAGTATCGACCTAGATCTTCCGGTTGCCATTCATACCAGGGAAGCTTACCCGGATGTTCTTGAATGTATCCATAAAATCGGGGCAGACCGCCTGAAAGGAGTTTTCCATAGTTTTACAGGTACTCCCGAAGATCTGGCAGAAATCAGGAAACTGAAAAATTTCAAACTGGGTATTAACGGAGTCATTACCTTTAAAAACTCGAAACTGGCAGAGACAATCCGGCAAACCGACATAGAGCGGATCGTACTGGAAACCGATGCTCCCTACCTTACTCCGGTGCCATACAGGGGAAAAAGAAATGAGCCCACTTATATATGGAAAACTGCGGAAAAGGTAGCAGAAACATACGGCCTGACATTGGAAGAAACAGTACAAAAAACAAGAAAAAATGCACTGGATTTATTTAAAAACCATCAAGAAAAAGGTCTAGTTTGATTTTTTCAGCTCAGAAGCAAATTTATTCCCTCAGATATTGTGTATATGTCAAGCAAAAACTTTAGATTTGTGCACTGAAACGTTTGCATTTGGGATTTTTTTCGTATTTTGCGCTCGTTTTAGAAGAGACTAAGGCTGAAAATTGGAGAGATGCTCGAGTGGTTGAAGAGGCACGCCTGGAAAGCGTGTATACGCCTAAAGTGTATCGCGGGTTCGAATCCCGCTCTCTCCGCTTAGATACCATGAGGATATTATTAACAACAAAAATAAAAACAAATAAGAGAATTATTAATCTTAAAAATTAAACACACAATGAAAAAGTATTTTGTAAAAACATTCATGGGTTTATGTGCCCTTGGAATCTCTACCGTAGCATTCGCGCAGGACGCTGCAGCCGGAGCTGAACAAGTCATTGAAGGCGGTATGTACCAGTCTTTAAAGACAAAGTTTATCGAGGGTGGTGCAGACTTCATGAGTTTGGTTGCTATCGCTTTGATTTTCGGTTTGGCATTCTGCCTTGAAAGAGTTATTTATCTGAATCTGGCTGAAACTAACGTAAGCAAATTATTAAAAGGCATTGAAGATGCTCTTGATAAAGGTGATGTAGAAGGTGCAAAAGCTATTGCACGTGATACAAGAGGCCCTATCGCTTCTATCGCTTATCAGGGTTTGATGAGAATTGACCAGGGTATCGACGTTGTTGAAAAATCAATCGTTTCTTATGGTGGTGTACAGGGTGGTCTTTTGGAAAAGAGCATGTCTTGGATCACATTGTTTATCGCAATGGCTCCGTCATTAGGATTCTTGGGTACTGTAGTAGGTATGATCATGGCGTTCGATAAAATCGAACAGGTTGGTGATATCAGCCCGACGGTTGTTGCCGGTGGTATGAAAGTGGCCTTGATCACTACCGTAGGTGGTTTGATCGTTGCTTTGATCCTTCAGGTATTCTATAACTATTTGTTGAGCAAACTGGAAGCTATCCTGAACCATATGGAAGATGCTTCTATTACTTTGATCGACATGGTTATCAAATACAACCTTAAATTCAAAAAATAATTCAGACTTATGGCAGTTACTAAAATAAGAAAAATATCCAGCTGGACACTGTTAATCGTTGCGATTGTCAGTCTCATAGTTTTGGGTATGTTCTATGCAGGCGGGATAGTAGACCCTGCTGCAGAAATGAAGGAACCGATCTACACCGGTTTATTGATTAACTGGACTTCGGTGTTGTTCTTTGTCACAATTATCAGTACAATTTTCTTTGCTTTGTGGCAATTTATAACGTTGTTGAAAACAGATGCGAAATCAGCTATAACATCCTTGGTTGTTGTTGTTGTTTTTGCTGCAATATTATTCATCACTTATTCTATGGGTGATGCTACTCCTTTGAAAGGTTTAAATGCAGATTCTCAGACTTACAACACTCCGTTATGGTTAAAAGTAACAGACATGTGGATTCAATCTACAATCGTTCTGATGGTTTTAATCGTGGCTGCTGTAGTTTGGAGTTCTGTAAAAAGAATGCTTAATAGATAATAGTAATAACGAACGATAAAACAAGAAAGAAATGGGTAAAAAAAGAAAGACACCGGGAATCAATGGTTCTTCTTCTGCCGACATTGCTTTCATGTTGCTGATCTTCTTCCTTATTACTACATCAATGGATACAGATAGAGGTTTGGCAAGACGTTTGCCGCCTCCTATCCCCAAAGACCAGAAGAAAAACGAAGAAATGGATATCAAAAAGAGAAATATCCTGGTAGTATTGATCAACAGTAACAACCAGATTCTCTGCGACAACCAATTCATCGATATTAAGCAATTGAAAGACAAGGTTAAAGAATTCATTGAGAATCCTTATAACGATGAACACAAACCGGAAAGAGTGGAAGTAGATGTACCATTTTTCGGAAAGCAGATGGTAACGAAAAATCACGTTATCTCTTTGCAGAACGACCGTGGTACGGAATACCAAGTTTACATCGACGTTCAGAACGAATTGGCAGTCGCCTATAACGAACTGAGAAACGATGTTTCCAGAAAGAAATTCGGTAAAGCGTTCGCTGATCTGGATGATGAACAACAAAAGGCTGTGCAGATGATTTATCCGCAAAAGATATCAGAAGCAGAACCTAAAAATTATGGAGGCAAATAATAATGGGAAAATTTACTAAAGCAGACGGCAGAGAAATGCCTGAATTAAATACCTCATCATTACCTGACTTGGTATTTGCCTTTTTGTTCTTTATCATGATGGTAACAACTATGCGTGAAGTTACTCTGAAAGTAGTATTCCAGGCTCCTCAGGCTACTGAGTTGCAGAAACTGGAAAAGAAATCATTGGTGACATTCATTTATGTAGGTAAGCCGACTCAGGAACTGAGAGCAAAGATGGGTTCTGAAACTCGTTTGCAGTTGAACGATCAAATCGCCGACCCGGACGAAATTCAAGATTACATTGCTCAGGAAAAGTCAAGTATGAAAGAGGAAGACCAGCCGTTTATGACTGTATCTATCAAGGCGGATAAAGAAACCAAGATGGGTGTTATCACAGACGTAAAGCAGGCACTTCGTGAAGCATACGCACTGAAGATTAGTTACTCGGCAAGACAACGTGTTGAATAATGAAATCTAAGAATAATAGAAAAAGGCAGAACATTGAGTTCTGCCTTTTTTATTGGATATAATTCTTTCTTTACTTTTTACGCCATACACATGCCGGTGAATATTATCTCTTACCTCCTCAAATAATTGATCCAGATCGATATCACCATAAGTCATTAAACGCATTTCAAGAAAAGACTCCCCCTCCCGATAAGGCGGCTGATAGTAGACATGATCATCCAGGACATACCCCAGACGTTCATAAAAGCCAATTCTGCGCTTACTCATCTCCTCGGTTGGTATTTCCACCTCCAGGACTACCGGTGTTTCATGTAAAGCCAGAAACTGCTTCATCGCCTCAGCCCCTATTCCACCATTGCGGGCCGACTCGTCTATGGCAAAATGCTCCACATAAGTATATGAGCCGAAACGCCATGCCGTAATAAAACCGGCATAGGCCCTGTCTTTAAATAAGGCGTACACAATAAACCTGGGATCATCTTTGACCAGATCCCTGACCAAAGAAAACGCCCGCCGTTCAGCTTCTGGAAAAGAACCGGTATATGTCTTCTCTACTTTATCCAGCAAAGGATCTGAAAAAATTATCAACTGCTTTGCATTCGATTACCACACTTGAACTCATACTCTAACAATATTGATTGATTAATACAAAGAAAACTTACGAAATAAAATAATTGAGTAAAATATATCGTCTAATTATTATTGTTTGATTATATTTGTGTTTAATTGTAACATACAAACTAACAGAATTACAAATATACAGAAATTATGGCACACCATCAACTTGATGAATTGGATGAAAAAATATTGAAATTAATCATTGGAAATGCCCGTATGCCTTTCCTGGAAGTAGCAAGGGAGTGTAATGTATCCGGAGCTGCCATACATCAAAGAATCCAGAAATTGACCAACCTGGGAGTTATCAAAGGATCGGAATTTATTATCGACAATACGAAAATGGGTTACGAAACCTGCGCATACATGGGATTATTCCTCAAATCTCCGGGACAATTCCCTACCGTAACAGAAGAATTAATGAAAATCCCGGAAGTCGTGGAATGCCATTACACCACCGGACAATACGACCTGTTCATCAAAATATATGCAAAGAACAACCAACATCTATTGAGCATCATCCACAACAAACTCCAACCGTTGGGACTGGCACGAACTGAATCATTAATATCCTTCAAAGAAGCATTCAAAAGACAGATACCAATCGATCTGGATGACGAATAAAATAAGCTTTTCTTATACCATATCTTCGCTGGTCTTTACGATCTCGACTTTCAGTGTCTTATGGAACGGTGTGAAACGGGAAATAACCATGATAATAATGGCAAATATCAACACATAGCCGATAATCGTTTTTAAAGCGAGCAAAAGGCTCTGTGTTTGAAGGGTGGTATAAAGGCTGTTCGTGGCCAGTTGGGTAGCCTCTGTTATACTGTGCCCTTGTGCCAATGCACTATTGAGCGACTGGTTATATTGTTGTGCCGCCAGTGGGTTATCGAGGCTCATATTTTCCGAAAGAAGCGCCATCCCCCGCAATTGCATGCGGTAAATCATATTGCTGAAAAAGGCCGACGACAAGGCCGGAGCAATCGCTGAACGGCAGGCGATCAGAAAGAAAGCATTATAGATCATCAACTTCGGATTCATATCCTCTACCACATAAACACCAAAAGCGATAAAGAGGATCATCATGCCCATTCCCCTGAGAAACATCGGGAAATACAACATTTCATATCGCTCGTTCGGTGTCATCCCGAAATAGAGGATAGCCAGATAAATTACATAACACAACATCCCGCCGGCAATCAGCCTTCTGAAACGCCATCGTTGCCAACGAAACCACCAGAAACAAATGATCGCTCCACATATATATCCCGGAAGCATCCATAAGTTCAGGAAGTTGGCATGTATGCTGTCTACCCGTATAATCGTATTCATATAGCTTGTTACCAGCGAACTGGTAGAGGTGAAAAACATGACGAGCATCATATAAAAGTAACCGATCAGCGCTTTACTGCTATTCAGTACCTCCAATTTCAAATAAGGATTTTTCTGCATTTTCTGCCTGGAAACAAACAACCATATCAACAGAGGCAGCAAAATGACGTATATCGTAATTTTAACGGACGAGAACCAGTCGAGTGTCTTCCCGTAGGTTGCCGACCAAATCGTGAATAACAGGATCGCGGCGACCAGCAGAATACTTCTCCAATCGATCTCCTTAAAAGGAAATTTATAGGACGTTCGGCATAACGGAAGAACATTAGAATAAAAACAATGGCAATCAGCAGCAACAGGATAACGAAGTAGTACATATATTGCCATTGATAGTAATAAGCAAGTTGCGCCGTAACAGCCATCGACACTTGTCCTGCCGAAAACACGATTGGATAAAAATAAGCGTAAAACTCGCTACGTATATTCTGCGGACTGAAAAGCGGACGGATCATGATAATGATCTCGAGCATGGCAAATGCTTTCAGAAAGCCGATAAAGAAACTGCAAACGATAATGATGTCCATCTGATTCACCTGCGCACAGATAAAACTGAGTATCACCTGCAAAAGTAGGTCGCTCAACAGGATCGTCTTAGTCGTCACCACCGGGCGTACTTTGGGTATCAGCGGATAGGCTACCGCCATACCTGCCGATGTGGCATAATAAGCCATACTGATATCCTCGCTCAATACACCCAACGTTCCCGAAACTTCGGTAATATTGCCGGTATAAGCGCCATTGATCAGAATGATCGGCAACATAACGACAAAAGCTGTAACAATTCCCAACCACCGGGGAACCCAGGGACGGATCGGGACGCTTTGTAGTGTTTGAACGGCCATATATCTGTTTTTATCTCCTTTTTAACGCCTCCGTTTCTACCATCATACCGGCACGAAGCAGGCTCATATCCTCTGGCGAGGCATCCGTCAGATCAATACGGACAGAGATGCGCTGCTGGATCTTAACAAAATTACCGGCGGAATTATCCGTAGGAACCAGGGAATACTTGGAACCGGTTGCCTCGGAGATAGCCGTTACAGTCCCATGAAAAGTGCGGTCTTTGATAGCATCCACTTTAATAAGGACTTTCTGTCCAATATAAATATGACCGATCTGCGTCTCCTTATAATTGGCTGTTATCCATTTATCATTTCCACGAACCAGATAGCTCAATGTCTGACCGCCCTGTGCCAATTGCCCGACCTCCAATGTGCGGCGTCCCATATATCCGTCGAAGGGAGCGGTGACGACCGTATAGGACAGATTCAGTTGCGCCAGTTCCAGATCGACTTCTTTACGCAGGATCGTTGCTTCCACGCTACCGCTTTTCTTGCTTGTTTCCGAATATTGCGACTGGGCGACGTTCTTTTGCCTCAGCAGAGCTTCATAACGGGCCTTCATGGCTTCATAGTTCGCCTTTACCTGTTCATATTGTTGCCGAGAGACGGATTCTTCGGCCAGCAGGTTGGCATAACGCTGGTAATCCTGTTCCAGTTGCCACAAACGGGCTTTTGTTTCGGCGATATTGGCATCCTGCACGCTGATGTTCACCTGCGAAGTTTCGATACCGGAACTTAAAATATCCTTGGACGCTCTGGCATCGAGCAGGGCGGCTTCCGCATCCTTCAGTTTGATACGATACTCCCGATCGTCGAGCAGCAGCAAGGTATCTCCCTGTTTCACTTCCTGATGTTCTGTGAAACGGACTTCCCGAATATAACCCGGCACGCGGATATTGACCGGAATAATATACTGGTCGACCACCGCATCATTAGTGATCTCATAGTTTACATATTTCCAAAAGTAATTGACCGTCCAGGATATTCCGCCCAAAGCCAGCAGAATACATACCGTATTGAGGGTAATGTTTCTGATCTCCAGCCGTCGTAATTGTTTCCTTTTTTTATCCAGTTCTGACATTACAGAGTTATTTTAATCGGTTATAAATTACCACATGAACGCATCAGTTCGTAATAACTGTAAATGGCTTCCAGGCGTGCGTTAGTCAGTTGCAATTCCGCATTGAGCCTGACACTGCTGGCATCCAGCAGATCGGTCAGGATAGACAGCTGGTTCAGATAGCGGTTTTGCACGATACGATAGTTTTCCTCCGCCTGCCGGACCGACAGGACAAGCGCCTGTACGCGGTCGAGTGCTTCGTGATGCCTGATCCAGGCGCTTCTTACATTGATGCGTATACCCTGTTTAATCTGTCCCTCCCTGTTTTTCTGAAGAAAAACATATTGTTTGACCTCATGCATCTTATGCTTGTTCTGATAGAGGGACGACAAATTATAAGAAAGACTTAACGCAATGTTCCAGTTGTTGAAAAACATATCCTCCATTGTCGTGCTCAAGGGGCGCGACAAGGTATTGGCGGCACGTATCGAGAGTGAAGGCAGATAGTCTGCTTTCGACAGGCGGATATCATTTTCCGCCAGCTTCGTATTGTAGCGGGCAATTTGTAATTCCGGATAGTTCATGTAAGCCTGCCGGATATAATCATCGTAAGTTTCCAGGGAGACGGAGGTATAAAGCAGCGTTGTATCGGGTTGCAGCAATTGTGTCTCGTCCAGCCCCAATAAGATGTCCAGTTGCTGGGAGACGATAGTGATATCGTCATTTGCTTCACGCCAGGCAAGCTGGTCGTTGGTCAGTTGCAGTTCGCTGCGCAGTTCGTCATTACGGGTAACGACGCCTTCTTTTTTTCAGACGGCGAACATCATCGAGTCGCCGAGTCGATTCCTCTACATTCCAGGCAAACACCTCTTTTTGCTTATACAAGCTGAACAAATCCATGTAGTACCTCAACAGCAACAACTTTATTTCGGCCTGGTTGTTGACCGAATTCAGTGCGGCAATCTGTTTTTCCAATTCAGCGCGTTTGATTGTATAACGAATTTTTCCTCCCCGGTAAACTGGCTGCGTAACCTCTACATTATAATTATGCGACCAGTCCGGCAGATCGGGATGTACTGCCCCGGACAAACCTCTCTGAAAGATGGTGGACTGTCCAATATATCCGGTCGTCGCACCGATACTGACGTTGGGTAACCGGGAAGTTTGAGCCGTCTTCTCCTTATCGCCTGCTATCACTTCCTGCATATACGAAGCTTGCAAACGCAAGCTGTTCTCTGTACCCAGACGGAATAATTCATCGAGGGTAAGAGAATAAGCCTGTTGGGAATAAGTCGCAACAGGCTTACAGATAAACAGTAACAATAATAAACTATATCTTATCAAATATCTCATTAAATGTAATCAGAAACTTCATACCAGATTCCTTGCTGCAGATAGTCATACTTTTTCTTTTCAAGATGCAAAGGTATATATTTCTTTGGATATTAGTTTAAGATTTAACCAATTATTAAAAAAAGGAAAAGGCATACCGATTGATTGACACGCCTTTTCTTAATTATATCAGTCTCTTAATTAGAAATCTGCATTCTTCGGTGTTCTCGGGAAAGGAATCACGTCGCGGATATTTGTCATACCTGTAACGAACAGCAACAAACGTTCGAAACCTAAGCCGAAACCTGAGTGAGGTGCCATTCCGAAACGGCGGGTATCCAGATACCACCAGATATCTTTTTCAGGCACGCCCATTTCTTTTGCACGTCTCGACAGCTTTTCATAATCTTCTTCACGCTGCGATCCACCGATAATCTCACCGATTTTCGGGAATAACACGTCCATGGCACGAACCGTCTTTTCGTCCTCGTTCTGCTTCATATAGAAAGATTTGATTTCTTTCGGATAATCAGTCAGAATAACCGGACATTTGAAATGTTCTTCCACCAGGTAGCGTTCGTGTTCGGAAGCCAAGTCGGCACCCCAGAAGATCGGGAATTCGAACTTACGTCCTTTGGCAACAGCTTCTTCCAATATCTTGATACCTTCGGTGTAAGGCAGACGGATGAAATCATGTTTCAATACGAACTGCAGACGTTCGATCAGTTCCTTGTCAAACATATTGTTCAGGAACTGGATATCATCCATACAGTTATCCAAAGCCCACTGCACGCAATACTTGATAAAGTCTTCCGCCAACTGCATATTTTCAGCAATCTCGTTGAAAGCAACTTCCGGTTCGATCATCCAGAACTCTGCCAGGTGGCGGGGAGTATTGGAGTTTTCAGCGCGGAATGTCGGGCCAAAGGTATAGATAGCACCCAAAGACATGGCAGCCAACTCACCTTCCAGCTGACCGGAAACCGTTAGGCTTGCCTGCTTTCCAAAGAAATCGTCCTCATAAATGATAGAGCCGTTTTCATCTTTCTTCAAATCATACAGGTTCATTGTAGTCACCTGGAACATCTGTCCGGCTCCTTCGCAATCGGAAGCTGTAATGATCGGCGTATGGAAATAGAAGAAACCTCTTTCATGAAAGAACTTGTGAATAGCGATCGCCATGTTATGACGGATACGGAATACGGCGCCAAACGTGTTGGTACGCGGACGTAAATGAGCTATTTCACGAAGGAACTCCAGTGAGTGGCCTTTCTTCTGCAACGGATAAGTAGCAGGATCGGCGGTACCGTAAATCTGGATTTCAGTTGCCTGTATTTCCACATTCTGGCCTTGTCCCTGAGATTTAACCAGTTCGCCGTTCACACTGATACAAGCACCGGTAGTAATCGGTTTCAGGTATTCCTCACCTAATTTTTCCACATCCACAACGATCTGAACATTATTTATTGTAGAACCGTCATTCAGCGCAATAAAGCTAACCTGTTTACTACCCCGGCGGGTACGTACCCACCCCTTCACGTTAACGGTCGTACCGTAAGCCTCGCTTTTCAGTACATCTACAATTTTTGTTCTAGTAATTGTTTCCATGTTTATATGTTTATTCTTAGATAATCAAAACAAGATAGCCGGCATTCAGAACCGGCTAATCTTCGTATTATTCGAAAGTACCCATTCGGAGCGCGTTCACCTCACGTTCGTTCAGATAACGCCATTTGCCTTTTCCCAGGTTCTTTTTGGTCAGTCCGGCAAAGTAAACACGATCCAACTTCGTTACATGGTATCCCAGCGATTCGAAGATACGACGAACGATACGGTTACGTCCCGAGTGGATTTCGATACCCACCTGGCTCTTGTCGTCTTCGCTGGCATAGCTGATTGCGTCTGCGTGGATTTCACCGTCTTCCAGTTCCAATCCGTTGGCAATCTTTTCCATGTCTTCGATAGATACGTTTTTATCCAACCATACGTGATAGATCTTCTTTTTCTTGAATGACGGGTGAGTCAGCTTGGAAGCCAGGTCGCCATCATTGGTAAGAAGCAATACGCCGGTTGTGTTACGGTCGAGGCGGCCTACCGGATAGATACGTTCCTGGCAAGCATTCTTCACCAGATCCATCACAGTAAGACGCTCCTGAGGATCGTCGGATGTAGTCACACAGTTTTTCGGCTTATTCAACACGATATATACCTTGCTTTCGATCTGCACTGGTTTATCGTTGAATTCCACCTTATCCTGACGGGTAATCTTCGTACCCAGTTCAGTTACCACTACATCGTTTACTTTCACAGCACCTGCTGTAATAAATTCATCCGCTTCGCGACGTGAACAAACACCTGCATTCGACAGGAACTTATTCAGACGGATCGGTTCGTTAGGGTCAGCCAATACTTCTTTATACTTCAGCTGTTTCTGGAAGTTGTATTTGGCATTCGGGTTGTAATCGCCTGTACGACGTTGCGGGCCACCACCGGGGCGTCTGTTACCATAGCCACCGCCATTGTTACCATAACCACCGCCACGGTTATTACCGTAGGAAGGACGGCCGCCACCGCGATTGTCGCGAGAGTCATAAGAATTAACGCGCGTATCGCCTACTCTCGATCTTCTTTTCTTCATGCCGTCGCCAGCACCTTCTCCTTCGGGAGAAGCAGAATAGACTCTGCCCGGACGTTCGTCATAGTTAGGACGGGAAGGACGGTTGAAGCCGCCACCACCGTCATACGAACGGTCGTTGTTGCCGTAAGAAGGACGATTGTTGCCGTATGAAGGACGATTGTTGCCGTATGAAGGACGATTGTATCCACCTTCACGATTAGAATATCCTCCCTCACGATTCGAATTATAGCCTCCATCCCGGTTATTACCGTAGCCGCCGCGATTATTGTCGCGGTTGTTGTAAGAAGGCCTGCTGTTATAACCACCATCACGGTTGTCATACGTACGAGGACGACTCGGACGGTCTCCGTAAGATGAGCGGTTATCCCCATAAGAATTATAACCCCCACGGTCATCCCGGCTTGGTCGGTTATAAGGTCTCCGTTCATAGTTGTTTCCCTCAGGTCTGTTATAACCTTGATTGTAAGGTCTTCTTTCACCTTCCTGATCTGTGTTTTCCCGTCTGATACTTGGTATCACCTTTTTAGGACGCGGTTGAGATTCATCTCTTTCTTCTGTGCTCATTGTTGTAAATTAATAAATAATTAACTAATTGGTAACCTCACGGCTACACTTGATTTTCACACTAAATACCTATATAATTATGCGGCGTAATCGCCTTTAATTCAGCTTTCACTGCATCATTAACCTGTAGCGTTTCAATAAAATCACTGATCGATTTCTCAGTGATACCCTCATTTGTTCGGGTCAAAGCCTTCAAGGCTTCGTAAGGCTTCGGATATCCTTCGCGACGCAATATCGTCTGGATGCCTTCCGCAACTACCGCCCAGCAATGATCCAGATCCCGGTACAAGGCGTTCTCATTCAATAACAATTTACCCAGCCCTTTTGTTAAGCTTTTGAATGCTATTTCGATGTGAGCCAAAGGCACACCTACGTTACGCAACACCGTCGAGTCGGTCAAATCGCGTTGCAAACGGGAAACCGGCAACTTGGTAGCCAGATGTTCCAGGATCGCGTTTGCCATGCCGAGGTTTCCTTCCGCATTTTCAAAATCAATGGGGTTCACCTTATGAGGCATTGCAGACGATCCGACTTCGCCGGCTTTGATCTTCTGCTTGAAGTATTCCATCGAGATATACTGCCAGAAGTCGCGGTTGAGGTCGATCAAAATCGTATTCACACGTTTCAGACCGTCGAAGATGGCAGCCAGATTATCGTAGTTGGATATCTGTGTCGTCCATTGCTCGCGGCTCAAACCTAACACTTCGTTTACAAATTTATTTCCGAAAGCTTTCCAGTCGTACTCCGGATAAGCCACATGGTGCGCGTTGAAGTTTCCGGTTGCACCACCGAGCTTGGCCGATACGGGAATCGATTTCAGCAAAGCCACCTGTTGTTCCAGACGGTAAGCGAAAACCATAATCTCCTTACCCAAACGTGTAGGAGAAGCCGGTTGACCATGCGTCTTTGCCAGCATGGAGACATTGCTCCAATCTTCGGCATACTTCTTCAATAGGTCGATTACCTCCTGGATGCCCGGATAGTACACTTCGTTCAATGCATCTTTGATAGACAAAGGCACAGAAGTATTGTTAATATCCTGCGAAGTCAGTCCGAAATGGATGAACTCTTTATAATCCTGCAAAGCCAGCAGGTCGAATTTTTCCTTAATAAAATATTCAACAGCCTTAACGTCATGGTTGGTTACGCTCTCGATCTCTTTGATACGGACAGCATCCTCCAATGAAAACTCCCGGTAAATTTTACGCAACGCTTCCTTATTTTCTGCGGTAGCCAAACTTTTCAGCTGTGGAAGGAACTCTGCCAGAGTAATAAAATACTCAATTTCCACTTGCACTCTATACTTGATAAGTGCATATTCCGAAAAGTAAGCCGCCAGGTTTTCGGCTTTATTTCTATACCGTCCATCTACGGGCGATATGGCAGTTAGTGTTGAAAATATCATACTCATTTAGTTTAATGATTATCCGCATAATGTCCTATTATAAATTCTGGATTTGAAGTCGGA
>JAJPZM010000300.1 GCA_021204335.1 Parabacteroides sp. | reverse complement strand
GTAGGGGTACTTGTACAATCATGCTAAGTATTTTCCATCTATTTTACGCTTTTTTAAGTAAAAAGATGTACTACTTCCAATCTTTGGATATAACATCCCGGGACGTCAATTATTTTAACATCCTTTCCAAATTTCCGGCTGGTTCAAAGCCGCTTTTTTGGCTGTTTTATGTCTTTTCCCAGGGCTATTTGTCGTCTTTTTCACCGGCAAATCAGTCCTTTTACTGCCCTTAAAGGAGGTCTTTTACCTTATTTCGTAAATAAGGTATAGGGTAAATAAGGGAAAGCATGAAAAAAATACTATACATTCTGATTATTACAATCAATCTGATATCTGCGCCATCTGTGCGCGGACAACACATTACACTGAAGAGTAATCTCCTCTATTGGGGCACGACGACTCCGAATATGGGATTTGAATTTCGCCTAGGCAAGAAATTATCCTTCGACCTCTGGGGCGCCTACAATGCCTGGGAGTTTAAAGACGATATGTCGCTGAAACATTTCCTCGTACAACCCGAACTGCGTTACTGGACTTGCCAGGCTTACGAAGGCCACTTCTTCGGGCTTCACGGGCACTACGGCAGTTTCAATATCGGAGAAATCCCTTTCATCCCCGGACTGGAAGATGTCAACTACCGGGGCACTCTCTACGGGGGCGGACTGACCTACGGCTACCACTGGGTGATCGGCCGCCATTGGGGACTCGAGGCGTTCGTCGGCGCCGGCTACGCTTATATGGAATACGACAAATATGTTTGCTACGACTGCACCGAAGTGCTCGCCACCTACCGCCGCCACTACTTCGGCCCTACCCGCGCGGGCGTTTCCCTCATCTTTTTTATCCACTAAACGACAAAAGGGTATGAAGCACATTCAATACATTATATATATGATAGCCGCCTGGCTGTTGCCTGCCGCCTTATGGGGACAGGAGCCGGGTATCCGTCTTTCGCTCGTCGGCGCATCGGTCGACGACGACGACAGCGTAACGGTGCGCCTGCATATTGTACTCGACGATATACGGGTCGCCTCGTCGCAATGCCTGCTTTTCGAACCGCGCCTGCAACACGACGACCATCTGCTCGCCCTTCCGCCGGTCATGGTCAGCGGCCGCCGCCGCGCCCGCTACGATGCAAGGACACAGGCGGTAGACCCTTCGACCGCCCTGCCCGGCTACAACTACCAATATCGCATCGTAGCCCCGAAGAAACACAGCCGCCACGAGATCGACTACGTGACGCGTTTCCCCTACACCTCGTGGATGCGCAACGCCGGCCTCTCGCTCCGCCAGATCAGCCGCAACTGCTGCCGGGGACGGGTGCTTGCCGACGAGGTGCTGACTGCCGACCTCGCCCTGGTGCCCCCTGCGTGAAAGAGGTGGCCGGCCCCACCCCGCAGGCCATCATGGCTTACAACCGCTATAACAAGGAAATCCGTTTCCTGATACCCGACGACGAACCCAGCGGGCTGCACACCGAAACCGCCATCGCCTACCTCGACTACCGCCAGGGCGGCGTACGCGTAGACCCGCAGTTCGGCAAGAACCCCGAAGAACTGGCTTACACCGACAGCCTGTTCCGCCGCCTCAGCGAAAGAGGCATTACCCGGTTCAGCCAGGTGATGGTCACCGGCTACGCCTCTCCCGAGGGCGACTACCGGCATAACGAGACATTGGCGCGCCAGCGTGCCGAAGAATTCCGCGCCTACATCAGCCGCCGGTATCTGCCCGAAGGCTGTCCGATGATCTGCAACAGCGTGGCGGAAGACTGGGAAGAACTGCGCCGCATGGTGGCCGTTTCCGGCAAACCCTACGCCGAGCCGGTCTGCTTCCTGATCGACAACTACGGCATCTTTGAAGGCCGCGAAGCCTATCTGAAACAGCTGGAAAACGGCCGCGTCTACCGCGAGTTGCTCCGCGACTTCTTCCCCTACCTGCGCCGTGTGGAAGTGCGCCTCAGCTACGAGCAGCCCCCGGTAGGCGATGCCGAAGCCGCCCGCCTGCTTTACAGCGACCCTTCGCGCCTCACGCTGTCCGAAATGTACCGCGTGGCCCGCTACTATCCGCCCGCAACGGAGCAGCACCGCGAAGTCTACCTCATCGCCGCCGAAACCTACCCGGAAAGCATTGTGGCCCAAATCAACGCCGCCGCAGCCAGTCTCTTGCTCGGCGACGCCGAAACCGCCCGCCACTATCTCGACCGCGACGACGTCGAATCCGATCCCCGCGCCGCCATCAACCGCGAGATCATGTTGGAACTGATAGTAGAAAAGGAGGTGAACCCATGAAGCTCCACCTCTACCTATTATTATCAACCGTCCTGGTCAGTTGCGACATCGACGCCCAACTCCCCAACTGCGACTACAACGCCCGTCTGGAATACTGGTACGTCTATACCGGCACCGACAACGAACTCCCGGATTACGTCGACACCATGAACGAATACCTTTTCGACGCCGACGGTATCCTACGCCAGGTCAAACAATTGGAAGGCGACAGCCTGCTCGCCCACGAACTGGTCGTCCCCCCGGGCACCTACACCCTGGTCAGCTGGGGCAACCTCGACGGCCGCAGCCGCATCGCCCCGGCCATAATCGGCGAAACCCATATATCCGAAATCCGTCTGGAACACAACAACATAGCGACCGAGAGTAACCTGCCCCCTCTCGAGAGGGGGCAGGGGGTGTGTCAATGGCTCCCCAACACCGAGCCCCTATACTACGCAACGGATGTCCTCGAAGTCCCCCGCTCCGGCATCGTCCGCAAACGCGTCAACACCACCCACGCCCATGCCCTGCTGCACGTCACCGCCAAATGGGTGCGCGACATCCCGGCCAACACGAAAGACTTCACCTTCACCCTCCGCGGTATCCCGTCGGCCGCCGGTTTCGACGTGGCCGAGCGCGTCAACACCTCGATCGACAACCGCGAGGGCGAAGGCTGGATATACGCCATCCCCCGGATGGACGAAACCAACCTCTGCGACCACCGCGCCGACGCCTCGATGCGTCCGAACCGTACGGTGACAGGCGACCTGCTCACCTACCGCTACACCGACAACACCCGGCTGCTTTTCCGCATCTGGGCGGGCGAGCGCGCTTTGATACGCGAAGTAAACCTAACGGAGTTTTTCCGGGCGATGAGCGTTCCCTTCACCCGCAATATCCGCCAGGAATTTTCGATCGTCCTCACCATCGACGACGACAACATCACCGTCTCCTTCGCCGGCGTCAGCGATTGGGAAGACGGCGGCACGATCGGGGGACGATGTAAGAATTGAAACAACTATTAAATAAACACTCAGTATTAATTTAAACAAATTGTGTTATGAAAACGAAGTATTTTTTATTCGTACTGGCAGCTCTCCTGATGGGAGCCTGTACGGACAATGAAATCGGAAACGAAGGCGGCGGAAGCGGCCAGAAACCGAAAGCGGGCAAGACGGCCTTTGGCTTTGCCCTGAAAGATTTTGCCAAAGGAAGCGTACCCCTCTCGAAAGCCGACGGCGATGCCGACGATCCCGACCTCGGTCCCCTCCCAGCCTCGGTAGCCGAGTCGACCATCGACAGCCTCTCGATCTACGTATTCGACCAGAATACCGATACCCCTTTCGACTCCACGACGACCCTCTTTGTGGAAGAATTCAAACTCGACGGTCTCCAACTCGTTCCCGCCGGAACCGACAAGAGCGCCACCATCCAGCTGAGCGGCCTGGGTAAAAAGAAAATCTACTTCATCGCCAACGCCATCGGCCAGCACGACATGGACAAGCTGAAACTGGGCGAAACCACCGAAGCCCAGCTCCTCGCCATGAAGACCAACGCCCTGTCGAAAGCCGGCCAGCTGGCCTGCCCGCTGATCATGACGGCTATCGACTCGGTCGATATCAAAGAAAATACGGGCGGCACCGATCCCGGCACCATTACCGGTAACGCTACGGAAATCACCCAGGGCGCCATCGTCACCGGACGCACGGTCACCCTTAAACGCATCGTCGCCCGCTTCGACATCGAGAACAACGCCGAGTCGAGCGACCTGGTGATCGAGAGCATCGCCCTCAACAAGGTTTACCCCACCGCCCTGATCAACAAGGTGAACAACTTCAAAGCCACCCAAAACAAAGAATACACCTATTCGGGCGACCCCCAGCTGGACGAACAGGAGCCCTTCGACTTCACCCGCTACCCCAACGCCAACACCGGCCGCGTAGCCAGCACCTTCTACGTCTACCCGAACCTGGATAAAGGCGACGGCTCCGAGGGCGAAAGCGCCAATACGGACAACCGCTTCTACCTCACCCTCTACGGCAAGACGAAAAAGACCGGCGCCAAAGTAGCCTACAACGTCTATATGTATAAAAACAATGCCGACACCTCGGTAGACCCGGTTATCATCAAACCCAACAACCAGTATCTGATCAAGATCAACGACCTCGACCCGACCCGCCTGCGCGCCACCATCACCGTAGAGGACTGGCTGGTCGGCGACACCATCTCCTACGAAATGTCGCTCGGCAGCATTGCCCTGAGTTGCGTAGAATTTCCGCTGACCGAAGTAACCGCCGACGGTTCGGGTCAATTGCTGACGATCCCCACCGCCCGCGCCAACGACAACGGCCGCCCGGTGAACGTAGCTGTCGACGCCGTCAGCGAATGGGAACTGGCCAAAGGCTACAACGCCGCCTGGATCGACACGACGACCAATATCGACCCCGCCGACCTGCCCGTCGGCACACTGGCCACCGTACTGCCGCAGACAGCGAACCCATATAAGAACGACCGCCGCGGCACGTTGGTGTTCCGCAACGTGCAACGCCCGTCTATCATGCAGACACTGGTTGTCGTGCAGAAAGGAAATGCAGCAGCCACCGTCCCGGTAGCTATCGGTAAACTGAGCAGCGCCACTGCCGACTATACCGTCGTAAACCGTGCAGAAGACGGTACAACCACGGAAGCAACCGCCACCGACCCGACAAACACCCTGATGCTGCCGGTAGCCGGCAGCGATCCGACCTTCCTGGCAGACACTGAATATAAAGACATCACGATCAACGTAGACAGTTGCGGTGACATGACTACTTCCATCCAACAGGAATGGAGCATCCGCGTCGACCAAATCGACTCCACCTGGATACACGTCACCGAGCAGCCCGCCCTCAACCAACATGGCAAAAGCTTCAAGTTCGACCTGCTCGCCAACGACACCACCCTGACACGCACCGGAACGATCCGCCTCTACGACCGGCAGGACGCCACCATCTACCGCGACCTCGTGATCTTGCAGGCAGGTAAAGGCGGCACCGGAGAGATCGAGAAAGTGGAAGAACGCGCCGGCGACGGATTCACCGACCTAACCGAGGAAACCGGCGACGACCCGCAGCACTACGACTACACCCTGGCCATCCCGGTTGGCAAAACGACGGATAAGCCTTACCAGATCAAGCTGACCACCAACGCCGCCTGGTCGATCGACGACCTGGGCGATACCGCCTACCGCAACTGGCTGAAAGCCTACGCCCTGCAAGGTACGGATAAACGCATCATGAGCGGCACAGGCGATGCCGTAATCGAAATCGGCACCACGCTCAACGACAGCGCCACCGTACGCACCGGCTTCGTCGCCATCAACCTGGCTACCGGCAAAAAGATAATCAAAGTGACCCAGGCCGCTTCCGCCCCGGTTATCACCCTCGACGACCGCCATCTGACGAGCAAGCATATCGACTTCCCGGCCACAAAAGCCGACGGCGCCGCCATCTACGAAGCCGCCCAATTCATCACCAACGACAATTGGACGGTAGCCGCCTACGAATATGATACCGACGGCACCACGATAACGACAACGCCAGCCACCTGGCTGACCTTCAGCAACGCCAAAGCCGCCGACCCGGCTGCCGCCATCACCGAAGGTTCAGGCAGCACCCTGCTCCGCATCACCGCCGCCGCCCAGACCGAAGCCGGTGGAGACGGATCAGGTGCCGCCGCCCGCAGCGCCGCCGTAATCATCAAGTGCCAGAACGCCGCCCACCCGACCGATGCCGCCAACACCAGCATCACCCTCGACATCTACCAGGCCGGAATCGAAGCGACAAATCCTTGATATAGCATCGGGAGTATCCTTTCCCCTCTCGAGAGGGGGCAGGGGGTGTGTTATAGCCCAGCCCTATAACTAGCTCTAACACACCCCTTATCCCCTCTCGAGAGGGGAAACAGATACCACCAGTTTATAAACCCATAAATTCAAAGAAATATGAAACAATACATATTCCTCCTATTATCCCTACTGGCATTTTCAGCCTGTAGCGAACAGGACATCTCCGGCGGCGGCAACACCTCCACCCCTACCGGTTCCGGCTTCCGCCTCTCCGTGCGCCTGGGTAACGGCCCCGCCACCCGCGCCATCGGCGACCCCTTCCTTTCCGGAAGCGAAGAAAAACGCATCGACCGCCTCGCCTTCTTCGTCCACACCGACGAAGACGGCCTGCAAGTCTACCCCCTGTCCCCGACAACGTGACCGACCCCGACGTAGCCGCCACCGACTACCCGAATAACGTCTACCTGGCAGAAACCGGTCCCGACACCCGCCAACACACCGCCGACGTCACCCTCACCGCCGGAGGCGGCTACCAGGCCGACATCGTCGCCGTAGCCAACCTACCGAAGGATTACGACTACAACCAGATCGTCACCTGGGACGGCCTGCAAGACAGCGTCACCGTCTGGGCCACCGCCAATCTGCTGCCCGCCTCAGCCGGCAACGTCTACGAAATGCCTTCCTGCTTCCCCGGTACGAACAACGCGACCGACGACACCGACCGCCGCGCCTTCGCCATGTACGGCTACACCCGCCACGAGCTGGTGAAGGAAGAAACAAACACCTTCCAACTCGCCCTCGAACGCCTCGTTGCCCGCATCGACATCACTAACGAAGCCTACGTGCAGGGCATGACCGCAGCCGACCCGAAAGGCGGCTTCCTGCTGACCTCGGTACGCGTGCTGCAAGCCCGTCCGGCCAGCTACCTCACGCCGCAGCCCGATTACGTCTCGCCCGACGTGGCGACGATCAGCGACTGGCTGGTGACCGATATCCCCTACGGTAAACCGACCGCCCTCGACGAAGCCACCAACCCGACCCGCGAGCCTGACGACGTAGACGCTGCCGCCGCCGAAACCGACGCCACCCTGCAATACCTCTGGCGCACCCTCTACCCCTACGAGAACAGCGATACGGAGCATGCCCCGACCGCCCTCGAGATAAAGGGTCAGTTCCGCGGCACCGAGGTAACCCGCCGCATCGACTTTACCGACGCCGACAAACAGCCGATCCCCCTCGTCCGCAACCACCGTTACCTGGTGCGCATCCTTCCCGCCCCCCGACCAGACGGATATCACCTTCGATATCAAGGTATCGGAATGGGATGCGGTAGATACGGTGAACGTGAAGCCGGATCAGACGGCAGTGCCGGTAATCACCAACCTGGTAACCAACGCCACCGAATACATAAACCCCGACGGCCAAACCGCCTACGACCTCTATTATACGCAAAACGGCGAAATGACCTTCGAAGCGACCTACCCCTTCTCTCCGGGCATACGTGTCAAATACTACAACGACCGGACAGGCAAATGGACGACGGAAGGGGATTGGCTGACGGTGAAACAGCTTAGCGAAGAAAAAGTAACCGTTACCCGCTCCGACTATGCATACAAATGCAGCTACAAGGCAACCTTCAATAAATTCGACGGCGGCCTCACCCGCAAAGCATTGTTGCTGGTACACAACGGCGGTTGCGAAGTGGAATGCGATACGATCCCGATACGGCATGTGGTGACTTATCCGAGGACGGAATTTGAACCGGTAGGAGTCGGTTACAGGGATGATGGTTCAGAAGTTCTATGGGCTCCGGTGAATGTGGGGGCGACGAAGTTAGCGACGAATATGAATGCTGGTCGCTTTGATTCTTTCACTGATGAACAAAAGAAAGATTTTTTAGTCAAACAGGATATGTTTATCAATGGGGAAGAGGAAATTTTCCTTTTATACCTAAATCTGTAGAAAATAAAGAATATGTATCGCTATCCATCACATTGGATGAGGCTAACGATTTTAATAGCGAATATGCCAATCTACTTATTTGTGTAATGAGTGGGTCCGGATGTTTTTAAAAAAACCGGACCCAGACAGTAGCTGGCCTGTCCAGTATGATCCTTGTCCTAAAGGGTGGCATGTACCGAGTAAATTAGAGGCTAGGGCTTTAGCTACAAAAGTAAATGAAGAACAGTTGGTTTATGAATCTTCAAACTATTTAACGACTGTAGCCGGCAATAAGGAGGAAGAATTATTGTATATCTTGAGGTGTGGATATGTAACGATATACAATCCGAATTTTGGAATGTCGAGTAATGGTACAGGGTGCTTTTTTACTTCTGCCTGGGAAGCACCTTACTTGAATTTATCGAATAAATCAGTTAGCGATACAGATATAATTGACTGTACTGTACCTAATATTGATCTTGATATCCAGAAGGGGCCAAGTGGTTCTGGATATTTTATCCATTGCGTCCAGGACACCCCATAGCCCTTCTCATGATTCGGTTCTTCCGGCGACTCCTCACCCGTTCGTCGAACCTCTGCATCATGGCCTCGGCCTCGTTCGCTGCCTGTCGCTAAGTGAAAGTAAACAATTAAAAACAAATCAATCATGAACTCAATCATCCAAGCTTATGCCTACCGCAACGCCCTGAAGCAGCCCGCAGGTCCTTTTTACTACCTGCGTGCCCTTTCGAGGGGCCGTTTGGGGGTCGACGGGATCATCGCCCGCATCACCCGGCTGCCTTTTGTCATTTCTCCGTTGAAATACGCCTTGCTGGTGAATATCTTCCTGGATGAATGCATCGCAGCAACGGCCGAAGGCTATCATATCGCCACCCCGCAGATGCGCTGGTCGCCCACCATCCGCGGCACCATCGGCCCCGCCGATCTTCGGCGCACCTTTGCCTCCGGCCGCCTCGAGGTCTCCTTCAACCTGACCCCAGGCCCCGCCGCCCGCCAAGCCGCCTCCAAAATCACCATCCAGGTCCGCGGCGAAGCCCCCCAAAACCCAAATCCCGCAAGGAAGATGGGTAATGGGATAGTATTTTGAAATAGCGTTCTTTGACATGTTGGGGGAAATATTTTTCAGGTACTTTGATTTTATTCGTCAAACAACTTGCGTCTCCATTATAATTGGCTATATTTGCGTCATTGTCAAACAAATAAAACCAATTACATGATGGAAACTATGACTGTGAAAAATCTGTACAATTCATTTATCCGTATGACTCCTTCGGAACAACACGAATTTATCTCCCGTATAAAAGCATACGAGGATCAAACAATTGCGTATGCAACCGATGGCCATCCTCTCACACGTCGACAATATCGCGAACGTGTACATGCAGGTATCGATCAATATGCCGAAGGGCATTACAAGAGCCTTGAAGATTTATGTAAGGAGACTGGCCATAATTATGCTGAACTATAAAGTCGTTTTCTCCGATTTAGCCATAGCCGATTTGAATAATATTGTACAATACATTACTGAAAACGAAAGTTACACGTGCGCAAAATACGTAGAACGTGAATTATTACGCACTGCCAAATGCCTCACTACCTTTCCGAACGGCTATACCAAAGATGAATATGCAAGTACCCCTGATCTGACAGTCAGATTTATCGTCAAATGGAATTACAAACTGGTTTACACAGTGCAAGAAGATACCGTCATTATAGCCAGTATCTTCCACTGTTCCCAAAATCCCATTAAACTAAAAAATCTATTCTAGCCGATCAGCACATTTCCCCCGACATGTCTATAGCGTTCTTTGACATGTTGGGGGAAAATACAGTGACGGGAGTAACCTTTTCCCCTCTCGAGAGGGGGGGGCAGGGGGGGGGTGTGTTATAGCTTCAACCATCAAATATACTGACTATGAATATCCATTACAACAACAATCTAAAACATCTCGCTTCCCAATTGAGAAACGACAGTACCCAATCAGAAATCCGCTTATGGAAATACTTAAAGGGAAAACAGTTAGGTGTCCGTTTTATCAGGCAGAAACCTATCGGCAATTATATTGCAGACTTTTACTGTAAAGAATTACGGTTGGCAATAGAACTCGACGGTTTGTCTCATCATGATGAAGAAACGATGAAAAAGGATGAAATAAAAGAAGCTTATCTGAATGAACTGGGTATTGAAATATTGCGTTTTGAGGATAAGGAGGTACTGGGAGATATTGATAATGTGATGGTGGTTTTAATTGATTATATTGAGAGAAGAAACTACCGGAGATAGATTTAAAATGAGAATGGTGTGTGAGGCTTGGTTATAGGGAAGGCTATGACACACCCCTACCCCCTCTCGAGAGGGGAAAGGTTACAACCTGTCGCTAATATTTTATTTCCCCGACATGTCATGACATTTGATTTATAAACATTTTAAAACATAAACATTATGTCTGACATTAAACTTTATGCCGATCTCTACGACAATGCGTTGACGGAGAAAGAGGGCGATTGCACGGCGCGCCCACGTATTAACGGGACATTGTATAATGCCGATATTGCACGGCGTATCGTGGAAAAACGTACCGAGTACCGCCCCGAAACGATCGAGAATATCCTGGGTATGGCCGACGAAGAAAAGTCGCTGGCCATTGCCAGCGGAATGAGTGTGGTGGACGGCGTGGGGCAGTATCTGCCGCAGATCAAAGGGCCGTTCGATAAACCGACCGACCCGTTCGACCCTGCCAAACACACGCTTTTCGTATCTTACACTTCCGGTAAGACGCTGCGGAAAATGCTGAAAGAAACAAAGGTGATCATCAACGGCCAGGCCGTCGTAGGCCCGGTTATCGGCGGTCTGACCGACTCGGCGACGGGCAAGGACGACGGAACCTTTACCCCCGGTATGCCGATCGTGGTTAGCGGCAACAATATCAAGATCATGGGTACGAACGCCGCCAACGGCTTCTATTTCATACCCGCAGCCGAGGGTGGCACCCCTGTCAAGGCTACCGTTATCGTGCATAACAACCCGTCGCAACTCACCGTCATGGTGCCTGCCGACCTGGCGGAAGGCGACTATTACATCAGCATCACCACCCAATACGACCGCTCGGCCACCGTAAAGGAACCCCGTACCTACAAGTACCCGGTCCTACTGAGCACAGCCGGCAGCGGCGGAGACGATGACGACGACCGTCCGGTCATTGAATAAAGAAGGACGACAGTAACGCTACTGACGACGATTCAGTAACGTTACTGTCACCGGCTCAGTCGCCCTACTGACGACCATACAGTAGCGTTACTAACAGCCCTTCAGTAAACCGACTTTCAAAATTAAACAGAAACAAGTTATGAAACAGATAAAAATAAGACATTGGATATCCATCTTTCTCCTGCCGCTCGCCGTTTTCCAAGGCTGCAACGTAGAGGAGATCGACCGGGGAGGCACCCCGCTTCCCGACGGCGTCACGCGGCTGACGGCTACCGTTGGCACCGGCCTGAAAACCCGCGCAGTAGGCGACCCGCTGACGGGCGAAGCCACCAACGACGAGAAACGCATCGACCGCCTCGCCTTCTTCGTACATACCGACGCCGAGGGTATGCAGGTGTACGAACCTGCCCAAACGGGCGAAACGCACAAAGACTTCCCCAACAAAGTACAACTGGAACCGGTCGACCCCGCCGACCCGTCGGCAGGCCACACCGCGACCGTCGACCTGATAACGGGGGCGGGCTACGAAGCCGACATCATCGCCGTTGCCAACCTGCCGGAAACGTACGACTACAGCCAGATCGTTTCCTGGCAAGGACTGCTCGACAGCGTGGCGGTGGGCACCTTCACCACCTCGATGCCGCTCTGTACGGGCGACGACGGGGCGGGACACGACAATGCTTTCGTGATGTCGGGCTCGACCACCGTCGCCCTGCATAAGGAGAAAGAGGAGACATTCAACCTCTCCCTCGAACGCCTCACAGCCCGCATCGACATCACCAACGAGGCATACGTGCAGGGCATGACGGACGACGACCCGAAAGGGGGCTTCCTGCTGACGGGCGTACGCATCCTGCATGCCCGCCCGCAGAGCTACGTCATGCCGCAGATGGATTACGTCTCGCCCGACGTGGCGACGGTGAGCGACTGGAAAGCGGAGGCCGACCAAATACGCCTGGTCAAGATGGAGGGCGATGTTGCCACCGACGTGACCGACGGCACTGCCGACGAGATAGCCACCGCCACCAGCCAGCGCATCTGGCATTCGCTCTACACCTACGAGAACCACGAAACGGAGCATGTCCCAACGGGCCTCGAGATCACAGGTAAGTTTCGCGGCCTGACGGTAACGCGTCAGATCCCGTTCGAGGTGACGGAGGCGGACGGCACGAAACGCGCAGTCCCCATAGTACGCAACCACCGTTACCTGGTGCTTATCAAACCGGCTCCGGGACAGACCGACCTCACCTACTCGGTGCAGGTGGGCGAATGGAATGCCGTCGATACGGTGAACGTGCAGCCTAACCAGGATCAGCTGCCGGTGATAACGAATGTGGTTTGCACCGCAGCCACGAAATCGTATGGCGGCGACCTGGCAGGCGGTACGGCTATGCCCGACACGATCGTCGTCCCGGCCGATGGCGGAACGCTCACCTTCACCGCTTTCTGCCCCTTCGACACCCGCGTCACAGCGGAATATTTCTCCCCGGAGGACGACAACAGCTGGCTGGAAGTAATCGAACGCTCGGAGGCAACGGTGACAAAAGGCGACATTAGCCTGGCACGAAATTATACAATTACAATCAAGGAAAGCCCAGAATTGAAACAGGGCCTCGACAAAGACGCAACCTATACCAACGCCTACGTCAACCGCGGCTACCTCTATATTGCCAACGGTGGTAATGGCTCGATGGTAGATACGGTAGTGGTTTATCAGGGTGCGGATATCTCTTATGCGGATACGCGCTTCGCAGCGGTTACGCTAGGCAAAGCAAATGGCAAGCCGATCGTCTGGGCACCGGTAAATGTAGGGGCGACGGAGCTAATAACGATGTTGAAGGCTGTTATTAATGACGATGCTACGACAAATTTTACAAATATTAAAGCCAATTAGCCTCAATGCGGTTTATATTTTCAATGGGGGAGAAAGACGCCGTTTGAATATAAACGATTTGGTACAGAAGAGATAACCAAAACTCAATTTACAAATCTGGAAGAAGCAGAGAATAGCCCACTTTTGTATTATGGTACTGATCCCTCCTGGCTGGCAGGGGGAGTATTCGCAGATTTATGGAATGAATCCGGTTCTATTTATGACCCTTGCCCGACAGGATGGCGTGTTCCTACAAAAACAGAATTTGAGGCTTTAACTGACGTTAGTGAAAACTATGGATATTATTCATATAAAATAAATAATCAGGAATTGAGATTTCCTATGAGTGGTGTAGTTTCTTGGGGTAATGGATTGAATATGACTGATATATGTGTTTATTGGTCTTCTACGCTTAAATCAAATGAGAGTGGTTACCTTTTTAGGGGAGATAAAATAGAGAATAATTCTGTATCAACAGGCGGCTCTATCCGTTGCGTCCGAAAGTAACCTACCCCCCTCTCAAAGAGGGGAAACAGTTACAACCAGTCGCTACATATCTGCGATCTTTGACATGGTGGGGGATTAAATATAAATCCATAAATATACATTTGAATATTGTGGAATATCCAAATGTATATTATCTTTGTATCGTTATCGTGATGACGCTTGAAGGGCTAAAGGCCCGAATGGAAGAACTGATTGGCGAATTGGAATTCCATTCCCGTTTCTTCTCCATGATCCTGGCCGAGGAAATGGCTACAGAAGCGGAACTACTGGAAGCGATTGATGAAATGCTTGATGAGTATATCGAATTGAGCAATCAAATCAAAAAACTTCAGGGTTAAACAGACGAGGGAACCCCTCGCCAGGAGTTCCCTCCGTCTGGTCAACTTATAGAAAGGAGGACAAAAAATGAATGCAGAACAAAGATTAAAAGATTTAATGGGTGAATACCGGTTATTAAAAACGGAAGAAGATAAAATTGCTTTTGATGAGAAAATGAACCGGTATTTAAAGGAAATGACACCGGAAGAACGTAAGGATTTTCGTAAGGCATTTCTGGCATCTGCAAGGCGTACCGTTTCAGAAGCAAAAGAAGTCAGGGAGGATGTCGAGTTGAAACTGTTATTGAAGGAGGTAGATAGTTATCTTTCTTTATCACAGATTGCCCAGGATTATTTTGGAAAAAGTCGTAGTTGGCTTTACCAACGAATCAACGGTGCCATTGTAAATGGCAAACCTGCACAGTTTACGCGTGAAGAACAGTTACGATTTTCAGAAGCTTTACTGGACATCAGCAGCAGAATCAAAGATACCGCCCTAAAACTGAAAGTGGGTTAATGGCAGAATGGCTGTTATAAATATAAATTACAGGAATAAGGTTCTTAATGGAATTTGTTATCTTTGCATCATTAAAAACCGATAGACTATGATTGTAAAGTTTGACAAGGAATATCTTTCAGAGTTATTCTATTACGGAAAGTCTTCTGACAAGAAGCACCGCTTCCAGCCCAATGTGATTCAAAATTACAAACGGCGAATTGAAACATTAAATAATGCCCCGAATATAGAGTCTCTATATGCGCTGCATGCTCTGAACTATGAAATATTAGTTGGTGATAAAAAAGGTATTTCTTCTATTCGGATCAACAAACAGTACCGGTTGGAATTTGCTGCTTCTTATGATATCGAAAATGAACTGACAATAACTATCTGTAATATATTGGATATAACAAATCATTATAAATAAAACAACTTATGGGAAACTTAGGATATTCATTCGAACCGACTCATCCGGGTGAGGTTATAAAGGAAGAGCTCCAATATCGTGGCATCTCCCAAAAGAAATTTGCTGCGATAACCAACATGTCTTACAAGATATTGAATGAGATTTTGAATGCAAAAAAACCTGTAAGTATAGAATTTGCATTATTAATTGAAGCTTCAACCGGTATTAATGCGGAAATGCTTGTAAATATGCAGACTCGTTATAATTTGCAGGTTGCAAGAACGGATAAAAAGAATATGGCCCGTTTTGAATCTTTACGCAAAATATGCGCTTCGCTGCTGTAACTTATTAATCATTTTATATTTACTCCCCCGCCATAATTTATAATATGACGGGGATTTTTTTGCCCCGTCGTGAATGTATAACTTATATAAAACGACGAATTATGAAACATT
>JAJPZM010000013.1 GCA_021204335.1 Parabacteroides sp. | reverse complement strand
GTTTATAACAATACTGTTGCTAAATATACTTCTGATAAAACCCCTAAACTAGGGATATTGATAGGGGGGGGGAAGAGGGGGAGAGGTATCCCCAAAGATGTGCCAATAACGATAAATAATTGCTATTGGATGAACATCACAGGCGCGTCAAATGCTGTTGGTTATAATGGAGCAGGTACAAATCCTGTGAAAATAGAAAACAGTAATGTGGTAACTAATTGGGACCTCACAACCTTGAACTCTGCATTGAAAACTGGTTTGACAAAAGTCTCTTTAACAGGATACACTTACGAATGGCAACTAAAGGACGGTCAAGACTACCCGGTAATTGTAAGAGTACCTACAAAGTAATCGCACATGGTAAAGCAACTCCAACATATCACCCACCAAGTCTTTCGGGCAATTGCCTTACCGGCTTTGCTGCTCCTTGCCGCTTGTGGCAAGGATGCTCCGCTGCCCGAGCCTGTGCCGCCTATGCTGCCCGATCCTCCGGAGCCTCCACAGCCGCCGGTAATGGAAGATGTGGTGCGTGTGCCTTTGCGTCTTTTTGCGTTGCCCGAAGGCAACGATCCCGAAGTGTGGCTGCCTACCGACACCCTACATCTGGTTCTGACGAAACCCGGCGGCTGCGTAGCCCTGGGCGATACCGCTTTCTACCGCTACAACTGCACCGCCGGCGCAGGCAATGCGGAATGCTTTGCCCCGTCCTCGTCTGCCGATAGTGCTTTTATGCCTGCCGACAGTTGCCGGGTCGATTTGCTGGCTTATTATCCGGCATCGTCAGCCTTGCTTTGCGACCGGCTTCATCTGCCCGTCGACACCCGCGAACTGACTGCCCTTGGCCATCCCCTGATGACTGCCTCGCGCATCACCGGCCTCTGCGTCGTGCAGCCCGAGGCGCGCCCTATCTTTGTCCATCGCCTGGCACGCCTGAGGGTAACCCTCAATCTTATCGAGACAAAGGCTGATGCCAACTCGACGAAAACCGTTTTGGCCGGCACCACTCTGACCCTGTATGGCAACCCCGCTGAAGCCGTATGGAGCCTGCCCGACGAAGCCTTCGTGGAATATGGCGATACCTTGCCGCAGACTTTCAAGATGCAGCCCGACGGTACGGGCGGTTACCTCTATACCTTGCCGGGGATGCCCGGTGAGCTGACCCTCTCCGTCCTGATCCCCGACCGTGCTCCCATCAGCGTCCCCCTCAACGGCTACCTGACGGATGGTCTCCTCGAAACCGGTATCTCCATCGACATACGTATCGAAATACCCTCCGAGGTCGACCCAACCCCCGACGATCCTGAACCCGACGAACCGGATATACCCGATGAGCCGGATCCCGATACACCCGACGATCCTGGCTCGGATGATCCCGATCCCGATGATCCCCCTCCGGCAAAGGCCCCGTCCAAATCACGGTCACTTTAACCAACTGGGAGAACACCGGCAAAGACGACTTCATCCACATGGATGAAGTGAATTAACAGACAAACACAACATTTATCAACTAAACAACATAGAATATGAAAACAAAAGAATTAACTCGCGCAAAGCTGTTCATTAGCAGCACCCTGTTCATCAGCAGTACCCTGGCACTTTTCACCGCCTGCACCGCAGACGAAGCGCCCCTCACCCCCAAAGAGAAAACCCCGGTAACTATCAATCCAACCATCGCAGGGGAAGTGGTTACAAAAGTAGAGCCAAGTAATTCCGATGCGGATTATAAACCGACAGACGGAGAAAAGAAGATTTATTTGTATTATAAGAATGGAAGTAATACAGAAGCAAAAGAGAAAGGGACGTATGAATATGGTTCTAGTTGGACTGCTGTTAGTGGTGGTGATATGTATTGGGATAACCTTGTAGATCAAGGAACAAGAGCTGCTAAATACCCCTTCTTCGCCATCTCCCCTAAAGAATTAACCGATCGAAGCAAAGGTGCAGTCATGTAAGACCAATCTGGAACTGGTGCTTTAACCAACTCCGACTTACTGATGGCATACACCGAAGTCACAACGCAGCGAGGCAAAGTCGGTCTCACTTTCAAGCACATGCTTGCCAAGCTAACAGTAAAGATAGATGTTAGTAGCCTAAAAGATTTCAACAAATCTGTGGTAACTATCACTAATGCAATAAAAGATTATACTGTGGATTATACCAATTCCTCTACTGCAACCCCGGCCTCGATTACGACAGCCACAATCTCTGGAGGAGGATTAGTAAGCAACAAGGTGGATGGCAGTTTTAATAGTATCTCAACTAAGAGCGATGGTAGCAACATATCTGCGGTAATTATTACACCACTAAAAATCACAACATCCGTAGCGCCCAGCAGTCCAATGAAAGTCAATTTAAGGACTGGCGGTGGCGACAGCGAAGTAATAGAAGAATATTCTGCAATCCTCCCGGCACAAAGCATCAGTAGCGATGCTGCCAAAATAAAAATAGAAATAACGGTTGGAAAAGAAAATTCCACTGAAACTAACACCTATACTTATGCCCCCCCAGCCTCTGGTTCTCCTCTAACCTTGACTAATGGCACACACACCACCCTTACTCTAACCATAAAAGGTACAAAGGTAGAACTGGAAAATATAAAGGTTACTCCTTGGACAGAAGTAACTGATAAAACCGGTAATATTACAATCGACACACCTGCTAATCCTGGATCATAAAGGATATTGTTTCAAAATCACTTGATTATTACAGGTCTATTTGTCACACACTTTGCCATTTCCCCCAATAACCAAACAATTTTGTTGCTCCACCTTTAGCCGTTCGGCATACTTGCGCAATTGCGCTTTATGCCGTTCGCAGGGGACAAGATCCTTTTCGATATCACCGCGCGGGGTAGCTTTCAAACGCTTCTGCCCGCTGCGGATGATTTCGACGGCGCGGGCATACTTCTGCTTATCGGCGCGTATGCCGTCCAGGCAAGGACTTGCCCCGGGGCGGTCGAAAGAGATTTGTGCGGTCAGCTTCCGGCCATGGTGGTTCAGATCCCAGATGTTTGCGTCGGTCAGTTGCTTCAGTTCTTCTATTTCCTGGTTATAGAGGGGGCTCCGGCCTGCCAGTGTCGAGTCGAACGCCGATTCGTAGACGGGGTAGTAAACACCGTTCAAGTCCATCCAGGTGTAAAGGATCTCTTTCTCTTTGGGAGAAAGCTTTACGCCATGATGGTCGCCGTCGATTACCCGGGTCAGTTTGCTGGCGTGCGATCCCCAAGTGTAAGGCTCTTGTATTTGGGCAGGGCCGCCACCTATCAGTGTGACCTCTTTCTTGACATACAGGTTTACGTAGGCCGCGTTAAAGAACGGGTTCTTGTCTTTGACCAATACGAGCTTTTCGCGGTTCTTCGGGTCGAAGTCGTGGCAACGCACGCAACTTTTGTCCAGGACGGGCTGCACCTGTTCCATGAAAGAGAAGTTGCGGGGCGGTTTCCCCATCCATCCGTTCAGTTTGGCAGGGGCTTTTTTCAATGCCAATGGAGTTGTACGCATGGCACTCGGGATACTCAGGCGATCTTCGTGACAGCCGATGCAACCGTTTACCTCGCCCGACATCACCATCGTGCCGCTTCGCATGGACTGGATCATCTTCTTGTCCTTATCCAGCAATTGGAGGTAGACGAATGTGCCCGAAGGAACTTCGAAATTGGCAGAGCCGTCGGCTTCTACCGGGACTTCGCCCAGGATGCGTTTGTTCTCGAAACTATGCCAGTTGACAGCGGGAGCCTGCTCGTCTTGTCCGCCCCAGCCGCTTTGCGTCCAGGTTCTTTTCTCCGGCGATTCGATAATGCGCAGATACTTGACGGTGCCGGGCGCTACGCCTTGCATGTGTGTGCCATGATAGACGTCTTGCACGTAGAAGGTGCCTTTCTTCTCTGTATAATTCCTGTTGGACGGGATGGCATGCGGTTTGGGACGCGGTTCGATGATCATCGGGTCGAAAAGGCTCCGGTTTCCTTCGATGATCAGTTCCTGCGTGCTGTCGCGGCCGACCAGGTAGATGCCCGATTTGCTGTCGAGATGCATCCATCCGCCCGGTTTCGCCCAGATCGTACGCGAGGTCAGGAAGAAGTTTTCGTTCAATGGATAAGGATCTTCAAAGAAGTATTCGATCCATTTGAAAGAGTCCAGGTCGCCTTTGTCGACCAGCTTCCGGCTATTTTCCGGCCATATCTGCACAACGGGTTCAACGCCGTCCACTCCTTTCTTCCGGTCGATGATAGTCAGTGCGCCCCAGGGGCGGTCGTGGCAGGAGCCGAAGATGCAGACGACCTGGTCGGTTCCGGGTATCTGGCGGGCGTCGATTACTCCGCCGGGCGATTGGGTGTTGTTACCGTAATAGATGGAATGTTTGGTGCCGTCGGGGTTTACCGTCCATAATCCCTGGGCGTCGCCGAAGTTGCGATCCACATATTCCCAACGGTCGTACAAGATGCGTCCGTCGCTTAATAAAGACGAATGCCCTTCAAACAGCGTGCTGACGCCGATCTGGGTAATGTTGGCGCCATCGGCCTCCATCCGGCAGAGGTTACACATAATATGGCGGTTGTACATGCAGTATTTCGGCTGGCGGGTGGAACTGAATACAATCCCCCCCCCGTCAGGCAGATATAGCGGGTCGATGTCGGATACTCCTTCTGCAAAGGTGAGTTGCTTCAGATCGCTTCCGTCCACATTCATTTCATAGAGGTGATAGAAGTCGTCCCTGTTCTTCCGCATGGAGAAGATGATCTTTTTCCCGTCGAAAGAGAGTTCCGGGTCACGCACAACGCCATCCTTCAGTTCTATCAGGGTCGTGATGTCCCCGGTGTTGACGTCATAAACGCGCATGGCACCACCCGGGAAGAAGCTGCTTTCGTTGATCTCTCCCTTTTGGAACAGTGTTGCTGTGTTGTGATGGTCGGGCGCATATTGTTCCCGTTCTATATAGACAATTTGTTTGCCAGCCAGTTGTTCTTTGGCTTTGGGCGACAGGGCTATCTTTTTGGGTGCCAGTTGTCCGGTAGCGGGCAGCAGATTTACCCCGCAAAAGAGGGTAAGGAGTAGAATGATATGCCGGTAGCTTTTCATGTGTTATACGTTTGCTAAAGTGTAAGATAATCAGGTAACAGATGAGAACAAAAATAAACTATTCGCATCAATTCCCTTTATTTATATTGTTAATTTTCCTTCCTTTACGTAATTATCCGCCGGCCGGTGCGACTGATAAGTTGTAATACGATATAAAAGAGCATGAAGAATACGCAGCAACAAGAAAAAGAGTTTATAGCACTTGTGGAAGACTACAAGCAAGTGATTTACAAGGTCTGCTATATCTACGCTACCGATCCGGATAATCTGAACGACTTGTATCAGGAAGTAGTGATCAACCTGTGGAAAGCCTTTCCTCGCTTCCGGGGCGAGTGTAAGGCTTCGACCTGGGTGTATCGCATCGGACTGAATACGTGTATCTCCTTTTTCCGTAAATCCAAATCACGGCCGGAAGTGGTACCTATTTCGGTCGACCTGGAAGCTGTGGCCGAGGATGAAGATAAAACGGCGCAGCTTCATGAACTTTACCGGATGATTAACCGGCTCGGGCAATTGGAGCGTGCACTGATCCTGCTTTGGCTAGAAGAGAAAAGCTACCAGGAGATGGCGGATATTACCGGTATATCCCGCACGAATGTGGCCGTTAAGCTGAATCGTATTAAAGAGAAACTAAGAATCATGTCGAACAGTTAAAATCAAAGAAGAATATGGAACTGGAAGAATTAAAAGCTGGTTGGGGCGTATTGAACGAGCGCCTGGAACAGAATGAGATATTGAATAAGCGAATCATTAAAGAGATGGTAACCAATCGGACACAGTCGGCTTATGAACGGCTGTTCAGGTTTGACTTATTTGGGTTTCTGTTGACGTTAGTGATGTGCGTGTTGTTTCCCGTATTGGTTATGACAGGCAAACTTGTGATGCAGCCGCTCTCTTTTGCTTTGCTAGAAGGAGCTGTTGGCATCGGATTTATCATGCAGGTCTTTTTCTTATCCCTCCTTATCCGCTTTAATATGGAGAAGAAGAAGCTTTGCGAACTGGCATGGCTGGCGTTAACGTATAAACTCTGGATGAAAAGGAATTTCATGTTCGGTTCCATGATTGGGGCTTCAGCAATGGTTGCTTTTTTATTCATCGAAAAAGCCCGTCTTGTCGTTAATTGGGAAGTACGCCTGGGAGTAGTATTGTTATTTGTTTTTATCATGGGACTCTATCAAATCCGTTTTTATCTGAAGAATATCCGCACAATAGAAAAAGGCTTGGAAGAACTGAAGGAGTTCGAAGATGAGCCAAGTTAAAACAGGTCGGAGTGAGTACCGGTATCAATGTTTTCTATGTCTTTTTCGTTGTCGGATTCCTTTTCTCTGATAGTCCATCCGAATTTCTTGGCCAGTTCTTTTAATAAAGGTAGATCTGTCTCAGGAATGGTGAGTTCTACTTTTTTTGATTGCTGTATCCATATTGCTTACTCTTTAAATGATTACTATCGCAAAGGTAGCGAATTTGTTTATATCGGCAAATTAAAGAAAACTAATCCAATCGTCAAAGAATCCTTGTCGTTTGTCACAATAATTTTACAGCAGGCTTCTGCTCATTTACTTTTGAAACAAAAACAAAAGAGATGGGCAGAAGTAAGTTGTTCTTAATTGGATTGATGCTGGCATTTAACTGCAGTAATATATTTGCGCAGTATATTATGCCGGATACCATTCCCGATCAGGATATCGGGGAAGTGGTAGTGGTAGCCAAACTTCCCGAGTTGGAAATAAAGGCGGATAAGATGACCTATCATCTGGATGCATCCGTTGTGCGTAAACAGGGCAGTTTGTATGAAGTGCTCGAAACGCTTCCCGGAATAGTGGTTACTCAGGATGGCTCCATCTATATGAATGGAAAGAGTGGTATCAATGTCCTGATCGATGGAAAGCAAACCTATCTTTCCGGCCAGGAACTGGTGAACCTGCTAAAAGCCACCCCTGCATCAACGGCAGACAAGATCGACCTGATCACCCATCCTTCCGCCCGCTATGATGCCAGCGGCAATTCCGAGATTATCGATATCCATACCAAAAAGATCAAGCTACAAGGTTTGAACCTGTCGGTAAACGGAGGCTTTTCACAAGGCATACGAAGTCGGGGGAGTGGCAGCTTTTCTTTAAATAGGCGCAACGGTAAGTTCAATTTCTACCTCACTTATTCCTTTTATAAAGGAAGCGACCAGCATGATCTGGAAATAACCCGTTTGTATTCCGGCGAGCTGACCGGTCTGGCTTCCGAACTGAAACTGCATCAGAAGTCTTATAGCGAATCGCCTTATACTTCCCATTATTACCGGACTGGCGTCGACTATTATCTTTCCCCTCAAACTACAATCGGCATCTCAACCAACGGCAATCTGTATCATGGCGAGAACGAGGGTGATATGGAGTCTTCCTTTTCTTTGTATCCGCAGGCTATCCCGGATTCGACAATGCACACTTTAAATCTGAACGACCGGCATAAAAAGAACTTCTCCGGCGGAATCAGTCTGACACACCGGTTTGACTCCCTCGGAAAAGCGTTGGATGCTTCATTCGATTATCTGAATTTTGATTCGGATGAGGAGCAGTTTATCTATAGTTCGTTCCGCAACCGGATCAATCAAGCCGAACGGCAAGACTCTATACGGGGAGACATCCGGGAGAATATCAACTTGTATGCCGGACAGGTAAACCTGAAACTTCCGTTCGATAATGGTTGGACATTGAATGCGGGTATTAAATCATCGTATGTCTCTATCGATAACCATGCCCTGTATGCAAACCGCGAACAGGATATATGGAGTAGCGATAAGAAATTAACACAGGGTTTCTCCTATCAAGAAAATATCAATGCCGCTTATCTGGAAGGGAGTGCCCGATTCGGACAATTTTCCGTACAGGCCGGCCTCCGCCTGGAAAATACAAGATACAAAGGATGGCAGACAGATGCCGCTTGCGATTCTTCTTTTTCGGATCACAGCATCGATCTGTTTCCTACCGTATTCTTGGAGCATCCTTTGGGGAAAGGCAAGTTGTTTTTGTTTTACGGCAAACGTATCAACCGCCCCAACTATGGCGACTTGAATCCGTCTACATATATCTTTGATAATTACACCTATGTACGAGGTAATACCTTGTTAAAACCCGAAAAGACAGATAACATAGAGTTATCCTACGCTTTTAAGGATTTGTTCAAAGCCGGTTTCCTGTTTTCCTATACCGGTAAAGCAATAGTGAAAAGTTTTATTACAGAGGAGAATAAACGGGTCTTTGTCACTCCCCTTAACCTGACCCAGGCTATTTCGCTGGGGCCGCGTATAAATACCGGGATCCTTTCGCCAGCTTCTTTCTGGAACCTAAGTGCCAATGCGGCGTTTATTTATAACCGCTATCAATGGTCGGAGGAATTATCTAATAAAGTGAACGAGGATTGCACTTGGATTGCCGGATTGAATAACCAGTTTAGTTTCGGCAGGGGATGGAGCGCCGAGTTGTCCGGTTCCTATAACGGAAGGATGGCAGCCGGGCAAGTAACGATCAGCCCTTTCTGGCAGGTGAATGGCGGAGTGCAGAAAAAGATCCTGAAGAACAAGGCGACTGTCAGTTTGTTTGCCCGCGATATATTTCATTCTTACCAGTACAAGATGGAACTGACAGTACCCGGGCAACGGGCTTTCACTAACGAACGATATGATAACACCTTTGTAGGCATTTCTTTCTCCTGGCTTTTCAGTAAAGGATATGAAACGAAAGAATCTGGTCGTAAAAGTGATATAGATCAGAGTAAAAGAATAAATTTGTAAGAATAAAATAAAGAGAAGGGTATGAAGTCGTTGTCGCGTTGGATATCTCCGTTGATTCTGGGTGTTGTCATGTTTAATACGATCCGGTTGATCACTGATTTACCGGCTCATAACCCGTTTTGGACAAATTCGGTGCCATTTCATTTGCTGGCTTTACTGGTCGCGGTTATTGTGAGCTACTGTTTCGATTTCCAAAGCCGTTACTATATGAAAAAGGTCAGGGCTAAAAACTTTTCGGTGACATTGGAATATGCTTTGCTATTGGTGTATCTGTTTGTTTGTCTGAATCTGATTTTATATCTCGGAGATAGCATTGGGATTTTGTATTTAGGGGATAAGGTTGCCGATTATGTGATAGCAAATGTGATCTGTATATTGTATTTCTTTCTGTACTACATTATCATCCGTAATGATAAGCTCGAGAAGGATTACAATCGACAATCCTTGCAGTTGGAGAAAATAAAAGTAGACCAGTTGGAGATCGAACTCAAATTCCTGCGGGCGCAATATCATCCCCATTTCCTTTTCAATGCGTTGAATACCGTCTATTTCCAAATTGACGAGAAAAATACGCTGCCGCGGAATACCTTGGAAATGTTGTCGGATTTACTGCGTTATCAACTCTACGGGGGGGAATAAGAAAGTCCCGGTACAGAAAGAGATCGATTACCTGAAGACCTATATGAACTTCCAACGTTTGCGCATGAGTGAGCGTTTGATCATGAATGTCCATATATCGGAAGAATTGAAAGGACAGGAGATTTATCCGTTGCTTTTCCTTCCGTTGATTGAGAATGCTTTTAAATATGTGGGCGGCGATTATCATATAGATCTGGAAATGTCGTGGGATAAAGGCAAGATTCTCTTTCATATTTTTAATTCCACACCTCTGGATGCAGAAAGAAAGCCACCCCGTATGGGTATAGGCCTGGAGAATCTTAGGAGAAGGCTCGCCCTTTTATACCCGGATAAACACACCTTGGAAGTACAGGAGCAGCCAGATCATTTTATTGCTGAATTAATGATTGAAACAGAATGCGTATGAATATAAAATGTATAATTACCGATGACGAACCGGTAGCCCGTCAGGGATTGCAGTCGTATGTGGAGAAAGTGGATTTCCTGACATTGACAGGAGTATGTGAAGATGCTATCCAGCTGAACACCTTGTTAAAGGCCGGGCAGCCGGATTTACTCTTTCTGGATATAGAAATGCCTTATCTTTCCGGCCTGGATTTGTTGGCTACCCTGACCAATCCCCCCAAAGTCATTATCACTTCCGCTTATGAGCAGTATGCCCTGAAAGGCTATGAATTGGATGTGACGGATTATCTGCTGAAACCGATTTCTTTCGAACGTTTTTTGAAAGCGGTTAATAAAATGCACGACCTTCTTCAGAAAGAAGCTCCTTCTGCAGCAGAGAAATTTCTGTTTGTCAAGAGTGATAAACAGATGAAAAAGGTTTTTTTGAAAGAAATTCTTTTTATTGAGGGATTAGAGAACTATATTTGCATTTACACCGCTTCAGAGAAAATTCTGGTTCACTCGACAATGAAGAATATATACAATTCTTTGCCGGAAAGTAATTTTATCCAGACTCATCGGTCGTTTATTGTCAATATCGATCATGTCAGCCTAATCGAAGGTAATATATTGAATATTGCAGGCCATGAAATACCTGTTGCGCGTAATTATCGGGAAATAGTTTTTACCCGTATAATAAAAATCCCCTGTAGTTGTACGAATATTAGGGGAGGGCGGAATTGTTACGGTTATCATCATTGAGTAAAAATAGCAGATTATGAAAAAGAGGAATTGTGTGTGGTTGCTGTGTATCATACAGGGCTTTGTCGCTGTGATGAATGCACAAGTGCTGAAAGTTGAAGGGGGAATGGCTTTTTCTAACTTAAGGACATCCGGTCTGGAAAGAAATCAGCTTTTTAATAAATTCGTTATACCGTTTCAGGGATCAATCGGGATAGAGTATCTGGATAAGAAGAATTTTAACTTGTCCAGTTCTATCGGCTATCTTCGTATGGGTGGAAAAGAGAAAATATATCAATATAATGGTCCGGATCCGGCGAATGCTTCACTGGTAGATCAAAAATACTTTATTGATTATCTGACTATAAATACATTATTCAATTTGAAACGTTCAGTTCATCGCCTCACTTATTATCTGGGAGTCGGTCCGCGAGTCGACTTTAAAACAGGTGTGAGGGAAGCGGGAGTTGAAAGTATGGAGTATATCGACGGAAAACAGCCTGAAGTAAATTCTGCTGTGTTTGGTTTGAAATGTGAGGCTGGGATATGGTATGCCTTAGATGACCGTTTTCGCCTGGGGGCGAATATAGGTTATTTGCCGAGTTTCACAAAAGCCTGGATATCTCCTGTTGTATCTGATATTACAATGGCTACACGTGCCTTTACCTTAGGTTTGACTTTGGGTTATGCTTTGAAATGATAAGAAAACCCATGTTGTTGTCCTAAATATAGTAAGCTAATATATGAAACTCTTTCTGTAGCCGTTTAAGTAGCATAACAAATTAAATACAGGTTATGAAAAATAAGAGTTGTGTATGATTAGTGTGCGCGTTGCTTTGTATTGCAATAGTGGGAAAAGCACAGGTGGTTGCGTTGGAAAATGGAGTAGGAGTTACATCTTTGCGAGCAGGAGATGGTAGTACGGATAACGTATATCCTTATCATATGTCGCTAGGGTATCAGTATTTGGATAAAGGATGGTTCGACTTATCCAGTAATATCGGTTATTTAAGGAAAGGGGGACAAATAAAAGTAATTTATAATACTGTATACGGTGAATTTTCTGATCATGTAATATTTAAAAGTAAACTTCATTATCTGACTATCAATACGACTTTTGATGTGAAGAAGACAAGTCCTGATGGATATACCTTTTTCGTAGGAGTTGGTCCTCGGATAGACTTTAAATTGAAAGCGACGGAAGAATCGTATGTAGAATCAGGTAATGATCCTGATTATCCTGCTCAAAAAAAGTACGATAAAAGGTGTTCATCCTTTGCAATTTGGTTTAAAATGTGTGGGAGGTATCAGAAAAGATTTTGGGAATATGCAGTTGGGTATTAATATAGCCTATTTGCCTACCTTTACTCGTGTCATTCCGGGTGGAGGCCATGACCGTACATTTACATTCGGATTATCTCTGGGGTATAGATTAGGTGGTAATAACGAAAAGGCGGAAACAATTCGTTCCGTCCGCCGGCATAAATAAATTAATCAGTTATGTAGATAGGGTAACTATCTACATAACTAAAATATATGCTCTGTATCTAGTCGTTTTAGTGACCGGGCATAAGGATAAATATCCTTCCTTTATCTTGCCATTCTCCATAACGAGCGGATAACTCTCCTTCATAAAACGATGCCGTTCGTAGGCTTCGCCATCTTTACTTTCGTACGTTATATGGAAGTCACCCACTGCTGATGGTGCCAGGTACTTTTGGCTGAGGCGGAGGGCAACCATTCCCATTGTGTAGCGCATATTGATTTCGATACAAGGGTGGAGGGCGTACGAGCCGTCTTTTGTTTTGTAGACGATCATGTCAACACCCAGATAGCCTTGATAGGTATTGCCGTAGATGCTTTTCAGCGCATCTGTTACTGCCTGCTGTATCTTCAGATAGACTTCTTCTCCCACCCAGCGTTTGATTGGTTCGCTGAGGTATTCCTGGTTGCCCAGTACATTTCCGGAATAAGCGCCTTTTTCGCCTGTTCCGAAAACAGACAGGCCCTCATAGGTGACATTGCCTTCCCTGTCGGAATAGAATTCCATGGCTAAATCCTGCACTTTATCAAGTCCGCATTCGATGCTTATCGTACCCTGCTTGCTGATTGCCCCTTCTATCCAGGTGCGTTCTTTAGGAGTAAGTTTGCGTTCCGGTATCCAGAGCAAACCGCGTCCTGACGATGAATAAGGTGTCTTTACAACAAAAGGGGCATTTTGCAGGATCAGGTATTTTTCTACCTCTCTGATCTTCTTGCAGAATCTCGGGGCAACCGGGATCGGTAGTTCCGGCAATTGTGCGCGGATCAGCTCCAGGCATTCGGCGGCGGTCTGCCGCCCGGTAAGACGGAAGTAATCTTCTTTCCAGGCCGGGATGGACAAGTTGAGTTTGCAACTCTGTTTTAGTCGTTCAAACGGTTGAAGGCTATGCGGTGATAATCCCCAGGGGGTTGCTGCCAATTCCGTACCGGCTACGCTGAGATTTTTCAGTTCCTTGCCGGATACAAGTGTGGCAAAGGGCCTGAATTCTTTCGGCTGTAAAGAAAAGAACCGGGGGGATATGATTTCCTCGGTAAATACATAGTCGCTGCTATCGACATACCAAACCGGAAGGCATGACAATTCTTTTATCATCCTTTGAACGTTGGTAGGGGGAGTATAGTTCCCGGTGCCGAGCAGAACGGCCGTTTCGTGTCCGGGATTAAATAAATGTATCTTAGATGCCATAAAGTATATAAACAGCGAAGCCGTCTGTTTGCGAGACGGCTTCGTTTTTATTTATTCAAGATTTTCATCTATCGCGTCGATCTTTTTGATGATGAGCGCCATCTCGCCTTTCAGCTTTTCGATCTTGCGTTCCATCTCTTTCACGAGACCGCCTCCGCCTTTCGAGGAGATGCTGAGGAAGCCGATATTGTTTTCATACGTTTGCAATTCATTTTTCATGCGGTCGTACATTCTCATCAGCTTTTCGCGTTCGCCGTAAAGTTTACCTTTTCCACGTTCGCCACTTGCCATATCGTTCAAGTTGCTGCGGAATGATTGCATCTTGCGGTCGTTCTGGTCTACTTTCAGACGATCGAACTGGCTGTCTACTGCTTCGTGATATTCTTTATAGATTTTATCTTTCTCCTTGAAAGGAACATGACCGATTGTATTCCATTCAGCCATCATAGCTTTCAATTCTGCCAGTGCATCGTCTGCGGCCAGCGTTTCATCCAGGTTCTTGATCTTTTCGATCAATGCCTTTTTAGCTGCCAGGTTAGTCTGTTCTACGCTCTTTTGAGAAGAAACATTCTTGTTTTTCTGTTCGAAGAAGTAATCGCAGGCTGAGATGAAACGTTTCCAAACGGCATCCGAATGCTTGCGGGCAACTGAACCGATTGTTTTCCATTCTTTTTGCAGGGCGATCATCTTCTCCGTTGTACTCTTCCATTCTGTGCTGTCTTTCAGTGCTTCCGCTTTTTCGCATAAAGCCTTTTTCAGCTCCAGATTCTTCTCCATGTCTTCCTTGATGGTCTTGTAGAAGGCACTTTTCTTATTGAAATAAACGTCGCAGGCAGTGCGGAAACGTTCAAATATCTTCACATTCGATTTCTTCGGTGCAAAGCCGATTGTTTTCCATTTATCCTGCAAGGCAATTACTTCCTTATTTTTCTCTTCCCAGTCTTTGAAGGTCTTCAAAGCATCGAAGTCGATACTTTCTATTTCCTCGCAGATAGTTGTTTTAGCGACCAGGTTTTCCTGTTCTTTCGATTTCAGTGTCTCGAAATGCTCCTGGTGACGTTTGTTGATAATGGTAGAAGCAGCTTTGAAACGAGCCCACAGTTCTTCGCGGAGTTCTTTCGCTACCGGACCGATCTCACGCCACTGCTGGTGCAGTTTCTGCAACTGGTGGAAAGCGGATACTACATCCGGTTCCGTTTCCAGTTTTTCAACTGTTTCGCACAGGGTGGTTTTCATTTCCAGGTTCTTCTTGAAGTCATAATCGCGGAACTGGTTATTGATCTTGATTATATCGTAGAACCGTTCGCTATATATCTGATAATTCTTCCACAGCTCATTGACATGTTCCTGCGGAACGGCTTTAACCTCTTTCCATCTTTGCTGGATGTCTTTAAAGTCGTTGTATAGTTTATTGAAATCGTCCTGGCTTTCGGTCAGGGCTTTCAGCTGGTCGATCAATTGGAGCTTCAAGGCATAGTTGGCCGCTTTCACACGTTCTTCTTCTGCCAGGATTGCTGCTCTCTTTTCTTTATATACGGCCAGTAATTCTTTCAACTTGTTTTCGGCTTCATCTTCTGGGGCAACGAAATCCTTTTCTTCTCCTCCGTTTTCGAGGAATGTTTTCTTCGATTCTTCAACTTCGGCTCTATGGATTTTGTAAAATGCCTGTTTCAACGACTCCACCTCGTTGCGTGTCGCTTCGGTAGCAGCATTTACCAATTCGGTCAATTTTTCCAGAATTTCTTCTTTAGATAATTTACCGATCGCATTCGCTGTTGCTTCTTCCACAGTTTCAGTTGTTCCTTCCACCGTTTCGGCAACTTCTTCTTCTTTTGTTTCAGTTGCTTCTACTGTTTCGGTTACTTCCACTTCCTCAGTCGCAGTGTTTTCCGGAGTTACTTCCGGAACTTTAGTTTCTTCTAATTTGCCGGTTTCTTCAGCTGGCAGATTAGTTTCATGAGTGTCCTTCATATTCAATCACATTTAAGAAAAGGATAAAATGCATTCCTATATCAAGTCACAAATTAAAGTATTTATTTTTAGATTTCAGCATTTGAGGGC
>JAJPZM010000236.1 GCA_021204335.1 Parabacteroides sp. | reverse complement strand
TCCGACTTCAAATCCAGAATTTATAATAGGACATTATGCGGATAATCATTTTTAATAATTAGATAATCGCCGTAACCTTTGTGTGCATTGACTGCCGAGCGGAAACCGTCCCAATCGCCGGTTTCGTAAACACGTTTCTTTAAGGACAGCTTCTGGTGGAGCATGATTTTATCGCCTTCCTGGCTTAATGAGCCTTTGAAGTCGGCAGCATCGCTTTGCTGGCTGTCGTTCTTTGCTTCATTGAGCAAAGTGTATCCTTTGGGCAGTTGGATGGTTTCATCCAGTTCGACCAGGCGTGAGCAGGCATCTTTGAAACCATATTGGCGTTCGGCCAGGTCGGTGTTAATGCGTAAGTAGCTCTTTACCTGGTTGTAGAGGTTATTCATAACCATTGGCTTGAATACCAGCTCTTCTTTTCCGGGGATGGCATACTCGGGTATCTCATAGCGGAAAGTTATTTTGATGGGAGCAGCCTGATAATCCTTCGGGTCTTTCCCGTAGTCTACACCAAGCAGGCGGGCTTTGGGAGAGACGGCTAGCAATTGGTTTTCGAGCATGTTCTTCCATTGTGACTGCCAGCCGCGGGTAAACATGCCGCGGATATTGCTGTCCGATTGTCCTTCGGCAGTGATGGTGAATTGTCCGGTCAGCGTACCTTTGGCATCCAGCTTATTGTTGGCTTTGATACGTACATAATGGTTTTCGGGAGCGGAAACCGGGGTGAGGCAAAGGTCGGAACCTTCGGGAACGCCCGGCAGATAATTTTGTTGTTGCTCGGCGCTGCTCCACAATTCGCGGCAGAAGGGAACCCAGGTCGGGTCGAGCGGCATGTAAGTTCCGCTGGATAACTTAACAACGGCAACGCAATGGTTGAAATGGTCGGCGGGGATGCTTTCCACGCGGCTGCCTGCCATCGTCATAGCCGGATAGGCTTCGAAGCCTGCCATGCGAAGGAAAGAGATTAAAGTACCGGCTATGTCTTTACATACACCGCAACGGCCGGTATAGTTCATCTTGGTGTTATGGAGTGTATAGCCTTCACCTTTCCCCATTGAGATACCGGAATAACGGATGTTGTCGGCCACCCAGTGGGTCAGGACGGCAATCTTTTCCATCTCCGTTTTCTTGCCTTTAATGAGTTCGTCTACCTTCTTCTGTGCTTCGGGCAGTGGAGCAAAGCTTCCGTAATCCTCGTTAACCTTATTGAACCAGAGTGATTTATCCTGCCATTTAGGAGTGGACGACATCATCAGTTTCGGAGCGGCATCAAACAGGTCGACCATATTGGGTTCCCGTTTGGTCGGCATGATATCGTTGGTCGCGAATGTGTAGGCTTTGCGTCCGTCTTCGTAGCGCATGGAAGAAGCGCAGTCGCCCTGGTAGAACTGGAACTGCATCTCTTTCTCCATCGGGATGGATACTTTATATACTTTGCGAACCGTCGGTTCGGTTGCCCAGAAAGGAACGATATCGTAGAACTGTCCGCGCATCGGGGGGGGGATGAAGCGTGATTCGTCATCGCCACCATCCGCTAACAGGGCGTAGGTGAAACCTTTCTTGTCGATTTCATAATCCAGGATGTCGCCCAGGTTTAATTGTCCTACTTCCAGCATAATCTGGCGGGCACCCCAATAGATGGCACGTGCCGGAGCGGCATAGCCGCAGGCCTGTGTTACATCGAGATTGATTACGTCGCCATTGGCACGATAAACAGTCGCCCTTTTGAACTGGGCGAAAGCGGTCAACGGGTCGTAATCGTACTTGATGATGCGGTTGGCTACTGCTCCCTTAGGAGTTTGAATCTTGATCGTCTTGCAGACGGCGAAAGAACCCGAACCTGTTGACTGTACGGTTACAGACGTGCTGTCAAGCAAATTGACACAATCGTATCCGGCATAGACTTCCGGCTTTTGCAGTGTCGGGTCCGGTGCGAACCGGCAACTTTCCCCACTCTGTCCGTAGGCGGACGTGAGGGTGAGGAAGGATAAAACGGTAAGTGTAAAATACCTCATAAAATATAGTGTTTAAATGATACTCAGATTAACTTTTCTGCAAACAGGCGGCAAGCCTTCCGGTCGGTTTTACCACTTCCGGTCAGTGGGATGGAATCGACCTCCAATATATACCGCGGACGCTGGTATGGGGGGGGGTTTCGATGATTTCCATTTGCGATGGTCGAGACTTACTACTCTCGATGGTCGAGACCGACCGCTCTCGGGTGTCGAGACTTACCGCTCTCGGGTGTCGAGACTCCGTTGGTTTGCTTTTCCATTAGCAAAACAATGGCCTCTCCAAGCCTGGGGTCTGGCACAGCCGTTATCGCAAAGGTAGTCGAAATTATCGAACGAAGTGTTTCTTCCACACATTCTATTTGAACTTTTATTCCGCCGGTGTTGATGATGTTGTCTTTGCGTCCCAGGATGGTGAAGGTGCCGTCGGGATGAAGTTGGGCGATGTCATTAGTTACCAACGTTTCGTCGCAAACCATCGGGGCATCTATTACCAATGTGTTATCAGGCGATAAGGATAGTCGTACCGAAGGGAAAGGCGTGTAAGCCGAAGAAGCTTCCGGTCCGTTCAACCTGCGCAGGGCGATGTGCGAAAGGGTTTCTGTCATGCCGTAAGTGGAGTAAACGATATTTGGTAATGTCCGTATATCGGCTTCCAGTTCTTTATTGATAGCACCGCCACCGACAATCAATATCTCTGTTTGGCAAAGGCGCTCTCGTTCTTCCGGTATTTGAAGCGTATTATATATCTGTAGTGGAATCATTGCAGCAAATCGGAGCGGAGTCGTCACATCTGCCAACGGATGGCCGGAAGGTGTGCGCAGAATGAGATTCAATCCGGCAACCAACGCCCTTACTACGACCATCTTTCCAGCAATGTATTGCAGGGGCATGCATAGCAATGCGTTGTCGTCTTTACGTAAATGAAGATAGGAGCAGGTGAGAATCGCGCTTTGCATCATCTGCTCTTTGCGGACGGTAAATTCCTTCGGTGTTCCGGTAGAGCCGGAAGTATGTACCGTTATGTAAGGTGATTCGCTAAACCAGTCTGACAGGAAATGATACAGGTCCTTTACTATATCCGGAGCGTCAGCCGATAATTCGGTTATCAGTTGTTGGATATTATCTGCGGAACATGTTGTTCCGTTTTCCAAATGTAACTTTTGTTTATTACGATCTAGGAGTAACTCTATCCCCTCTTGAGAGGGGATAAGGGGTGTGCTAAAGCTTGTTTTGGATTTACTCTCATCGAACCAGAGGCAATCCTTACGGATGGAAAGCGGCATCTCTACATTATCTGTAAATAAAGCTCCTGTACCAAGTCCTTGCGGCAATGGATTGTTATAGGTAGCACACCATTGTGCAATGGCATTCAGTCCGATATTCGATTCCAGGGCGGAGGTAATCCACCAGCCGATTTTTTGCCTTTTGGCTTCCCGAATCCATTCTTGTCCACCGCTTATTCCTCCATGCAGAGACGGTTTTAAGATGATGTATTGCGGACGGATGGCGGATAGAAGTTCTTCTTTTCCATCTTGCGTATTACAGCCGATTAACTCCTCGTCCAATGCGATAGGGAGAGGTGTGTACTCCGTAAGCCGCGCCATCTCTTCCCATTGTCCGGCGCGGATAGGCTGCTCGATGGAATGCAGGTCAAGTTCTGCCAGCCGATTCAGTTTGTCCATTGCGTCTGCCGGAGAGAAGGCCCCGTTAGCGTCAACCCGCAACTCGACCTCTTTGGCAGAGAAGTGGGCGCGGATATATTTCAGCAAGGCTAGTTCTTCGTCGAAGTTAATAGCTCCTATCTTTAGCTTGATGCAGCGGAAGCCAGTTTGCATCTTGGCTTCGATTTGTTGCAGCATCTGCTTGTAGTTGCCCATCCAGATTAGTCCGTTAATTGGGATTCCGGCTTCTCCACGCGAGAAAGGAGTGTCCCACAGGACAAAGCTTCCTGCCTGGAAATGTTGGAAAGCTGTCTCTAATCCGAACAATATGGAAGGATAGGGACGGAGGGCTTCTGTATCTATTATTCCGGTGTTCTCTACCTGGCGACAGATATTAGTAAGCCTGCGTTCATAATCTGGAAAATCATCGCAACTCAGCTTGGGGAGTGGGGCACATTCGCCCATGCCCAACCTGTCCGGCTGCTGGTCGCAAGTAAGAACCAGACACCAGCTTTAACGTGTGGTATAAGTGCCGCGCGAAGTACCTGCCGGCTGCTTGAAGTGCAATATCTTTGGGATAATCTGTATGTGATAGGACATATTACGGGAACTTAGGATAATCTTCAAAGCGAGGGCGACGTTTTTCCAGGAATGCTTTGCCTCCTTCCTGGGCTTCGTCGGTCATGTAATAAAGCATGGTGGCGTCTCCGGCCAGCTCCTGGATACCGGCTTGTCCGTCGAGCTCGGCATTCAAGCCGGCTTTAATCATACGCAGGGCAAGCGGGCTGAGCAACATCATTTCTTCCGACCATTGCACATATTCGTCTTCCAGCTTATCCAACGGAACGACTTTGTTTACCAATCCCATGCCGAGAGCTTCCTGTGCGTTATATTTCCGGCAAAGGAACCAGATTTCGCGTGCCTTCTTCTGACCGACGATACGCGCCAGATAAGACGAACCGAAACCGGCATCGAAACTGCCTACGCGGGGGCCTGTCTGTCCGAAGATTGCATTCTCGGAAGCAATCGTCAGGTCGCATACCACATGCAGCACATGACCGCCACCAATGGCAAAACCATTAACGGCTGCAATGACCGGCTTCGGCATCGACCGAATCTGCTTTTGTACATCGAGTACATTCAAGCGGGCAACGCCGTCTTTCCCTACATAGCCGCCATGTCCTTTTACATTCATATCTCCACCGGCACAAAAAGCAGTATTGCCGGCACCTGTCAGTACAATCACGCAGATGTCCTGCCGTTCGCGACAGATATACAGTGCATCGCTCATTTCCGTTGTCGTAGTGGGAGTGAAGGCATTACGATAACGTTCCCGATTAATGGTTATGCGGGCAATACCTTTATAAAAATCAAACAGAATATCTTCATATTCCTTTATAGTAGTCCATTCTCTTGTAGTTGACATATTATTTTTGCTTTAATTGATGATAATATTCTTTCAGCAGACGAACATCTTCGTCTTTGTCGGTAAACACCTCCATCAGTATCGGTTGGTTGACGGGGTTGGGGTCGGTAAAGAGCTTCATTGCTTCTTCCAATTCTTCTGTGTTGTGTACGCCTTGATAAAGGAAGCCGCGTTCGGTAGCCCAGCCTTGTGCCGATGTTTTATGTGTAGCTGTAACGAAACGATGCGTCTTTCCCGTCATAGACAAACCGGGTAATGCCTGGAAGATCTCCCCACCGCCATTATTGAGCAACAGGATACGCAGGTTACAACCAAAGTTACTGTTCCAAAGCGCATTCATGTCGTAGAAGAAACTGAGGTCGCCGATAACGACGAAATTTAGTTTATCCGATGCAACCGCATAACCGATGGCTGTAGAAAGTGAACCTTCAATACCGCTTGTCCCCCGATTACAGCATACTTCAACTTCTTCCGGCAAAGTAAACAGCTGCGCGTAGCGAACGGTCGAACTATTTCCCAGATGCAAGGCCGACGGAGCAGGCAATGACTTTATCAGTGCACCGATAGCTGCCATTTCGGAATAGGCAAACTCCGGCTCCGGAAGTCCTTTGGTATTGTTTTCCCATATTCGCGGAAACTCGGTTGACTTATTCTCCAACAGATAAGCGATCTTTTCGAGAAATTCGAACGGATCCATTTCAATAACAGTAGTCATAGATCCGTACAGGTCGGCCACTTCTCCGTCGGAGGAAACATGCCAGTGCTCTTTAGGCGGATTCTCGCGAAGGAATTTCTTCAAGCGCTTGGAAACGATATGTCCACCGTAGGTAATGACAAGTTCGGGAACCATCTTGTCGAGTGTATCTTTCGGTAAAGCATAAATTGCCGCATCGAAATTCTTAACAGGGATGCCGGGAATCGTTCTGTTTCCGGTATGTTCGGTCAGCCATGCGAAATGCTTATAGAGCAACTTCGATATCTTCTTTTCAAACAGATAGATCAGACTCATTTGTCCGACTACCATCATACGTTTATTATATTTGTTCAGCCGTTCGATCAGCGTATTGTATTCCCGGTCATACACATTCAGTCCCTGATAGCGGGTAATGACGCGTACTTTTGGCAATTCGGGAGTTGTGAACTGGAACAAAGGTTCAGAAATCGGAACATTGATATGAACCGGCCCTTTCCCATGATGATTCAATTCCAGCAATGCTTCATTTACCAAGCGATTGCAATACCATTTATCTTCATCCGTATGTATTTCCGGCAGGTTGACCGATATCTTGACAAGCGATCCGAATACGCCCGGTTGTGGCAATATCTGTCCGTCCATCTGCCCGATCCAGGCTCCCGGCCGGTCTGCCGATATGACGATAAGAGGAACATGCTGGTAGTAGGCTTCTGCAACAGCAGGATGGATGTTCAACAAGGCCGTACCGGAAGTGCAACATACGGCAGCCGGTTTTCCACCGTGCAATGCCAGTCCCATCGCAAAAAATCCGGCGCTACGTTCGTCCGTTACCGGGTAACAGGTAAAAAACGGATGGTTTGCCAACGTATGTACGATTGGCGAATTACGGCTTCCCGGATATAATACGACTTTATTTATACCATGCTCTTTCAGCAGAGCAACTAATTGGAGAATGTTTTTCTTATCGGTGTACATATTCTGTTCCACCTTTGGTTGAATTGCAAAAGTAGATATAATTTTTCAGAACAGGGAGTGGAAAGTGCTTTTATAGCTCAATCCATCGTTCGATATTACGGGTTTTGGTACTGAAGTTCACACCTATCTTAAACAATTTGCGCGTGTCGGACAGGAAGGGTTGTGCATAATGTTTTTCGTTTATTTGTTGTAAAGCCTCTTCTGCCGTACCATTCAGTTTGAACTCCATGACATAAATAAACTTGTCCGTTTGCAGAACCAGGTCGATACGACCTTCGCTTGTGTGATATTCCGTTTTTACATAGAAGCCGACCAGTTTGAATACGATGAAAAGTACATTCTGATAATGCAGTTCGAGGTTTTTCACCAATTCGTAAGGCGTATCGGCAAAGAAACTTTGCAGGCGGCGGAAAAAGGCATCAACCTCCCCGGCGCGTATCTCACGGACAAACTGCTGGATTTCGAATGGAGCTTCCAGTTTGTTGTAACGTGTATAGAAAGGCATCAGAAACCGCATAAAGCCTTCTTCAACCTCTTCATTGGGGAAACCAAGACGATAAAGTCCAAATTCATTATCATATCCCTTAATTGTCAGATAGCCGCTCTGGAAAATAACCGGTATGGGCTGTTCGTCTCCGTAAATATTGTTCAGCACATCGGCATCTGTTTCTTCGTGCGCCATCCGTTCCAGGTTGTAATGACTGCGTTTCAGCAGTTCCACCAGATAAGTAGGGGTGCCCGTTTCAAACCAGTAGCTGCCGAACTTCATATTGTAAAAGGTATTCAACAGGCTGAAAGGATTATAGATGCCTTCCGAATTTTCCACAAAATGATACCCATCATAACACTTTTTTAATTGCGTACATGCTTCTTCATAAGTCATTTCCTGTTTATCGGCCAACTCCTGTAAATCCTCCTGGAAGTTATCGCGAATCTCCTGTCCGGTTATCCCGCACAAAGGCACATAGCGTTCACTCATTGAGATATCTATCAGATTGTTCAGGTCGCTAAAAACGCTTACCTTGCCAAACTTCGTGACGCCTGTCAGCATCCCGAACTTGATGCTTCCGTCCATTGTTTTGAGGACACCGTAGAACGGTTTCAGGGTGTTGCGGTATTCTGTTTGCAGGGCTTCGTTGCCAATGGTTTGCAACAAAGGTTTGTCGTATTCGTCTACGAGGATAACGACGCGCTGGCCTGTCTGTTTGCAAGCCCGGTCTACAACTCCTTTGAAACGCAGGGCGAGAGTAGATTCCCCCGGCCTGGTTCCATACAGAGCTTCCCAGCCCAGCAGAGCTTCATTCAGTATTTTGTCAAGGCTGTCGGGAGCATCATATTTCCCGATATTCAGGTCCAGATGCAATATCGGATATTCTATCCAGTTCTTTTCCAACTTTTCCATCGCCAGCCCTTCGAACAATTCCTTTTTCCCCTGGAAATAGGCTTCGAGCGTTGAAAGCAGAAGACTTTTGCCAAAACGGCGCGGACGGCTCAGGAAATAGTAACTGCCGGTTTTTACCAATTGATAAATTAATGCTGTCTTATCAACATAGTAGTAACCGTCCTTGCGAATCTTCTCAAAGTTCTGTATGCCGATTGGGTAAATCTTGTTGCTCATATTATCTTTGTTTTTAGCCGAATGATGTTTAGGACAAATGTACGCATTTTTCTTAAACAAAATATATTTATAAGAGCGTTTTCATTGTAAGCAGCTTGTCTTCCGTTTCCTGCCATTCCTCATTGAGTTCGGAGGAGGAGAGTAAGCCGCCACCGGCATACAAGATATGTGTATCTTTATTGATATTCATACAACGTAGATTTACATACAAGTCCGTTCTGCCTTCGGGGTTCAGCCAGCCGATAAAGCCGGAATAGTAACGGCGGTCGTATCCTTCATGCTCCAGGATGAATTGGTAAGCAGCTTCTTTGGGAAGTCCGCATACGGCAGGGGTGGGGTGTAGCAGACTCAGCAGGTTACCCAGTTTGCTGCTTTCTTCGAGTTTGAACCGGAAGTCGCTTTTCAGATGGCATAAAGCTCCGGCGCGTACAGGATAGGGGCCTTCCATTGTAGAAGCTATGCCTAGCGATTGGAGTTGGTCGTGTATGTAATTAGATACGATTTGCTGTTCTCTTTTATTTTTCTCATTCCAATGTGTCGGTAGCTCTTCATTCTGTAAAGGCTGCGTACCGGCAAGTGCAACGGTATGCCATTCCCCTTTTTCTTCTGAAAGGATGATTTCCGGTGTGCTACCGAGCCAGGTGCCGGTTTGCGGAGTGTGGCAGAGATAAATGTAGGAACGGGTATACTTTTTACACGCTTTGTAAAAAGCCTTTGCCGGAGAGAAGCCGGCTTCCCGGTCGAGTGTCAGACTGCGCGAAAGAACCAGTTTGTCCAGCCTGTTTTCCTGCAAAGGCTTAATGAATGAGTCGAAACAATGGATATAGTTGTCTTTTGTCTTCCTTTCGGATGCATTTTCATTTTCTTTCGGAAGAAATTCCAAATCCATCCGAATGCAGTTCATTTGCCCGTTGTCCGGCAACTCCGAATAGTCACGCCGGATCAGGACGATCGGACACTCCCTGCTCACCTTGAACGGGGCAATGACAAACCCCTGCTGTTCGTTCAGCTCTTCTATCGTATCAAACAGACGGGCAGAACCGGAAGCTTGCATCACAAACCGGGGCTGTTCTTCCCCGGTATGCGGTAGATAGCAAAACTCCGGTTCTGCCTGATTAATGTGTCTATTATCTCGTGTTTGCTTGTATCCTCTGAAATCATTTCTTTTTTAATATACTATTCACTACACGTATGGACGAGACCAGTTTATCGGTAGAGGTAAACACATCCACATTCCATACATGCGAAGAACGTCCTTTATGGATGATCGTACCAACTGCGCGTACCGTATCTCCTTCGTGAGCCGACGACATGTGGTTGCCGCTAACCTGCATTCCAACTACGATCTCGTCCGGTTTAGCCAGAATCATGGAACCCAGTCCGGCTACTGTTTCAGCCAAAGCCAGGGTTGCTCCACCATGCAGGATACCGAAAGGCTGGCGCGTACGTTCGTCGACCGGCATAGTTGCTTCCACACGGTCTTCGGAGGCATACGTATATTGGATGCCCAGATTGCCCATCAGTGCATGTTTAGCGCGCATGTTCAACTGATCCAAAGGTATTTCGGTCGGCTTGATGGTTGCAATAATAGCCGTTTCGATGGCTACTGCCACACCGTCCATATCGTTGGTCAGCGTGGTAGCATCGGCACAGGCCTTTACCGAATCGCGTGCATTGCCCATCGCAACACTCGTCCCCGCCAGTTGCAGCATCGGAACGTCGGCGATGCCGTCGCCGATAGCAACTACTTCTTCGGTTGTTATTTTCAGCATCTCCGTCAATACGGCTAATGTGTTTCCTTTATTGATGAACTGAGGAACTACTTCTAGGAAGAAGTCTTCCGTGCGGTACACGTCCAATACACCATCCAGACGTTTCTTCCAATGATTTTCCAATCCGACCAGATCTTCTTCATTGTCGCTTACCAGTACACATTTACAAGGGTTGAAGTCGACTGCTTCCGGGAAATTATCAACACCGATTACACGCATGTTGTTCAACTCAGCTTCTTCCAGCACATGCTTGTTGTCGGGTTTATCCGTCAGGATATAGTCTTTATGATACGTAAAGATGGCAAAGTCGTTTTTCTTTGCTTTCTTGTCCAGGTAAGGTAGCCATTCCGGATTGATACGTTTCTCGAAGAGTAATTCTCCGGTTTGTACGTTAATGATCTGACCACCGTTATATGATAGAATAAAACCACCGTAATGATCTAATTCCAAAGCCTTGGCCAGCGGCATGACACCATTTGTCGGTCTGCCGGTTGCCAATACAATATGTACACCCATCTGCTGGACTTTCAGTAAAGCGGCCTGGGTACGGGATGTCACTTCTTTATTGCTGTTGAGCAGTGTCCCGTCTACGTCAAGAACTAATAATTTGTACTTCATGGCTTCTCGTTTTTTTTGTTTAGATCACAAATATAACAAAATAACGGTTACGCATTCATTAAATCTTCGATGAAATGTGCTACGCCGTCCTCATCATTTGTAAAAGGCGTGACCTTGTCGGCATTAGCTTTTACCGGGGGCTGTGCGTTTGCCATGGCAACTCCCAGGCCGGCAAATTGTATCATAGTGAGGTCGTTGAAACCGTCACCTATGGCAATGACTTCTTCCTGTTTGATGTGAATGCGTTCCAACAGGCGTTCCAGGGATGCTGCCTTATCTATTCCTTTCGGGACAACTTCCAGATAGAAAGCTTCCGAACGATAGATATTGATGCGAGAACCCAATTCCTGGCGCAGCTTTTCTTCTAACGGAACCAAATCTTCCGGTTCGCCTACAATCAGACATTTGTCGGCAGGCAGTTGCAGGTCTCGCAGGAAATTATCTGTTTCCTTTACTTTCATTTTGGTGAGGAATGATTCGTATTGTACGTATTTGTCTTCCGCATTTTCTGTCAGGATATATTTCCCGTTGTAGGAAAGGATCGTCAGTCCGGCTTCATACGAACGTTGATACAGCAGGGACATTACATCGGGCGGCAATGCTTGTGCATAGAGTACGGTGTCTGTTTTTACCTCGATTACTTTTCCGCCGTTGAAAGAAAGGATAAAACCGCCGAAGCGTCCCATCTCCAGCGTCTCAGCCAATGGCACGATACCATAAGTAGGACGTCCGGATGCCAGAACCAGGTGAAGGCCTTGTTCCTGTGCTTTTATCAGGACTTCTTTCGTGTAAGGCGTAATTTCTTTTTTACTGTTTGTCAGCGTCCCGTCCAGGTCGAGGACTAATAACTTGTATTTCATTTGTCGTTATTTATTTGGATCACATGGCCATGGGCAGTGATGTACTTGTATAATTCTCTGTAAAAAGCATGTTTTGTCAGCGTCGATGCATCCCCCAGGATAATCAGTTTCATGCGGGCGCGGGTGATGGCTACGTTCATGCGTCGCAGGTCGTTCAGGAAACCGATGTTTCCCTGGTCGTTGGCACGAACGAGGCTGATCATAATCACGTCGCGCTCCTGTCCCTGGAAACCGTCTACGGTATGGACGGTAATCAGCCGGCGGAACGGTTTGAAGAGGGAGTTGCGCTTGATCAATCCGCGGATATATTGTACCTGTGATTTATAAGGCGAGATCAGTCCGAAGTCGATGCTTTCATCCAACACCCGTTCTTTGCTGATCTTCTCGATATAGGCTTGCAGCTGTTCTACCAGCAAAGCGGCTTCTTGTTTATTGATACGGCTCATGCTTTCGGACAGTTGATCTTCCTCAAAATCGCAATCTGCCGTATCGAACCATACGACAGGTGTGTCGTATGCCAGGATGCCCCGGCGGCTTACTTCCGGTGCTGCCGTTAATTCGTCCTGATAAAACCAGTGGGAGGAGAAGCGCATGATATCCTCGTGCATCCGGTATTGTATTTTTAGCAGCGAAACCGTTTCCGGTTTATTGGCTGCCACCTTCTGCATCAACGTACGATCCAATCCGCCACGTGCCGCCTCTATACATTTAATAGTAGGAGGGAGCTGGTGATGATCGCCGGCCAGAACAACCCGGTCTGCCTTGCTGATCGCAATCCAGCAGGCGGCTTCCAATGCCTGTGCTGCTTCATCGATAAAAAGAGTGGTGAAGTTATGATTGGTCAGTACGCGATTGGCTGAACCGACCAGCGTGCAGGCTATCACGCGGGCTTCGCCAAACAGATCCGCATCGATTTGTACTTCAAGTTCTGTGGCACGAAAGCGCAGACGCGAAAGTCGGTTGCGCGCCGTCTCTTTCTCGCTATGGCTTTTCTTGCGGAAAGACGATTGTATTTCGCGGATCGCTTTACGAATGCCCCAAAGCTCGGAGTAATCGGGATGCGACTCGAAACGCCGTTCGTAAGTGAAAGAGAGCATCTTGTCGTTTACACGTGTCGGGTTGCCGATGCGGAGCACATTGATTCCCCGATCTACCAGTTTCTCGGATATCCAGTCGACGGCTGTATTGCTCTGTGCACAGACCATTACCTGATTTTCCCGATGCAGCGTCTCGTAAATAGCTTCAACCAATGTCGTTGTTTTCCCTGTTCCGGGAGGGCCATGCACGATAGATACTTCTTTTGCCGCCAACACATGGTTCACCGTTTCTTCCTGTGTCACATTCAACCAGGGAAAACGGATGGGAAACAGACTCCTGCTGTTAACCGGCGATTTCCCCAGTAACACGTCACGCAGATGAGCCAGTTGGTTATTCTTCGCCTTCATCACACCGGACAGGGCGTTGAACATCGTTTTATAACTTGTCTCGTCAAAATAGAGTTGCACGCCCAGTTCGCTGTTTACGCCTTGCAGATCAAACAGGGCGGAAGGAGTCGGTAAGACGACAACCATCCGGTCGTCCTGTACATAGCTGATGATGCCTGAAAAGTTCAGATATTTCGGACTGCCTGTCCCGTTGGTCGTAAAGAAACAGACCGGACGCCCGTATTCAAAATTATGCTCTATTTCCCTGTCGTCCCTGCGTTCTATTTCGATAACCAGTTGGTTGAGCGAATTATAATAGCTTTTTCCGGGGATGACAGGATACCAGCAAAGTCCCTGTTGTATCTTTCTGTGAATACCCACCCGCTCCGATTGTTGCCTGTATGTCTCTTTCTCATATTCATATTCCATTTGAAGGAGATCATATTGGCGTTGGAGATCGGCTATCGGAGTAATTGTCTGGTTTGTTGTCATTTCTGTTTCGTTTCGGGCGCAAAGATAGTCATTCGCTTCAAAATCTTTGGAAACTGAATCGCAAAAATGATTGTGCAGCAGATAGCTGCTGTCGCATCAGAGATGCCTTCTGCTGCATAAACTCCCATCATTCCCATAAAACGCGGTAGAATCAGGGCAAGCGGAACAAGCAGAATAACTTTTCGGAGCAATGCGATAAATATGGAAATCTTAGCCTGCCCTAAAGTGACAAACATATTTTGGCAGGCACGCTGTAATCCGAAGATAGTCATTCCCGCCAGGAATACGGGCATCACCTGGCTGACAGTCTGTATCAGTTCTTCGTCAGCGGTAAAAGCCGAAGCAATGACTGAGGGAAACAAAATCATCAGCAGAATCAGAATAAAATTAAACGAAAACATGAAGGCCATCACTATTTTGAAACACTCTTTCACCCTTTCCCGGTTCCCATGCCCGTAATTGTAACTGACAATAGGAACAAATCCCAGGGCAAGCCCTGTCAGGGGAACACTAACGAAAAGCATTGCACTCTGCATAACAGTCAGAGCACTCACATAGATATCGCCAAATGTTTTGAGTGATCCGTTCAATACAAAACCGACCAGGCTTTCCGTACTCGCCATAATGAAAGGCGAAACGCCCAAAGCTAATATAGCCCCGATCACTTTCCTGTCCGGTTTCATATAGCGCGACTCAAGGCGTAAAGATGCCCGGGAAGACAGAAGAAACGATAACACCCAGATGGCACTTCCTGCCTGCGAAATAATAGTGGCAAGAGCAGCTCCTTTCACTCCCATATTAAACCCGAAGATAAAAAGCGGATCGAGCAGAATATTAAGCAATGCCCCGATTATCACCGACCACATGGCTATGGAAGGACGTCCTTGCGCATTGATAAAAGTATTCAGACCAATCGACAGTTCCACAAACAAAGTACCGATAAGATAGATCGATAGATAATCTGTTGCATATCCGAGGGTCTGTTCGGATGCCCCGGTAAATAAGAGTGCCGGTTCCATAAAAATATATGCCAGGATAGAAGTCACGACTGTAAACAAGAGTAGCAGTGTGAAACCATTCCCCAATATTTTTCCGGCTTGCTGGCGGTTTCCCTGTCCCAATGCAATAGCTGCGAGTGGCGCGCCACCGCCTGCCACAATGGATGAAAAAGCAGAAATCAGGATAATAATAGATCCGGCCACGCCGATACCCGCAAGCGCCGGTGTTCCTATTCCGGGAATATGCCCGATGTAAATGCGGTCTACAATATTGTAGAGCAGATTAACCATCTGGGCGGCAATGGCAGGCAACGCCATCCTGAAAATAAGCGGCAGCATGCGGTCTGTGCCCAGCCGTTCTTCATATATCTGATTATTCATTCTTTGTCTTTTTCGTTTAAAGAGGAACCAAAATTACTTATATTTGAAGACGTGGCAAAATATAGGGCGGAATAAACTATTTTTCGGCAAGAGGGGAGACCTTATCAAGGTGTTCCGCATCGTTTATTTTTTTCAGAAGGTCTTTTCCCGGTTTAAATTTTACGCTGTTGCGTGGCTGGATTGTTACTTCTTGTCCGGTTCGTGGATTACGGCCGGTCCGTCTGGTTTGTCTCCAGAGGTTAAATGTACCGAAACCTTGCAGGGTCAGATAATTGTCAACAGTCAGGTCGTCTCCCACAATATCGAGAAGTGTATTCAGATAATGACGGCATTTGTTTTGAGGTATATCAAGACGGCGGGATAATTCGTTTACTAATTCAGTTTTATTCATGAGAAATATCTTTTTAGTGTAAAGGAAAGCCCGGAGAACGATTCCATCGGGCTTTCGGTATTAAATTAAAATGATTATCCGCATAATGTCCTATTATAAATTCTGGATTTGAAGTC
>JAJPZM010000454.1:8094-15438 GCA_021204335.1 Parabacteroides sp. | reverse complement strand
TTTACCGAAATAAACAATAGCTAAAGGGGCTATCCACTTTTTGGACAGTCCCCTTTCACAAGGAAGAGGAACTGACCGGGAAAACACAAGAAATAAAATCCCGGCTTTCAGAACCGGATTAACTTTTCCAAAAAGATTCGAGCATGTATTTCCATTTCTTACCTGCAAAGATAACCTTTAGCCTCCGGTCGTGCAAGGCGGCCCTGAAGGGCTGGTTGGCGGGAAAAAATCATCCTCGCTTCGCTCCGGTATTTTTTCCCGTCAAGCCTTGCATGGGCGGAGGCTAAAGCCAAAGCAGCAAGTAAGAAATAGAAAAACCGGCTCCGTAAGCCGGACATGTTTCACTAAAAAAACAAGTATATGACTGAAATGAAACCGAACAGGGACGGTGAAAGAAAAGTAGCCGACCTTACAGAAAAAAACGGGCAACCGGTGGAAATACGACCGTTGACCGTGAAAAACGCACATCGTGCAACCATGATACACAGAAAAGGGAGCGAAGAATCACCCATCCCTTTCCACTTCAGAAAGAAACACCTCGGCATGGCAAGTTTCATACACCTCTATGGGAATCCCGAAGACGGCAGGGAACTGCACCCGGCGGAGTTCAAGGACTGGGAAGTAGTGGAATTCAAGCATCCCGCTTACCTGGAAGACCTGTGGCAACAAGCCTGTGACGCCTATCTGTGGAGCTCCTTCGACCCGGATATACGGGGAGAATCGGACATCATGATTTACGAGGAGGAACTTCACGGGGATCTGAAAAAAATACCGGAAGAGAAACGGGAAGAATATATGGCGGCTTATAAACAAAAGTTTGCGGCACAGCTTGCAGCCCTCTCCAGGTGTGCCAATCCGATAGTCACCGGACGGAGCGGATTCAATGTGTATAAACAGGAAAAGCCGACCGGGCCTATCAAAACAGGTACGAGGAGTTACGGAACTGGCGGGACAAGGCATTAAAAGCGGCAGAACGCATGAAAGAGGAAAAACGTCCCGAGGAAGAAAAGCTGGAAAGGGCCTGGCTTTCCCTGAAGCGCGACATTGAGAGCAGTGCAAATACCATCCATGAACTCGACACGGGCAAATGCAGGGGGTACAACCGCGCCTTGTTCGTCAGCAGCATCCTTAACAAGGTCAGCACCTATGCCGGACATGGAGAGGTGGAAATCGTACAGAAGGCTGTGGACTTCATATCCGAATACAACGCAAGGGTAAAAAAGCCCATCATCACGGCACGCAACAAGTTTTTCAGCCTGCCGGACATGGCCCTGAAAACAAGGGAGAAGCTGAACACCATCAGGAAGAAGGGAAACAGGGAACTTCCCTTCGAAGGAGGAATGCTGGTCTGGAACTACGGGGAAGACCGCCTGCAAATCCTGTTCGACAGGATACCCGAAGACGGCAGACGCAAGGAACTAAAGTCTGCCGGATTCCGCTGGTCCCCCAGGAGTAAGGCATGGCAGCGCCAACTGACCCCGAACGCTCTGTCCGCCGCCAAAAGAGTATTGAACCTCCAAAATATATAAGCCATGGGAAATAAAAAAATTAAATTTGTCGTCGATTCACGCTATTTCGACGGCTGTTGCATCACCTTCATGTCCGATGGGATACATTGCGATTACGAAAACCGTAAAACACTGGAGGAACTGAAAACAGAAATGGACAACCCCCATCTAATTGCCGTAACCGCAAACACCATCCGTAAAATGGTACGCATCCATAACCAGGGACTTTGCCACCCTTTCACAGAAATCACAAAAGAACAGTATTACGACAAGCTGAATGTACTGCCGCCAATCCGGCACACAAAACATTCCTTTTTCATCGGTGAACCACGTAGCGGGGACGTATATCCGTTCTGTTTCAACCGCAACGGACGCTATTTTACCGGCCTACGTTCCGTCAGGACACCCGCCAAAGAACTGGAACGGCAAATAGACGCACATTACTGTAACATCAATTTCCAGCCCGCCATCCAAAAAGAAAAGCCCCTCATCGTGAGGTCCAAGGACGGAACTGCAGGCGTTCTTGTCACCCCCCCCTATCTGTTCATAAACAGGAAGGGCGAGAAACGCTTCATTTGCAACATTGTCTCCGGCAAGGAGAACAGCATAAAACGTTCAAGAAAGGACATGGCGAAAATTCTACTCAGTCTGCGAAGACACCATTTCCTCTATTATTCCGTCTATGACGGACACGATGACATGGGCAGCTTCCTGGATCTGTTCCGCCATTTAATGTGCAGGCTACGGAGTGTTAAAAAAGAAACGGAAAAAACAAGATGACACCCCAAAACGAAAAAAACAAAAATGAATAGGCAGAGAGTAGGAAATGCATAACTATCCGCTTCCTACTCTCTGCCTATTCATTGGAACGAAAACATACTCTTTTTCTATATCCGAACGGTTATTTAACTTCTACTTTTTCTGAAAATATTTGTGTTGTACTCTCGACACTGACAACATAAATACCGGATTGCAAACCATCGATATAGCTCGCAGGTGTATTCAGGTTGTCCAGATAACGTACGCACTGGCCGGAAAGATTGTAGATAGAAATCCGAACAAGTGAGTCTATGGAGGAAACAATGATCTGTCCATTTCCTACCGAATAAATAACGATTTGCTTCTGAGCCGTTACTTGTTCGTTGCCAGTCGGAACATAATCCGAACGGAGGAAGTAGCGGCCATGAGTATTGCCTTTCAGTATAAGACTTACCTCTCCATTGCCAATCAATTGTGAATGGTCGGTTTCGGCATCATATAGCTCGAAGTTGCCGAAGTCTTCCTGACCGGTGATAGTCAATTCCACGTCGCCATTGTCCGGAGCAAATACCCCCAACGGAACATTTGCCAAACTTTTTCGCACATTGATAGAAGCAGTCTGGTTACCGGCTACGGTATAGATCATCGGTACGTCTTTTAGGTTTGAGTCGAGGAATAATTCGACATCTTCGTTATCCAAGAAAGCATCATTTGCCGAAGCCATGCAGACGATCAAGGCCTTACTTTGCTTACCTCCCTTGCTTGCTGTCAACATCAATTACGGGGTGGAAGTAGTAGTACGGAGCAGGCCGTTACCGGCTATTCCTAAAACTTGCATGTCGTTGGTGAAAGTAAGTTTCAACTCTTTGCTTTTCTCCTTGCTCTTTACAAAGAAGGACTGGAGAGGAGCAACTTATGTTACGACACCAGAACTTCCAGTTGTCAACCACCCTTCATCATTTTTATTTTCAACGGAAACCAACTGATTATCTTTATCAATAATCCAGAACTTTTTGTTATTGCCTAATTCTCCTGCATTCCTTTCAAAGAACCTAGTCATATCCAAATGCGCCATAAATGGATTGCCGACAAGAAAATACTGGTTATCTTCAGCTTGATTCGTAATGCTTACTTTCGTTATACCGGATAATTTACCTGTATTTCCGGTACGTTGCAAATCAACTTTGTTTATTCCATCCTTATTATCCAATTGGTAATAACTATACTCAGAATCATTTTTCGGCAAACGAAACAACACATTATTACTATTATTGTCATTCGGCACCGTCTTGATCGAGAATCCTTGTCCCGGATTATAAGGAACCGCGACATCATTATATACAATGCTCCAATTACCGGAGATAGTATTTTGTGTGTTCGAGTTGCCTGCCTCATATCTGTTAACAATCCCTTTATCCCAACCACGCTGATAAACAGCAGGGTTAAATCGGTTGTGTTTATTCAATTGGAAAGTAATCGGTTGAAAGTGCTCTGTATTCTGTCGATAGCCATCACTTGGCACATACCAATCCCCAGCTACAACAGCTTGAAGCGGTGAAGCCAACGTGTACCAGCGGTTCGGAGCCAGGTCATAATCTACCCATGCCTTTTCATACGTCAGCAACTGCATATTCTTCATCTCTGTACTCGGTTCGAAATGGATTTCTTTAACAGTGTTGGTGTAGTAAGAACGGCAATAGGTTAAAGTTTGAGCCCCAGCATTCGGACTATCTCCAACAGGCTCCTGGGCATCCGCCATCAAGTCGTATTCGATCAAACTCGTTGCTGCGCCCAAAGACGAAGAATTGACCAAATCGAGAATCTCCGGTTTATTGGGGATACTTGTTGTCTCGTTTTTATCATTTTTCGTTTCGGCATTGTACAGTTCCACTTGCGAAGACATGCCAGCAGGTACGGTTACATAGGTAAACGACATAGGAACGAAACCATTATGGTTCAAACCATCATCAGTATAATTTTCATAGCTATCCTTCTCTGTTTTCCTTAATTCCTCAACAGTAGAACGTATCCACTTCGTGTCATCGTTCCAATTGTCGGTCGCGCTACCGATCCATTTCTGATATCTCGGAACGATGTGCATCGGGAAAGTGAGCGAGCCGTAATTACATTCGCCTGTCGTCGATTCTTCATCTTGAAGCGTTGTCTCTTCCTTCTCATCCAGTTGAAATTGGAAATTTAAATAATACGTGCATCCTTCATGAGGGGTAAAATCATTGAAGAATACAATATCCATGTAATTCTTATTCTCGTATTGATTGTTCTTTGCCACTAAACTCCTGACTATGCCAATCTCTGATTGTTGTTTTTGTGTCGGATCATCCGTACTTTCCAGATATATCTTCCCGCCTTCTCCTTCTAACAGTTTCAAATCGGATGGTTTATCATAGCCATTTCTCGGATTCCGGACAGGTATTCGTATAGCATGATGATCGGAAAAATCCATCTTTCCTTTTTCCATACAGGCTTTCTGTAACTCTTCTAAACCGATGCGAACACCGGGATTATAGTCGTCTTTTGGATAATTTACCAACTGAAAACCGGTATTCAGCTTCGGACTGCCGGTAGCTTCAACGATGTTTGCAACAGGGAAATAACACGTAAGTCCATTTTCATATTCCTCTTTGTTGATAGGAAAAATAATGGCATACATCTTTGGCTTGGTGAGCGTAAGGCTTATCTTTTCGCTAGAGCTTTTAGCAGACAAGGAGAGTTGCTGAGTCGTTACACAGTTAGTAATTAAGGATATCAAAGCCTCTTTATCATTTGCAAACATACTTAAAGGCTCTTCATTCCACTTCAAGTTCTTCAACTTTTCTTCAAAATCGTCTTCTATACTTCCTTTTTTTGTATTTCTTAAAGCAGTTAACACCCGCCAAGGTCCTTCTTGTAACATTGCATTAAAGGCTGTTTCGTCATCACTCCAGAAATAGTCCACGTTGAATTGAGATTTCGAATCACCCTCTGCATCTTTGTCCAGTTTGACTTCCATTTCTATTTGATCACCTTGGCAAAAACTACCGTCTGTTGAAGTATTAAGCTTATGGTATGTTATTTTTAAATCCGGTTCCTTTACGGTAAAAATACCTTTGATACAACAGTTGTCGTTCATGTTATATTGTTCTGGTGAAAATTCTTCCTGCGTATCTTCACTTAATTTACAGGATAGGTTACGATATAATATTCCTTACCCGCTTGCAGACTAAATGTTTTTGCAGCTTCTCCGACAACGTTAGAAACAGGGGATATTGTGGATTCAAATTGGAGTTTACCCTCAACTACCTGATGCTCTCCACCGGTTATAAAAAACCATAAACACAATCTTCATCCTCCGCGTGATCTCCTTCATGTTGATAAATATTTTTACTGCGTATAACAGCATTCTAAAAAGCCACATACCAATTACCAGAATTATTCGCCAAAGCCTGGTCGTACAACTCCTTATTAACAAAACTATAATAAAGTATTACTTTATCATCTTCATTCTCTATCGAAAATCTTTTTTTTCAACTTCTCTAAGTCCATTTCCAATATTACATCAATCTTCTCACCACAAGTCGCATTCTTCTGTTTGGCGGTTACGTTCAACTCATCGATATAGATGCAAATATCGTCCAGGTAAATATCTGATCCGTTCGTACCGGAACAGTTATTTTCCACTTGAAGGAGGTAATTTTCATATTGTTCCTCCTCCTGGGATGGTATGATGAACTGAAAATAGATCTGGAACCAATCATTCGTGGATTCAGTCAAGTTATTATAATCCGACCGTCGTATCTGTCCAGAGCTATGGCGATGGATATAGACCTCCGATCCGTCGGATTTCACACCTTTAAAAGAAAATGTTATACCGGCATCTTGTGAATCGGCTTGCCATGCACCGCTTTTCATTCTGGCACTGATATGCAGAGTGGCATCACTACATAGTTTTCGAGTTAAAGGCAATTTGGCTATTACCCCCGGTGAGTTGGACGCGTCTACGTATAAGTGGTAATCACATTTCTCCTTCGCTTTTGCGTTGTCGTTTGGATCAACAAACCCTTCAATAATAGAATATTGCCCCCACCGGGTATTCTTTACGGTAGAAGCAATATCATTTTTACCCCATCATTAAAAGCATAGGTAGAATAATCCCAATTCATGGGATAAGGATAGTAATTTACTGTTTTATGTTGATTACCACCTCCTTCTCCCTTATTCGGCTGAACCTGTTCATAATTCCAATCCAATTGTATATAAGGCTCGCCGTAAGTTTCTTTCATGTATTTGTCGGTACGGGTGTAAAGTTTCTCAAGTAAATCCATTTTGTCAGAATTTCCCAAATCACTAAACAAGTTTTGGATTTCTTGGCATTTACCTTCAATAATGTCTTCTGATTCACTCTTTTCCTCCATCATTTCCTCTATCTCCTTAAGAGCCGTTTCTGTTAGTCCTTGTGTGTTTTCTTCAAACTTGATCGTGTATTTGGCTATGCGATGGCCAACTTCATTGGTAACGGTAATGATAGCCTCATCGCCACTTTCCAGTTGATTGTCTTCCGGATATACCAGAAAGATATTAGAACTTCTGCCCTTTAAGTGTATCTTTGTACCACTATCATTGTCGTTTCCTTCTACAACTTTTCCGTCTCCTCCATAAGGAAGTCTATCCCACGTATCCACATGTGCAAAAGGAGAGATTTTCAGACCTTTCTCTTTAGCTGTACAACTTTCAAGAGTGACTATGATATGGTCTCCTCTTTCATATTCGTCGGAGCTATTACTTTTCTCTTTTAAACAATAATTCTGTGCCAACATGGACAATGAGATACTATTACGTGAGTTTCTAGATGCACCTTTATCCACTTTCTCCGCCTGTTCCACAGTGGGATAATGAATAGTAAATTCTTTCAGATATTGCTCTTCCTCTAATCTACTCAGCATATTTAACAAACCGTTTTCAGCATAAATGGATTTTAGAAATAAGATGACTCGTTGGGTAATCGTAGGTTCGATAACCATCTTGGATATATCATTTTCAGTCTTATCTTTAAATAAAATATCGTTATATGATGAAATAT
>JAJPZM010000454.1:0-8084 GCA_021204335.1 Parabacteroides sp. | reverse complement strand
ATCCCATTGTTTTTCAGAGTTTCCTTCTTCTTTATTATCATTTTTGTATGTGGCTCGAAGCAGATGGTATTTTGATTTCTGATTCGCATTATAACTTACATATCCATTAGCAATTTATATGCTGTAACGTCTCTTTGTATTGCCATATTATCTGAAGCAGTTCCATCTTTGTAAAAATATAGATCCACATTGTCTTCAAATGTAACAGACCCTGTTCGATAATTATACCAACGTTCATAAACACTACTAGTTTCTATTGATTGGCCAGCAGATTTATACATAAAACCCGGCAACCACAAATCCACTTCTTCGCCCGGTATGAAATAAATAGAGTCGATAAAAACATGTGACGGTTGAGAAATGTTATGAATATGCATGTCTTCCTTCGAATCAAAGAAGCATCGCTTTTCATCAAAAGTGTCTTCTGTGTTCCGCTCTGCCGGTTTTTCATCTAACCGTTCATGCCATTTCGTCTTACGCAGGGAAGAAATCTGTTTTATACCCTCCACTTTTACCACCAACTCCTCATCAGATATACCGTCATACTTTAACAACTCTCGAATCAAGGCTAGACCTTCTGGTGAGTCCGGGTCGATACCGTTTCTCTGGCGAATGGTTCTTAATTCTTCGCTATTTTCTTTTGTAACGTCAATAAAATTGACTTTTGTTCGTTTTTGCTCTTGTCCAAGTCCCTCTACACTTCCCAGAAAGAAGAGGGCAAGCAAGGGCAAGATGTAATAACGTGTTTTATATCTTCGTTTCATTCTGTATATATTTTATTAGTCGTTTAATACATGCCAAGCACTTGCGGCAAGGTTATTACCGGAAAACTACTGCCTATGGCAGATCTTATTTCTAGTCCTGCTACGCTGATTGTCAATTCAAAGGCATGTTTTCCGCCTTCAGTATCATCCGCTTCCAAAGTGACTACGGTTGTCCGAGCCGTTGGCTGAGCAGGGATAGAGCCGGTTATACTGGCAGCGTCGGTTAAACACTGTTGTAAATTTTCTATTGGGATGTTGTTTTTTATCTCACTAATATTCCATTTGGTTACTGTAACCGACTCGTCTGCTTTCATCAGTTTCGCTTTTAAAGTAAATGTACTGCCCTCTTTGATCGGAATGTTGTAGCCACCGCTAACTGTTTCCACTGGCTTAACAATTCCACCAATTGGCGGAGCCTCATAGCTAATAGTTATATCCAGTTTGTAATTTCTTAGATTGATAACAAACGGGTAGATATGATTACGTTTGAACGTAGTAGAAGTGTAGCCAATTCGCTCCTTATTATCTACCGTAAGCGTAAAAGAATGGTTGCTGCTATAAGACTCAGGTATATAGAGATAACCGGATTTGATAGAGCCATTAGCTGCTAAAGTGGAATTAAAATGCTGAAACAAAATTTCTATCGCCTGCCCTCCACCAGTTTCCCCTGTTCCATCTCCGAACAGTTTAACTTTGCTTGCCACATTATTTAGTTTCAAATCATTAGCCATATTCAGTTCTTTCTCTTGTAGGTTGTTTACTGTAACCTAAATACGGCTTACCATGCGAATCATCTCTATTGTTACCGTTTGGTTGGAAGATAGCGCTGCCGTTATCTTTCCGCTCATAGGAATCCATTTTCCAACGGGAGGAAAAGAGAGATCGTCATGCGGAGATTCAATTTCAAGCGTATTATTTACGACTTCGTCTAGCATATTGCTTCCTTCTTCCAATTTCAAAACACTTTCCAACTCGCTTACCTTTTCACAGTTGGCAAAACCATAAAACGTATAGTTACCACTACTTAATCGGATGTCGCTGAATGTATGCTCTGCAATATCGTTCAATGAGCTTGCCTCCAGCTTTTTGACGATCTGTTTATCGGTATTGCAGACAAATACAGTCAACGAGTGCATAAACTCACCTGTCTCGGCATTCGCGTCTCCATTCACCACTTTCGTCAGTCCCTCTTCCCCCGCTCCGATTTGGAGGGAAACGGTTACCGAACGTGCTATTCCGCCACCGCTTACCTCTGTTTCGTCGGAACAAGCAGTGAAACTGGTAACCATAGCCAACAGCAAACCCAGCATGTATAGATAATTGTACATCTGTTTCATCTTACAACTCTCCATCTAAATCGGTGTCATCCATACGTATCACCCAGTCGTTGACAATCACTTCGAGGCAATGTGCCTTACCACCGGTAATGTCTACATAAATCAGAATAACGTACTCGTCTTGCCGGTCGAGATATTCCTGTGCCGTCAACTTATACGACTCCATCTGTGTGAGACAGAGAAAGTCAGTCAGATCTGCGTTGAAAAATGGGGTGTCTTCCTTTGTATAACGCAGGCTCAACGTCCCTTTGCTTCCGTCGATCAGGCGTAAGGTGTTTAGTTCAGCGCAAACGGCAGAATAAGTAGTTGTGCTGTTGGCAGAAGCAACCTCTTGCACCCCCTTGGTAGTAAGGTCGCCAGATAAAGCGCGTGTCGGAAACGGGTTGATTGTCGTGCGACAGATCGCTGTTAGTTGTCGTCACCGAAACGTCAAAGTCGGCGGCATCGAGCGCTGTCCCACTATTAGTGTCAATCAGTACGAAACGTATTTTGTTGGTGTTCTTCATCAGCGGAAATTCGGTATGCGTTTCTCCCCCTTCAGGTATTTCAAGCGTCAATTCGCCCTGGAACAGCCCGAGCAGTTCGCGATTAACAATTTGCTGATTGTGCTTCACCTGCATGCAGTAGTCTTTCAGCGTAGAGCCTTCTTTGGGTGTAGTCCAGGTGTAGTCGGTTTCGTTCAGCCCTGCTCAAGCAAGCAGCCGATAGGTTCCAGGATTGAGGTTGCTTACATCTATTTGGTTCTTTTTTAGTTCTTCACCCTCGATGAGACGTGTAGAGAAGAAGCGTCCCTCCTCATCGTAGATATAGAGTTGCACCTTTTTGGTAGTTTCCTGACAGTCCATTTCGTGAGCGAAAGCGTCGGCAAACTTCATGTTGTGTACATGCACGAAACGAAGCGTATGCAGACAGTCGGGTAGGTCGTCGTAGATATAATCGCACGAAACAGTAGTCAGCAACAATAAAAAGAAGAGACAGAAGTTCCGATATTGTGTTGTGTTCATTTTAGTAAGATATTGTTTAATTATTCATTACATGTCTATGTTTATTGGGTCATGTTTTGTCCATTGGACAACAGTAACCTTGACCTGTATCTTAGGACCTTCAGGTTCCGGATCGGGGTCATTAGGTGGATCGACCGAATCGGTTGGTTTATCCGGCTCATCGGGATCTTTCGGATCATCAGGAGTTTCGCCCGGATCGAACGGCGGTTCATAAGGAATGTCGTCACCCAGGCTATAGATGTCGCTAATACGCAGTTTGTGGATGTTGTTGCGCACGATGGCATACTCCATGATGCCTTTCGTCGAAGCATTGTTATTGGAGTGACGAATCCAATACGGGTAGTAGCAAACGCCGTCCACATAGGTGTGCAGGCCGTAACGAGCCAACGGACGACGAGTGTCTTTGCCGCCCTGGCCTACAATGATCTTGCCCCCCACGGCCGTGTAACCATAGGTCGATTGCATAAAATCCTTCCAAGTGAGGGCTTTCTCTTCAGCGGCTTTCAAGCGGTCGGAAAGCTCCTTACCGCCCAGCTGCACACCTAAGAAATATTTGTAACCAGCCGGGTCGCCGTCCTTGATTTTACCAATCAGCGTCTGTACTTCTTTCCAGGTCTTGCCCGCAAAGGAGTAAGTGAACAGGTCGATACCGTCCGGCACATAGTCCGACATGGCGGCTTCAATCGATTCGTAGAGCTTACCACCGAAAGCGAAAAAGGTAGTGGCATCATCACTCTTCGGGAGCGTCGTTTCGACGGTTATTTTCCGGCCTGCATCATATGTAAACCACTTTTCTGGCACGTAGCGGGCTTTGAAAACGACGCCGGTATTAATGTACCGGCTCTGGTTTACCTTTGATACGGTATTTTCCAATGTGTAGCCGATGCGGTACCAGTCTCCGACACACTCGCCCAAGCCAGCAGGGAATTTCCAGTTCGAAGTAGATGTTCCGTAAGCCGTCAGGTAGTTTTTATAGAGGTCACGAAGCGGGGCACTACCCGTTCCCGGAGCATCGGGATTGAACGTTTTCTTATTGATATTGGCGATTGTTTTGATATAGCTCCAGGGGTCGATCACGTAATTGGTCTGGTAGTCACCGAATTCGGGCAGTTCCAAACCGAGGTATTCTGTAGTCGAGGCATCGCCATACTCGCCTGTCGCCGGGTCTGCCACCAGGACGCGCTTCAGCATGTACGAGCCGGCATCGAGGTTGTTGATTAGCAGCGCGCCGGTGATTTCGACGCGAGCCTTGCCGCTGGTTTTATCTATCACGTCGTATGCGTCATAGAGTGTCTGATAGTCAATGCGCACCGCATGACGTTCCACCTCGACGGTGGCGCAAGCAGGATTGTCTACCGTGTTATCGCCACAGATATAGACCTGCTCGTCTTCATGCCCATTGGACGACATGACGAAGCGGGAATATTTGCCGTCCTTCTCTGTCCACGCCTGTTTTTGCAGGTAGTCACGAATGTCGCCAAGCGTTTTACCCTGAAGTTGTGGGCGGATATTACCGGTGTTGGCAATAACCAGCAGGTCGTACCAGCCGCTGGGAAGGCCTACCTTCACTGGCTTGGAAGGGTTGTCACCCTGCATGTCATCGGGGGCGAGATATATAATCTTGTCGATTGGAGTTGAGGCCGGCGAATTCACCCCCCTTTCTCCCTGGTAAAAGAGCAGCATCAGATCGTCAATGCGCGTTTCGTATTCCTGTCCTGGCTCGTGCCCGTCGCCGTTCTCGCCGCCTGTGGGGTTCGAACGGGTCTGCACACCATCTACGGTCGCTTTGGGGCAACGGACAATCAGGCTCAGGTAGGTTTCGTACGTCCCGTCGTCCATCCCGATATCATCGCTAAGCAGCACTTCGTCCGTGCAAGCAACAAACAACGCGAAAGTAACCAGCAAAGTAGTTATTTTTATCTCACTCTTCATCTTTTTTCTGTTTGTCATATTACTTTATGGCTTTCAAGGTCCTCTTCTGCGGACTGTCGCAGTTGTTTTTACTCCTCTCTCTTCAATCGGATTTGTTCCAGATTGTTAATCACGGCTTCCGATACCCCTACATTATCCTTTAGGCTAGACAAGATTGTTTCCGCTTCATCCAAATTACCTTTAAGCATAAGCAAAGCAGCTTCCGCCAGTTTCTTTTCCGGTGTATCGACAGCCCTAGACAGGTAACGCTTCGCCTGTTCAATTTGCCCGTTCTGAATGGCGATGTTAGCTGCATTCAAGTTCGATACGGGATCGTCGGGATACATACGAACGGCAATTTCGAATACTTCGCCGAACTGCCAACTGCCAAGCTCGAAGGTCTGCGCCACCTGGAACATTTCATTCAGACTCAGCTGTTTCGGATCGGTGTAGAGCAGTTCTTTTGCCTCTTCAACACTGAAATTACGGATAGTGTATTTTACCTCGTAATCCGAATGGCGGAGGGCGGGATATACGTCCCGCAACAATATTTTGTAGGATGCTCCGCCGTTCAAGGTCTTAAGCTTCCATTCTTTTTTATCCAAATCCGAGAGGTCATTGGCACGAATGATAGCGAGGAGTTCATCCTTGTCGGCCAGATTCATAGTTACTAGACGTTTTTCCAGGCCGTCCCAGTCTTCCGGTTCGAAGTCAACTGTAAAGGTAGCATGTTTGAAATGATACAGGCCGTTCACGTAGTCGCTCAGCGCCTTGGCACGATTTTCAGCCAGGTAGGTGTTGTTGAGATAACTACCTTCGGGTGACGCATAACCTTTGATACACACTTCAGTGATGGTAGCATACTTGTTGCCCTGCACAGAATCGATCGTTTCGCGAATCTTGCGTAACTCCTGTGGATTGTTGCGATAATTGGGATAGATCATTACCTTATTCACCGGGAAGTCCAAGAAAGCGCTGCCCTCTTTTGAACGAGCTTTTACAGCTTCGGTCTTTGGTGTAGCGAAAACCAACAAAGGCTTTAAAACAATAGGCTCTGCCAAATTGATCGCGAACAAGGGTGAGCAGGTGCTTAACAGCGAATCCCATCCGCAGCCGCATTCGTCGACAACCAGGGTAACCTCTGATTTTTCCATCCATTTAGCGAAGGGTGTATGCACCTGGTAGTCGAGTGTCTGTGATTTGCCATTGTGTCGACGCAGTTCTATTTCTTGATTCTCAACAAAGTTACGACCAGTACGCTCGTACAAGATATGGCGGTTGCGACCGTTGATAATGACCGGGATAAGTGGTCGGATACTATCGTCGTGAACGATCACCGGAGTGCAAACGATGCTCTGGTTAGACGGTACCTCGATCTCTGTAAAGTTAATCGTCATGCCAATCACCAGCGAAGTGTCGGCCTTCTCCACGATTTTGTCCTTGATCTTGATTTCCTGTGCACTAACATTGAGTTGGGCCCAAAACAGCGCAACCAAAACGGTTGTTATGTAATATCTCTTCTTCATAAGGTAGACAATTTAGAATTGATAAATAAGGTTGATAGCAGCCTGGGTTGCTCCAAAATAGTGCTTTTTGACGGTTTCGATCTTACGTCCACAATTAGTGCAAGAATACTTCTCCGATTCGAGGTAAAGATAGCCCACACCAACAGAGGCTTCCAAGTTCCAGTACTTCGAGAACAGCCAAGAGTAACCGTAACTAATTCCGGCTCCGGCTCCCCAACCTTGGTGGCGTTCGTTTTCAATACCCAGCAGCTTAATGTCCGATACATTATATAATAGGTATGGGACGTGTAGGCCGAAAAAATGAGAGTGAAATACTTCGCAGAACCAGTAACGTGCTTCCGGATGGACACGTAAATGTTTGAGGGACTTACCGAAACTGCCGTCGTCATTCTTCCCGTCGAAAGGGTTCAGGCCAGCTTCGAAGTCGAGCGTCCAGTGACGGGCAAGACGAAATTCAGTTCCTAAGTTAAAGGTACTCATAACTCCCCAATAGAGTAAATTAGTTTTAATCCCAACTTTCGTTCCTTTCTTCTCATTCAATTTTTCCTCAGCAAAAGAAATCAAAGGGATAACAAATAAGGAGATTAAGAATATTAACTTTTTCTTCATATTCGTTCATGTTTTATGATTTATAATTGTTTATTGTTGTTTTAATTCTTCCAGCAGTTTTTCATGCTTTTTTCTGGCTTCCGGACAGTTACACCTTACAAAGCCTCTAAGGCTGTTGTATGTGAGATTTAGTCGGGTTGCGATACTTTTCAGACTTTCCGTAATCGTTTCATACAGGTGGACAACTTCTGCATATTTCTCTGTGCTTTGCCAGAAAACAACCCGTCCATCGACGTTATTTCCATACCCTGCCAAGCTACCAGTTAGGGCTCAAGCCTTTTAGGATATTCACGGAATACATCCAGATGGAAACCGTACTTGGCCGCAACTTCTACGGCCAAGCGAAAGCTCGCTTTCATATCAGCAATGATCGAAACAAAGTTCTTTGTAGTCGATTTTAGGCAGTGTTTACTCTAGCTCAGAATCTCCTTATTGTTGTCGCCTTCGTATAGGACACCTCGCTTAAGTATCAGATCACGGTGCCATTTACGCAGGTAAAAACGAAAACCGAGGGCGGTAACTCCTATTTTTTCAGCGATCATCGAAAGATTCTTCTCACCCGTCTGGTAGGCTTCGATGGCATAGGATCCTGCAGAAGTATGGCAAAAGATACGTGCGATCTGAGAATAGCTGCATTCGATATAAGACAGATCGGAACAGTTTTTGGCAGCTTCCTTGATATTTAAGGACTAACCTTTCCGGGAATAAATGAAGGCATAAGCCGCTGATAGAAACATTACATTCCTTGGCTATCTGCTTTCCGGGTATATCTGTTGTAGTATAAAGAGATACTGCCCGCTCGTATTTTAAAGAGATATTCTGAAAACGAGAAGACAAAGGCGTTTTTAGGTCACAGACAGTTTTCTTTTTCAAATTCATATATCAATTCAAAACAATACCTAATAAAATTACTCCAACACCACATAATTAAAT
>JAJPZM010000272.1:4616-15456 GCA_021204335.1 Parabacteroides sp. | reverse complement strand
AAACATTCATATGATGTTCAATAAATCAACGGACATCATGCGGATAATCATTTTTATTTATTGTATAGAAGGAGCCGGATGGTTCCGCATCGGCGAACAGGAATGGACGGTAACAGCTAATCAGTACTTCATACTGCCTGCCGGAGTTCCGCATGCCTACGGTTCGGATGAAACGAATCCCTGGACTATTTACTGGATCCATTTTAAAGGGAAGCTCGCTTCTTCCTTCGCCGCACATGCCAATCGCCCGATCGATATCAAGCCAAGCATCCAGTCGCGCATCAGCAACCGCAACGATCTCTTTGAAGAAATATTCCGTACGCTGGAAATGGGATACAGCCACGAAAACCTGCTGTATGCCTGTTCTGCATTCCATTATTACTTGGGCTCTCTCCGTTACCTGCAACAGTATCGCGAAGCTGCCCGCAACGACTCGGATAAAACGATATCGTAACCGCCGCCATTCATTATATGAAGGAAAATCTGGAAAAGAAACTTACGCTTGCCGACTTGGCAGCCCGTATCGGCTATTCGCCCTCGCACTTCTCCGTCCTGTTCAGTAAGCGCACCGGATATGCACCATTGACTTATTTCAATCAATTAAAGATACAACAAGCTTGCCAGTTGCTCGATTTTACAGATATGAAAATAAACCAGATCTGTTATAAAATAGGGATAGAGGGCATCTATTATTTCTCCCGGCTGTTCAGCAAGGTGATGGGAATGTCGCCGAGAGAATATAAGAAGCAGAAGAAAGGGTAATAAATATCTGCATAAAATAGTATCTTTGTTCCACGACAGAGTTTAATAGTATGATAAACTTTTCACAAATTGAAAAAGCCTCTTTCTCGGAAATATACCTGATATACTTCCCGAAGCTTGTACGCTTTGCCCGCGAATACGTAATTACCACTGATGATGCAGAGGATATCGTACAGGATATTTTCATGTATTTATGGGAACACCAGGACATGCTGAAATCCCTGACCAACCTGAATGCTTTCCTGTTTACGCTTGCCAAAAACAGATGTATCGACTTCTATCGTCATAAGGTATTGGTAGATAAGAAAAAAGAATCGCTCGATTCGTTGCAGGAAAGAGAACGGAAACTGAAGATAGAGGCCTTGATGCAATTTGATGAAAACGTTTTTACGGAGCAGGGAATAGAAGAACTGCTGAATAAAGCGATTGAACATCTGCCGGAAAAATGCCGGCAAGTATTCATCCTGAGCAGGATGGAAGGGTTAAAACATGAAGAGATAGCCGTCCGCCTAGATATCTCCGTCCACACTGTACAAAATCATATTGCAACGGCTCTGCGCAAATTAAAGGTAGAACTGAAAGACTATCTGCCTCTCTTTATTTCATCATTTGATATTTTTTTTCGCTTTCGACTAGTAGATGACCATAATCATTTCGTCATACTGGTAGAAAGAGTCATAAAATAGTATGAAAGCACAACTAGACAGATATTTCCTCGGAGAACTTTCTGATACGGAGAAAGAATCGCTTTTCGATCAAATAGAATCCAGTCCGGACAATAAGGCAGAATTTATCCGGATGCAGAATACTGTCACTGTATCGCAACTTGGCAAGCATAAAGGCGATGACGAGTGGGCAGGACGGAAGTTGGTGGAACTGAACACACAAATCGATCGCAAACAGGCCCGGCGCTTCTTTTTGGGATTTGTAAAATATGCAGCCGTCATCGCTATCCTGCTCGTTAATATTTGGTTACTTGCCGACAAATTCCTTCCGGAAGAAAAAGCTCCCCTTTATACCCAGATAAAAGTCCCGACCGGACAACGCATCTATATGACGCTTCAAGATGGAACAGAAGCTTGGTTGAGCCCTCGGTCGATCATCCGGATACCGAGTGAATTCAGCAAGAATGAACGTTCGGTAGAGCTGGACGGCGAAGGTTTCTTTGCTGTGACAAAAGATGCCAAACGCCCTTTTATCGTAAAGACTCAGAAGTACAATATCAAAGTGCTCGGAACCCGGTTTAATGTTTTTGCCTATACGCAAAGCAAACGCTTTGAAACAAACCTGGTGGAAGGCAGCGTACAAGTAATTAACAGTCACCGCCCGGAAGAATAGGTCACATTGAAACCGGACGAGATGGTATCTTTAAAGAACGGCGTACTCGTGAAGTCGGCCTCTGTATTTAACAATGAAGAATACCTAAAAAGCGGAATATTCTATTTCAGCAATAAGAAGTTCTCAGAAATATTAGACTATCTCGCCCTCTGGTACAAAGTAACATTCAATATAAAAGACTCTGCGCAAATCGATAAATATGTCTCCGGAAAGTTCCGGCAGAGCGATGACATCGAGCGGATATTGAAAGCCTTACAGGGAGTACACCAGTTTAAGTACCAAATAAATAAGAATAACGAAATCAAGATATATTAAAAGATTATTCACCTTTAAAAGATAATGTCTATGAAGCAAACCGGAATTTCTCAGGGAGTAGTAAAAAGAGGGGGGCAAGTGTTACCAGCACTTACCCCGAGTCAATACCTTCCTTTTATGCGTTCACAAACATTCAAAAAACAGTATTAACTTTAAAAACTATGAGCAAAGTTATGAAAAAAAAGCTTATTGCTACTATTCAACCATGCTTTTTATATTAAGTTAAAGCATATAATCCGTGTTATGAAAATCACAACAATTCTTACATTAATCGCACTTTGTCAGATCAGTGCGACTACTTTGCATTCGCAAAATGCCAAAGTAAACATCAGTAGAAACACGCTGCCGCTCAAGGAATTTATCCGAGAGATAGAGAAGCAAACCGACTACTTATTTATGTATAGTGAAAAGGAGATCGACATGCAGCAGCCTGTGCATGTAAATGCAAAAGACAAGCCTGTCTCAACCGTATTGAAAGAGGCTTTCGAGGACAATCAGATTAAATACAACTTCAACGAAGGGTATATTTCGTTGCGTAAAGTAGTAAACAACAAAGAGGCTGTCAATCAGGAAGACCGAAAGATTACCGGTATCGTAAAAGATACAAACGGCGATCCCGTTATCGGAGCGAATATCATGGTGAAAGGAACCACTATCGGTACGATTACGGACATAGACGGCCATTTTACACTAGAAACACCGGAGAATGCCACCTTGCTGGTCTCCTACATCGGCTATCTGCCGCAGGAAATTGCAACAAACAACAAATCCGATTTCTCTATCCTGCTGAAAGAAGACACGCAAACGCTTGATGAAGTGGTTGTAGTAGGTTACGGACAGCAGAAGAAAGTAAGTATCACCGGTGCGGTAGGTAATATCAAGAGTGAAAACATCAACCGCCTCGCCAACAGTACTACTGCATCCATGCAGGGTGTAGCTCCCGGTCTGACGATTTTGGATAAAGGCGGATCGCCGGGACATGCAACAACCACGCTTCGTATCAGAGGTATCACTACGATCAACAACGACAACAATGTCGACCGTAATGAAGCTTTGTTGCTGGTTGACGGTGTAGAACAGCGCATATCCGATATTAACCCGGACGACATCGAAAGCATATCTGTATTGAAAGATGCTTCTACTACAGCTATCTACGGTTCGCGTGCCGCCAACGGTGTTATACTCGTAACGACCAAACGTGGAAAAGAAGGCAAGATCAGAATGGATTTCAATACCTATTGGGGCGTTCAAAGTGTAACGAACAAGCCGGAGCATATGGAGACAGTCACTTATATGAATCAGCAGAACTATGCCTTCCAGAATGCCGGACAGTCTCCCCGTTACTCCGATACTTTCATCCAGGAATGGAAGGACAACCACAAAAGCGATCCAATCACCTACCCTAAAGCCAACCAATGGCAGGATGCCGTTTATAGCTCTGCGCTGCAACAGAACTACAGTCTTACCGTTAGCGGTGGTAATGAAAAGGCTAGAGGTTTGATGGGATTACGTTATTACGACCAGGACGGTATCGTGCCGAACTACAAGTCCGACATCAAGGAAATTCGCGTAAATACAGACTTCAAGCCTTTCGAACGCCTTAAGATTTCGGCAGATGCCAACTTCAGAAGCAGCTTCTCAAAGGCTCCGATCGATGCTTACGAATACGACAAGAACGGTGGCGGTGTTTTCTATTCCATGTACCATGCCACGCAATTTGTTGTTCCGCAATATCCCGACGGTAGTTACGGACTGGGTAACAAGAATGCCAACCCGCTGATGCTTGCCGAAATGGGCGGTACCGACAAACAATGGAACAACCTGTTCGTAGGTAATATCAAAGCTGAATTGAAGATCATCGACGGTTTGAAATTTACCGCACAATATGCACAACGCTATGCCTTCAACAAGACTGTTAAGTTCGAAAATGCCTATAAGGTAGTAGACAATCAATTTCTCGACTGGGCGGCAACCGCGAAAGACGAGGCTTATAATCCGAGCAGTACCCGCCAACGTGTAAGGAATATTACCCGCAACAGCATGGACGACAAACGCAACGACCTCGACGAATATACCCTCAACCTGTTGCTGAACTACGAAAAGCAATTCGGCAAACATAACCTGCAAGCCCTCGCCGGTTTCTCGCAAATAGAGAACAAGTGGTCGGAAAATCAGGCACAGCGCTGGGACTTCTATAACAATGATGTTCCGTCTATCAATATGGGTTCCGAAAGCACGTGGAAAAGCTACGGTTACAACAACGAGTATGCCTTGCGCTCTTATTTCGGTCGTCTGAATTATAACTATGACAACCGTTACCTGTTGGAAGCAAACCTGCGTTACGACGGAACATCCCGTTTCACCGGCGATAACCAGTACGGTGCATTCCCTTCATTCTCTGCCGGTTGGCGTATCTCTAACGAAGCGTTCTGGAGCGACGAACTGCGTAACATCGTTTCCGACCTGAAGCTGAGAGCATCCTGGGGTAAAACCGGTAACCAGACAGCAGACCTTTATGCTTTCTACGAAAGCTACGCCTCTACGTCTTACAACTTCGGTGGCAACCTGGTGCAAGGTTATATGCAAAACGAACTTGCCAACAAGGATTTGAAATGGGAAACCAGTACACAGACCGACTTAGGTATCGATGCAGGCTTCCTGAATAACCGGTTGACACTGACTGCCGATTATTATTACAAGAAAACCGACGGCATCCTGGCAAAACTGCCTATCTCCGGAACGATCGGTCTCGATGCTCCTGTGCAGAATGCTGCCGTTGTAGATAATAAAGGTTTCGAAGTGGGATTGGACTGGAAGGATAACATCGGTGATTTCTATTACGGTGTAAACTTTAACATCTCCAACAACTGGAATAAGGTAATCAGCCTGGGTGGAGCCAACCCGACGGTAAACGGTGGTACTGCCGACGTTATTACGACCGTTCGCGAAGGATATCCTATCAACTCTTACTGGGGATATGAAACCGACGGCTTCCTGACCCAGAAAGACCTCGACAGCAACTATCCGGTTTACGATAGCCGAATGACATTGGGAGACCTCAAATATGTAGACCGTAACGAAGACGGCAAGATCGATGCGGAAGATATGACCGTTATCGGTAACGAGTTCCCACGTTATCCGTTCGCCTTCTCAGGTAACTTCGCCTATAAAGGCTTCGACTTCTCCTTCATGTTCCAGGGAGTGATCGATGCCCAGACCCGCGTATCGGGAGCATTGGCCGAGGGCGGTAACTTCGAAGGTTTCACACTCGATATCTTTAAAGATTACTGGACGGAGGAGAATCCGAATGCCCGCTTCCCCCGTCCGCGTAAAAGCGTAGACTACAACTCGATGATGTCCGATTTCTGGGTGATCGATGCCAGCTACATCCGCCTGAAGAATGTACAGATAGGTTACACGCTTCCGAAGGCGTTGAGCCAGAAGTGGTATCTGGATAAGGCACGTATTTACCTGGCAGGCAGTAACCTGCTTACCTTCTCACCGCTCAAAGAATGGGGACTCGACCCGGAATTCGTATCGGGACGCTTCCTGTATTATCCTCAGACTTCGGTCTATGCAATCGGACTTAATTTGACATTCTAATTACTATTAACATTGAAACATCAATTCATTATGAAGAAGATTTTTATATATCTGGCTTTCCCATGTATCGCATTTGGTTGTAGCGATGTACTCGATACGATTCCGACCGACCGTTTGTCGTCTGAAGTATATTGGAAAACAGACCAGGATGCACAATTGGCTGCTAACGCTATCTACCGTTTCCTAGAAGATCCGGGCACACTTTTAAGCCGCGACGAAATGTCGGATATTGCACGTGCCACGTTTGAAACATCGGATGAAACAAAGATAGAAGCCAGTATTGCCGATCCGCAAACCGGCCTTTTCCAGGATACCTGGAACGACCTCTATAAAGGTATCCGCCGTTGCAACGACTATATGGCGAATGTGGAGAAAATAACTCCCGAAAACGAAGCCAATGTAAATACCTATACCGCTGAGGTTCGTACCCTGCGCTGCTATTTCTATTCCCGCCTGGTCGGTTATTTCGGTGATGTACCTTTGATAACGACACCTATCGGTATCGCCGAGTCGAAGGAACTGACACGTACACCGGTTTCCGAAATATACGATTTCATCTATAATGAAATAACCGATGCCGTCAATTATTTGCCGGTAACCGCCAGCGAAAAAGGACGTGTCACCAAAGGAGCCGCACTCGGTATTCTGGCACGTACCATGTTGTTCGCCGCCGGAAATGTAACCGGCGCAGACGATCGGGCTACCACTTACTACCAACGGGCGAAGGATGCCGCCGATGCAATTATCGCTTCAGGAGCCTACTCCCTATTGCCTAATTACAAAGATTTGTTTAACTATGCAAACGAAAACAGCCAGGAAGTTGTGTTTGACAAACAATTCATAAAGGATACGTATGCCAACACGGTGATGAATGACTTCGGAGCCGTATCGTTGGGAAACAACGGTTCGATGATGTCGCCTACCGCCGTTCTTGTCGATGAATACGAAACAGCGAACGGTAAGAAAATTACGGAAGATAGCTCGTACGACCCGATGAATCCTTACGAGGGCCGCGACCCCCGACTCAGCTATACGCTGTTTGTGCCGGGCGACGAACTGCCTGACGGAACGATCTACGACTCACGTCCGGGTTGGAGCACAACCGCCGATGCTATTGGAGCCAGCTATCAGGTATCGAAAACCGGATTACTGCCCCGGAAGTATATCAATGCGGAAGACATCGGCCAGAGTAACCGTACGAACTGCGGCATCAACCTGATCATCATCCGTTATGCGGAGATCCTGCTTACGGCCGCCGAAGCACGCATCGAATTGAATACGGAAACCGACATTGCTTTGCAATATATCAACCAGATCCGCCAACGTTCGGATGTAAACATGCCTGCCCTGTCCGGTATCACTTCTCAAAACGCCCTGCGCGAAGCCGTACGGCACGAAAGAATGGTGGAACTGGCTCTCGAAGGCAATCGTTTCTTCGATATCCGCCGTTGGAAGATTGCGGAAGCTGTTTGTAATAAGGATGAGATAGAAGGAATGCGTTATGTGGATAAAGAAACAGGCAAACTCGTAAGCGTGACGACCGATTATAAGAAGAAGTTCACCGCCAGAGATTATCTGTGGCCCATCCCTTACAACGAACGACAACTGAATACAAATTTAAGTCAAAATAACGGTTGGAATTAAACATGAAAACATTAGTATTTAAAACATTACCCATTGCCGCACTTGCCTTTCAGGCATGTGCAGGCAATGCACAGGATGAACAAAAGGATAGCAAACCCAATATCCTTGTGATCCTGGCAGATGATATGGGCTTTTCCGATTTAGGCTGTTACGGTAGCGAGATCCATACGCCCAATCTGGATAAGCTGGCGCAAAACGGCATGCGGTTCACTCACTTTTACAACACAAGCCGTAGTTGTCCGACACGCGCCTCGTTGCTGACCGGTCTGTATCAGCATCAGGCAGGTATCGGACGTATGACGTTCGACGACCATTTGCCGGGCTATCGCGGAACGATGACTCATGACGGAGTTACCATTGCCGAAGCATTAAAGGAAAATGGCTATCAGACGGCCTGGGTCGGCAAATGGCATGTGTCCGAAACACCTCTGCGTCCCGACCAGCGTCAATGGCTGGCACATCAGGTGCAGCATGACGAGTTTACCCCGAAGGAAAACTACCCGATCAACCGGGGATTTCAGGATTGTTACGGTACGATTTACGGTGTTGTCGACTACTTCGACCCGTTCAGTTTGATTAGCGGAGACAAACCGGTGGAAACGGTTCCGAAAGATTATTACAGTACGATCGCATTGGCCGATACGGCTATTGCATACGTAAATAAATATGCGGAAACCGAGAATCCGTTCTTCATGTATCTGGCTTTCCACTGCCCGCACTGGCCGTTGCACGCCCTGCCGGAAGATATCGAGAAGTATAAAGATACATACAAGGTTGGCTGGCAGGCCATCCGCGAAGTCCGCTACAAACGAATGAAGGAAATGAAGTTGTTCGGTGATGCCGACGATTTCCTGTCACCCCGCCAGTTCAATGACCCCTGGGAAGAGAATCCGACTCAGGAATGGGATGCCCACGCCATGGCTGTGCATGCAGCTATGATCGACCGTATGGACCAGGAGATAGGACGTTTGATAGAAACGCTCCGCAAGAACGGTCAGTTGGATAACACGCTGATCCTCTTTATGTCCGACAATGGTTGCAGCAACGAAGATTGCCAGTTCTACCCAGAAGGCGAAAACGACCGCCCGGCCGAGACCCGCGACGGACGTAAGATCATCTATCCGCGCCAGAAAGAGGTCATGCCCGGCCCGGAAACGAGCTATGCCTCGGTAGGTCCGAGATGGGCGAATGTAGCCAATACCCCGTTCCGTTTCTGGAAAGCGAAATCGTATGAGGGTGGTATCTGTACCCCGATGATTGCCAGCTGGCCGAAAGGCATCAAGCAGCCGAAAGGTTCCGTCAACACCCAGATGGGGCATGTGATGGATATTATGGCAACCTGCCTGGATATCTCCGGCACGCAATATCCTACGGAATATAACGGTCATAAGATCATTCCTCTGTCAGGTCAGAGTCTCGACCCGATCTTCAAGACTGGCACACGCAAAGGTCACGACGAATTATGCTTCGAGCATTTCAACGAGAAAGCCCTGATCGATGCCTCCGGTTGGAAAATCGTCTGGCCGAACAACACGAAAAGCTGGGAGTTGTATAACCTCAACGACGACCGTAGCGAAATGCACAACCTGGCCGACCAATATCCCGACAAAGTAAAGGATATGGTAGCCCGCTACGAGGAATGGGAAAAGGATTATATGGTGGTTCCGCGTCCAAAATAGGTGATAAGATATATTCATTATTTGTCAGAATTGAATGAATATATTCGTGTGGGCTTTCTAAGGAAAAGACTTACGCTTTTCCTTAGAAAGCCGCACACTTTTTACTCAATAAGCTACGAGTTAGCACGTAATAGAGAAGAAGCCGAAACAATAGTGCCATGCCTGCTGGCATGAGTGTCCTGGATGACCAAAACAATAGTGCTACCACCTGCCAAACCGGCTAAAAACAGTTTCCCACAAAGCAATTCCAACTTTAGGTGTCAGCCGTCACTACCTCCAGCTAGCTGAGATATAGCAAATTATACTGAAAGGAGAATTGTTTTGGCTTTTTTTAAGAAAAACACGACAGAGTGTCCTAAACGACCATCCATAAAGAAACGGACAGGCATCGAAAGGCAAACGGATAGGCATCGGATAACAAACGGACAGGCACCCATTTTTAAAGGTCTGGTGTTTTGAAATGTTAAGTCCCTAGTTTTGATTTCAAAATAAGGGAGCTTTAAAGTTAAAAGACTAAACTTTTTTCGGCCTATCTGCATGAAACGGCTGAAAGCAGCAGGGTTCAGTGTATCTTACTATTTCTTAGTCTATTACAAGAGGTATGAAACATGAAAGCAATACATTGAAGTGGCATTGAGAGAGCCGGTTTTAATAAGGTCGAATGCTTTAGAATACCGGAATCGAATAGACCAGTCCGAGTGAAATCCGTTGCGTATCCGGACAAACGGCGCCGATTGCTTTACTGTATTTGGTCAGGTGATTGCCTTTATAAAGCAAATGCAGGAAAATGAGCAGCTCGCTATTTTTCATCGGGAAGTATTCGAGGCAAGCCTGTGCATTCCAGGTTCTCCGGTATAAGCCTTTTTCGAAAATACTGTTGCTTTCGTAGATGGAAGATGTTTCGTAAGCGCCTTTTACATAAATGTTCTAGTTTGGATGGATGCGGTAATCAAAATCGGCGATAACGGTAAAATAGGACGCATTCTGGGCGGTGACGGGAGTGAACAGTTTCGAATCGGTCATGTTGGAGAGGATTCCTTTGCTGTCGACGCCTTCGCGCGAATACATCAGGTCGATGTAGGCGGTGACCGGTCCGGTTTTTACGATATTCCCGGCAGTCAGGTAATACAGGTTTTTCTTTTGGGCTAATTGTCCCCACGAAGCGGCATAGCGCAACTCAAGTATGCGGTCGAAGAAAAGACCGTTCCAGTTGACTGTCGTGATAAGCGGCACTTTCGTCTTTTCAACTTCTTCCGGTAGCCCGAACGAGTAAACGTCTTCATCACTTCCGCTCCGGTTGTTGAGGACTTGCAGGTTCAGTTCCTGCGTGGGAGAGAAGTGGAGCGTTCCCGTAACGCCTGCCTGGTAGCAATTGATATTGTTGTTGAAGTCGGAAAACTCCCTGACCTTGATCGCATTTACATAATATTCATATCCCCCCGGGCGGCGGGGGGCGGGGGGGGGGGGGGGGGGGGGGGGGCGGCGGCGGGGGGGGCCGG
>JAJPZM010000272.1:0-4606 GCA_021204335.1 Parabacteroides sp. | reverse complement strand
TTCCGTTACCGCTGCCGGGTCTCAATTTTTATTTGTGTTGAACTCGGAAAACTCCCTGTCCTTTCTCGCATTTAAATAAAATTTAAATCCCCCCCCCCCCAAATCGATAACCTGCTTGCCCGCCGTAAGGGAGAACAACTTCGACATATCCCATTTCACAAAAGCATATTCTACCGACGACGACAGATTATCCAGCGAATACGGATTGCTGTACTTGTTGAATGACTGGCGGAAATGGTAAGAAAAATGTTCGCTGAAAGCTCCCAGTATCTCCAACCTTACGCGGTTGAGCTTAAAGGCTGTTTCATCCAGCTTCCCCTCGGTCAGATAGGCAGCGCCCGAAGTATAGAACTGCAGGTTCATATTGGCGGATTGGATGGATTTGTTATTTTGTGTAACCCGTTCTAAAAGCGTCCGGGTCGAGTCGTTCGGGTCGACCAGCGGTTCCTGGGCAAAACCCGATGCATTCCATATAAGCAGGCAGAGTAGAAAAATCAGCTTCTTCATTATTTGTATTCCGTGTTTAAGATTAACGCGGCAAAAATAGTTATTTTTTTGTTCCTTTGTGGTGCAATTAGAATATTAAGCCAGTAAGAATGAGAATATCCCTGTTTATCGCAGCCTTGTTGATGCTTGTACGCCTGTCGCCTGTAAAAGCTCAGGATGAGGTGTTTACGCCTGATAGCCTGGAGCAGAAGATGCCGGTTATTGCCTATAAATTCAATCCGAAACATTTGATTCTTCCCGCTTCTTTAATTATGGTGGGGGCTGTGGGGACGGCCATCGACGGGATGAACGATTTCCATCTTTTCTCGCGTAAAGAAGATGTAAAGAAGATACGGGTAGACGATTATATGGAATGGGGAATGCTTGGCTGGGTGTTTGTTTGCGACCTGATGGGGAAGGAAAAGCATAATTGGGTAGATCAGCTTTTCCTTGTCACCTTGTCGGAAGGGATGAATGCTGTCATGACGCGTTCGTTGAAATATGCAGTAAATGAGACGCGCCCGGATGGCGGACCGCGTTCTTTCCCTTCAGGGCACACCGCTAATGCCTTTCTGGGAGCGCATATCGCTTATAAGGAATTTAAAGACAGCAGTCCGGTATTGGCTTATTCAGGATATGCGCTTGCCTTGTTCGTGGCAGGTTCGCGGTTGTATAATAACCGGCATTGGGTGGCGGATGTAGTAGCGGGAGCGGGGTTTGGCATCCTTTCCGTCGAGTTGGCTTATCTGACCTATTTCCCGATTCGTAATGCCATTGCCCGCAAAGTGAACAGCAGAGCCGTCCGAAATATGGTAATTGCCCCGACGTTTAATGAACAGGGTGGGGGAGTTTACTTCTCTTATTCATTCTAATTTATCCCGCATCTTTTTTCGTTTGAGCTGCACAAAGCGCAACAGGAAAATAACGAATAGCGACACACCCATTACCGAGAAATATTGCACCCAATCAGGATCGGGCTGTTTGCCGGGCCAGCCCCATACGCTCATTACGATCAGATAGATAAGCAGCACGCCGGTTGTAATATTAATTTTCTTCATACGGATTCTTTTATTATTTTGAACAGGCAAAGATACAAGATAGTTCCGGTTTTTATTGGGCCAGAATGCACTTGTGTTGGGCGCAATAGTTATCTGCCTTGACGGTTACGATATAGAAACCGGCCGGCAAAGGCAGAGGTATCACCGAAGTACCGGATGGTATTGAACGTTCGTACACTATTTCCCCAGATAATTGCTAACCTGTACCATGCCGGCGGCAGGCAAACCGTTCAGATAAAGCGTTTTTCCTTTTATATCACTTTTCTTCGTCTCATTCTGCCATAAAGAGTTGCTGGCGGAATGTTTTTCCGGTTCTGCTTCGGTAGTTCGTAAAGCATAATCGGTTTTCAGGCGGATTGCATTGGCTGATACGGCACCGGCTGTCACTTGAAGATTCAGGTCTGCCTTTGCCTTGACAAAGAAAGCGGAGAAAGGGGGGAAGTATACCTTAGCTAGTATATTACCCTCTTTAGAAGGATGAATGTAGTGGCTATACTGTTTATAGATTTCGGGATATTCGGGGAATAGTTCACTGATAGCCTTATTTACATCGGAATCTTTTAGCTTTTCTCCTTTAACTCTTATCTGATTAAGTTCTTTACCTTCTCCAATAATCTTAGGTAGTATCTTATCTGGATAAAGATACTCTGCTACCATAATCTTAAAGTTATCGGCTACCAGTCTTACAAGTGGATAAGCAGCTACTATTTCACCTCTCTTAGCCAAATCATAGAAGCATCTATTATAGGCATTGATATTAAATATAAGAGTATCATAGTAGGTATAGCTAGGTAAATAATCAGTCATACAGTTAGGAGTAGTAAGCTCAACTGTAATATTAAGAGCATCGGCATAATAACAGAAGAAGCTCCCAGAATCGGCTAAATACCAATATTGGAACTTCCTCCGCTTAAAGAGCTTTTTAATCAGCTTTCTCCTTACTTTACACTCTTCTAAGTGGTTTAGATTGGCTTTATTTTGGAGTTGCTTATTATTCATTGTGTATTATATTATGCTGATAGCCAATTATTTGCATAGTCTGTTATCTTATTATACCAATCTATTTCAGTTGCATCATTTATAACACATTCTTTCGCTGTTTTAGCAGCAACATCAAATAGCCTTTTAATATCAGAAGGATTAGGTTTAGAATCTGCCTTAAAAGCAGCTCCCAACATATTCCTAAAGGTGTTCAGTTCTAAGGGGATTATTCTACATTTTCCTCCATACATAGCAACATTAGTTAGATATAGAGTATAGAAATGAGCTATAGTAGCAGGATTAATTTTAGATGCTATGAATAAACAGTATGTAGGCTTATTGGTACGTTCTATATTTTGCCCTATGTGTCTAGGTACTGGCTCTCCTTCCATTTTCCATTGTAAAGCACCAGTAGCCATAGTTGCCTCTACAGTTACATCAAAATCACCGTAATCACAAATTATATCAGCCATATTACCTAAAGCTGTATTCATTGGATTACCCTCATCATCAAACTTTAGATTAGCTTTTATATCTCCACCATCTAACATAGTCATAGCTCTCCAAGTATTCCACTCAAAGAATAAAGAAGGCTCATAAGTGCTATTCAAAGTATTAAAGGTATCTTCTATATCATTGTATAGCTCATAATCCTTTAACTTAGTTATTTGCTCTTCTATTTTTTCCTGCTGCCTTTTGTCTATCTGTTCATTCAGTAAATCTTTCAGCTTATTAAGAGATAGTGAAGGATTGATTTTAATACTATACTCTGAATGGAGCTTATCTATTATAGAATCTCTATCATCAGTTAAAAGGACTGGAAGGGAAGGATTCCAGAGATACGATTGATATTGTTCCAGCTCCTTTACATATACTGGCTTTCTATCTATAGTGGATAAAAAGTAATCCACATCTTTAATACGCTCTGGAATAATAGATAGAGTTCTACCAATACTAGTAACCTTAATTAGTCCACTAGAGCGCAAATTTCTAACACAAGCATCAGCATAATCTCTAAGATTACTAATCTTTTTGGCTATAAAATCTTCAACTGTTTCAGTCTTACTTTCTCTAGTATGGAGATTATTTGTTATTATTTCCTCCTCATAAATGCTATATGCTTCGTTATAAAACACTTTATCCTTAAATTCCTTATATCTGCCAGAAAAGGCTTCTTTGTCAGTTCTAAACTTCCTTATTTTAGATATAATGGTATCAAAGAGAGAATAATTAACCAACTGCATCCCGAATATTTGCAGCTCATCAAATCTAAGCTCTCCTAATTCTCTGATTAGTCTAAATAACTCCAAATAAGGCTTTACATTATAGTTAGTAGCCTTTTTCCCTAAAGGGTGATAAGGAGAAGGAATCTGGAACTTTAAGAGTTGTCTAAGTAATATTTCCTCTTTATTTTTAGACTCTAAAAACTCTCTATCCACATCAGATAATCCGATTATAGGCATAGTAATAAAGCCTAAACCTTTAGGCACTCTATTTATTCTATCCCTAGCAGCAAAAGCCTTATCTTTTGCTTCAGCACCTTCAAAAAAATCTCGCTCTTTCAGAAGGTTGTAAAACTTTACTTGTGTATCTGGATTCCATTCCTCTCCAGATAACTCCTCACTAAGTAGCTCTATTTCTGGAATTATCTTAAATGGAGTTCTAGGAGAAGTAGCAAAGAATAGAGTTTTACTCTGTAATGGTCTGCTTCTAAGGATTGCCATAATTAGTTATTATTAAGTGTACCGCTTCTGCTTGAAATCTATTCCTTATATTTACAGAATAATTTTTATCATATTCTGCTACTATATGATTCTGATATAATTCCCTAGTTAATGGAGTAGCACCGATTACTAATAATGCTCTACACCCCAGATTAAAGAAGTTATTAGCTAGTAGCCTATGATTTTGTTCATTAAATCCGTCTTTATACTGTTCATTCCCATAATCAGAAAATATACAGTCATAAGGGGGGTCTAGAAATATAAAACCATCCCCATTAGCCATATTAAAAATATCACTATAATCACTAGAGTGAATTTCAGCAGTGGCTAATAAATTATGGTGATTCTCTGTTATTA
>JAJPZM010000452.1 GCA_021204335.1 Parabacteroides sp. | reverse complement strand
GACTTCAAATCCAGAATTTATAATAGGACATTATGCGGATAATCATTTAAAAAAATTCCATACCTTTGCGCCCGGTTTTTAGTTTAGGTTTAGGTTATAGATGATGACAGACAAAGAAGTATTGTTATTACGGCGCAAGTTGGATCTTTTGCTCCGTACAGGGAAGTTGTTGATGGAGAGTGCCGCCGATACGAACCGTATCGAACGGAATATGAAACGGGTAGCCGCCTTTATGGGCATTCCCGAAGAAAAGTTGCATATCGATATCCGATGGACAATGATTATGGTCAATGTGAGTGACGAACGTAACTCATTCTCCAAATTCCAGAAATGTGAGAAACACGGTATTAATATGACGATGATCTCACAGATCAGCGATCTGTCGTGGCACGCCATCGAACAGGATTACTCCCTCGACCAATACGAAGAAGAACTGGAAAAGATAGCGAAAAAACCGCGCAATTACGTACCTTATATAGTCGCTATCGGCGCCGGTTTTGCCTGCGGCGGTTTCTGTAAACTGTTCGGTTGCGACTGGATAGCCTTTCTGTTTGCCTCTATTTGTGCATTTATCGGTTTCAGGGTACGTGCCCGTTGTGTCGAAGCCGGACTGAATGTGTATGTGAGCATTGCGCTTGCCGCTTTTATCTCGACCTGTCTGGCATACGTTTCTTCCTTCTCGGGTTGGTCAGATACGCCTTATCATCCGTTGCTGGCGTGCGCCCTGTTTATCGTACCGGGTGTGCCGCTGATCAATTTCGTGGACGATATGCTCGACAACCATTTGCTTGTCGGGATCACCCGCGCGTCTAATACGGCGATGATGGTTATGGCGATGACTTTCGGTATCGCATTCGCCATGCGCGTGCTGGTGATGGGCGATGTGGAGATCGACCATAAGTTCAGCGAGTTAAGCATGGTTCCGCATGATCCGTATTATGTCTATACCATCGCAGCAGCTATTTCCGCGATGGGTTTCTCTATGATATTCAATATACAACGCCGGTTATTATGGGTGGTAGCCGTCGGAGGTATTATTGCCGTATGCACCCGCAACTTCGTCAATTTCGAATTAGGTTATGGGCCTGTGATCGGTTCGTTCATGGGTAGTTTCGTAGTCAGTGTCCTTGCGGTAAAGGCAGTCCACTGGTTTCACGTACCCAACCACGTACTGACAATACCTTCCGTTATCCCAATGATTCCCGGGGTATTGATGTGCCGGTCGTTATTGGCATTTATCAATCTCCATGGGGTAATCGGCGAAGTTACCAATGCTTTCTACAATGGAATAAATTCGGCACTGATCATCCTCTGCATCTCGCTGGGAGTAGCTGTCCCCAATATTTTCGCCCGCCAATATATAGCCAAAGACCGTCATCGCTACCTACAAGAAGAGTTGGAAAAACGCCGTCAACGCGGGAAATTTCTTGAGTGGTAGCCTCGAATTATGAACTGTCAAAATGTAACTTCCATAGCGACTAATCAGGATTACTATAGCGACTAATTGGAATTACTATAGCGGGTAATATATTTTAACTTATTATTATGTAAATAAAAGATGCAATCCGCAAACAAAATGAAATACTTTATTTCGCTAAAAAGGGCTTATTCTCCCCCGAATTGTTCCATATTAAAAAACTATTGGTTTATTTCAGAACTGTGAAAGAAATAGTTTAAAGTTTAACTAAGTGCAAAAAAGGCAAAAAAGTAATATCTTCGGATAACCAGCGGGTTGTTTTCGTAATATTGCAACGTTGAAAATAAATTGACGAGGTTAAAAAGAGATTGTATGGGAGAAACAAAAGGTTATGTTTCACAGGTTATCGGCCCAGTCGTGGATATTCACTTCGACACTGAAAAAGAAGAAAAAGTCGTACTACCCCGCATCCATGACGCCATGGAGATAGCCCGCCCCGATGGAAAAATTCTGATTGTAGAAGTACAACAACACATTGGGGAAAACACAGTCCGCACTGTCGCCATGGACACGACAGACGGATTGCAGAGAGGAATGAAAGCCGTATCATGCGGTTCGCCCATTACCATGCCGGTCGGCGACCAGGTAAAAGGGCGTTTGATGAATGTGACAGGTGACCCGATCGACGGAATGAAAGCGCTCGACAAAAAAAAGGCGCGTTCCCCATCCATCGCGAACCGCCTAAGTTTGAAGACCTGACTACCAGCAAAGAGGTTCTTTATACCGGTATCAAGGTGATCGACCTGCTGGAACCCTATTCCAAAGGGGGTAAGATCGGACTTTTCGGGGGAGCCGGTGTAGGCAAGACGGTTCTTATCATGGAACTTATCAACAACATCGCTAAAAAGAACAACGGTTTCTCCGTTTTTGCCGGTGTGGGTGAACGTACCCGCGAAGGTAACGACCTGCTGCGCGAAATGATTCAGTCGAACGTAATCCGTTACGGCAAGGAATTTAAAGAGAGTATGGAAGCCGGACATTGGGATCTGTCGAAGATAGACCACGAAGAACTGGCCAAATCGCAGGCTACACTGGTATTCGGACAGATGAACGAACCGCCGGGAGCCCGTTCGTCGGTAGCCCTGTCGGGACTGACCATTGCCGAATCGTTCCGCGACCTGGCGCCGGAAGGGGAGACACGCGATATCCTGTTCTTTATCGATAATATATTCCGTTTCACGCAGGCAGGTTCCGAGGTATCGGCTTTGTTGGGACGTGTGCCGTCGGCCGTAGGTTACCAACCGACACTGGCAACCGAGATGGGTGCCATGCAGGAACGTATTACTTCGATAAAGAAAGGATCTATCGCCTCTGTACAGGCGGTTTACGTTCCGGCCGACGACTTGACCGACCCGGCACCGGCAACTACCTTTACGCACCTGGATGCCACTACGGTATTGAGCCGTAAGATCACCGAACTGGGTATCTATCCGGCCGTCGACCCGCTGGAATCTACTTCGCGTACCCTCGATCCGCTCGTAGTAGGGAAAGAGCATTACGAAACAGCCCAACGGGTCAAACAAATCCTCCAGCGTAACAAGGAATTGCAGGATATCATCTCCATCCTGGGTATGGAAGAACTTTCAGGCGAAGACCGCCTGACGGTGAACCGCGCCCGCCGCGTACAACGTTTCCTGTCGCAGCCCTTTGCCGTAGCGGAACAGTTTACAGGCGTCCCGGGTGTGATGGTCTCCATCGAAGATACGATCCGCGGTTTCAATATGATCATGGACGGCGAAACCGACGACATCCTCGAACAGGCTTTCCTGAATGTGGGAACGATAGAAGACGTGATAGAGAAAGGAAAGAAACTGGCAGAACAAGCAATTAATAACGTATGGAACTGGAAATCATATCACCCGAAGGGGTTCAATTCAAAGGAGAGACCGACTACGTTTCCTTTCCGGGCATTGCCGGATCGTTCGACGTGCTGCCTCAACATGCTCCGATGATAGCCGCCCTGGGAGAAGGGGTTATCCGGTACAAGGCAGATAACAACGGGAAAGAACAACAAGAAATTAAAATACAGAGCGGATTCGTCGAAGTGAAAGACGATATCCTGTCCGTATGCATCGAATAAAAATTACGATCATGACCGGAAGATTAAGAATGAAGCTAATGGCTCTGATTACCTTTATCAACGTAGTTATCGGCATTTCTTTAGGGGGATTGTTATACACCATCTGGCCTTCCCACTATTTTGAGTGGTATCCGTCAATACCGGTATTTTACTGGTTGAGCAGCATGTTGATGATTTATTTTCTAGATCGCGTGAAGCGGAAACATGGCGACGTTACGGTAGTTACTTATATGGTAGTCCGCCTGTGCAAATTCACCTGTGCGCTGGTTTTCCTGTGGCTTTATGCCAAGGTGGTAGGCTACAATCTGAAAGCTTTCGGTTTTACGATGATGTTGTTCTATTTCATTTATCTCGTACTGGAGACATATTCTTTGTACCTGTTTGAGAAAAAAAGAATGAAACGTGAGAAAAGAGAAAAAGATGAACAGAATAAAAAATAAGTGCCTGCTTTGGATTACTTTATTACTACTGGTTTGTAGCGGCTTGCCGGCAAACGCCTCAACGGATGAAGACACCGGAAAGATAGATGTACAAGATATCGTATTCTCGCATATAAAGGACGCTTATACCTGGCACATCACCGAATGGAACGGAAAAGAGGTTTCTATCCCCCCTGCCCGTCCTGGTGAAAAGCGAGGAGCGGGGCTGGGATCTGTTCCTCTCCTCGCATCTGCATCATGGCAATGTACACCATAACTATTACATTGCAAGCGAAGGGGAACATGCCGGCAAAGTAGTCGAAAAAAACAGCAAAGGAGAAGAGGTTAAGCCCCTGGACTTTTCGCTGACCAAAAACGTTTGCGGATTGTTGCTCAGTTGCGGCATCCTGCTTTTTATCGTGCTCAGGACGGCACGCTGGTATAAAAAGCATCCCAACCAGGCACCCGGCGGATTTACGGGACTGATGGAAATGGCTGTCATGTTCATCCACGAAGGGGTGGTAAAAGAGGGAATCGGCAAACAATACAGGCCTTTCTCGTCTTACCTGCTGACAGTGTTCTTCTTTATCCTGATCAACAACCTGGTCGGCATTATCCCGATATTCCCGGGGGGGAGCGAACATTACCGGTAATATAACGATTACCTGTGTGCTGGCGGCATGCACCTTTATCGCAGTCAACCTGTTCGCCACCAAGACATACTGGAAAGAAATATTCTGGCCGAACGCCCCGATATTCCTGAAATTACCCTTGCCGATCATACCCTTTGTGGAGTTCTTCGGCATATTCACCAAGCCATTCGCCCTGATGATCCGTCTGTTTGCCAACATTATGGCAGGGCATACGATTATCCTGGCACTGACTTGCCTGATATTCATCACCGCATCGATGGGGACAGCCATCAATGGCACAATGACAGTCGTTTCGGTACTGTTCACCGTGTTTATGAACTGTCTCGAATTGTTGGTGGCATGCCTTCAGGCTTATATATTCACCCTGCTGTCGGCAAACTATATCGGTTTGGCCAAGGTAGAGGAATGAAACAAACATATTTATTAAGAACAAGATTACTCATTTAAAGATTGAAAATTACGTTATCAGCTATTTTATTACAAGCAGCCGCAGGTATGGGCGTAGCTAAATTGGGAGTAACAGTCGGAGCCGGATTAGCAGCTATCGGCGCAGGTATAGGTATCGGATTGATCGGAAAAGGCGCCGTCGAAGGCATCAGCCGCCAACCGTCGGCAGCCGGCGACATACGTACCTTCATGCTTATCATGGGTGCGTTGGTAGAAGGGGTAGCCCTGTTTGCAATCGTGGTATGTTTCTTAGGTTTATTCCAATAATAAAAGCGAACTATGTCATTGCTCACACCAGACGCAGGGCTTTTATTCTGGATGATCCTTTCTTTCGGAATTGTCTTTGTCATTCTTTCCAAATACGGGTTCCCAGTCATTATCAAGGCGGTGGAACAACGGAAAGAATACATTGACCAATCCCTTGAATCGGCTCGCCAGGCAAACGAACAGCTTGCCGGCATCCAGGCCGAAGGAGAAAAGATCCTTGCCCAGGCAAGGGAGCAGCAAAATGCAATCCTGAAACAAGCCCTGACCGAAAAAGAAGAAATCGTCAGCGCAGCCCGGCAAAAGGCTTCCGCTGAAGCACAGCTACAGATAGAAGAAGCGACCCGGCGCATCCGCGAAGAGAAGGAGAAAGCGATCCGCGAAGTACGCACCGAAATAGCCGACTTGTCTGTTGCCATTGCAGAGAAAGTGATGAAAGAGAAAATCAGCCGCAGCGATGAACAGGAAAAGATCATCAACGGGCTGCTCGATAATGTTTCGTTTAGTAAATCATAAGATATGGATGTAGGTACAATCTCTTTCCGGTATGTCAAGGCACTCTTTTCGCTGGCAAAAGACAAACAGCAGGAAGACCGGGTATATGATGATATGAAGATGCTGGCTACCAGCTTCGAGCAGGAGCAGGGGTTGTATGCAGTGCTCGAAAATCCGGTCTTTCCCGAAGAGGAAAAAGCGAAGCTGCTTGCCACTGCGGCAGGACTGGATGCATGCGAGTTGTTCACCCGCTTTATACACCTGGTGCTCAGCCACAAAAGAGAAGTATTGCTACCGCTGATGGCACACAGCTATATCCGTATGTACCGGAAAGATAAGAAGATTACCCGGGTATTATTCAAAACACCGGTTCCGGTAGATGAAGCGACACAGGAACATTTGAAGAAACAGTTGAAGGAAGAGACCGGCAACACCATCGAGTTTATCGGGGTGCTCCGACCGGAACTGATCGGCGGCTTCGTGCTGCGCATCGGCAACTACCGGATAGACGCCAGCTACTCCCGGCAGCTGCGGGATATAAAGAATCAGCTAATCGAAAGAAATTAAAAAAGAAAAACGTATGACAGACCAGATAAAAGTAAGTGAAGTTTCCGCCATCTTGCGCCAACAACTGGAAGGCATCAACACCTGCATCCATATGGAAGAGGCGGGTACGGTGCTCCAGGCAAGCGACGGCGTGGCACGTATCTACGGGCTGGACAACGCCGAAGCCAACGAACTGCTGGAATTCGACAATGGCATGGAAGCCATCGTCATGAACCTGGAAGAAGACAATGTGGGTGCCGTATTGCTCGGGCCGACCGACCATGTGAAAGAGGGCGATACCGTAAAGCGTACCCGCCGCATCGCTTCCATCAACGTAAGTGAAAGCATGATCGGTCGCGTGATCGACCCGCTGGGCAACCCGATCGACGGCAAAGGCGAGATCACAGGTAAGAAATACCAGATGCCGCTGGAGCGGAAAGCGCCGGGCGTTATCTACCGCCAGCCGGTCAATGAACCGTTGCAGACGGGCATCAAAGCGGTCGACGCCATGATACCTATCGGACGCGGGCAGCGTGAACTGATCATCGGCGACCGCCAGACGGGTAAAACCTCTATCGCCATCGATACGATTATCAACCAGCGCAGTAATTACGAAGTCGGGCAGCCGGTTTATTGCATTTACGTAGCGATCGGGCAGAAAGGATCTACCGTTGCCTCGCTGGTCAATACGTTGCAGGAAAAAGGGGCGATGGACTACACGATCGTAGTCAGTGCCACCGCTTCCGACCCGGCAGCCATGCAATACTTCGCTCCCTTTGCCGGAGCCGCCATCGGCGAATATTTCCGCGACAGTGGACGCCATGCCCTGATGGTTTACGATGACTTGTCGAAACAGGCGGTTGCCTACCGCGAGGTTTCCCTAATTCTTCGCCGTCCATCCGGCCGCGAAGCCTATCCGGGGGATATCTTCTACCTGCACTCCCGTCTGCTGGAACGTGCCGCCAAAATCATCAACCAACAGGAAGTGGCTTGCGAGATGAACGACCTGCCGGAAAGCATGAAAGAGATCGTAAAAGGCGGCGGCTCATTGACTGCCCTGCCGATTATCGAAACACAGGCGGGCGACGTTTCCGCCTATATCCCGACCAACGTGATCTCAATTACCGACGGACAGATATTCCTGGAAACAGACCTGTTCAACCAGGGTAACCGCCCGGCTATCAACGTAGGTATCTCCGTTTCGCGTGTAGGTGGCAACACCCAGTTGAAGGCGATGAAGAAGGTAGCCGGTACGTTGAAGATCGACCAGGCGCAGTTCTGCGAACTCGAATTGTTCACCAAGTTCGGCGGCGAAATGGATGCGGTAACCGCTTTCACGATCGATAAAGGACAAAAGAATACGCAACTGCTTATACAACCCCAATACAGCCCGATGCCGGTAGAACAGCAAATCGCTATCCTCTACTGCGGTACAAAAGGATTGTTGAAAGAAGTGCCGCTGAACCACGTGCATGATTTCGAGAGTACATACCTTCAGACATTAATCACCAATCATCAGAAAGATGTACTGGACGTATTGAAGTCGGGAGTGATAAACGACGAGGTTTCTCGTATCCTGGAAGAGACTGCCCACCAGGTAAGCGGGGCATATAAAGCAGATTGAAAATAGAAACTAGATTATGGCATCACTGAAAGAGATAAAAATTCGTATTGCGTCGATCCGGAACACCTAGAAGATCACTTCTGCCATGAAGATGGTTTCTTCCGCCAAGCTGCATCATACGCAAACGATCGTCGAACGTATGCTCGACTATGAAAGCAAGCTGAGCGCCATACTGGAAGGCACCCTGTCGGCAGAAAGCGAAATGAACACTCTCTATTCTGCCGTACGCGAAGTGAAGCAGGTGGCAATTGTCGCTTTCTCATCCAACACCGGACTGTGTGGCGCATTCAACGCCAATATATGGAAAGAGCTCGCCGCCCGTCTTCACCAATATGAGTCGCAGGGCATCAGCGTCCGTCTCTACCCTGTCGGCAAAAAGATTGCCGACGAGCTTCATAAGGCAGGTTATCAGACAGACGACCGCTTCCTGATGATCGGCGACAAGCCGGCTTACGAAAATGCAGCGCAACTGGCAACGACCCTGATGGAGCTATATGCTTCCGGACAGGCAGACCGGGTAGAACTGCTTTACCATCATTTCAAAAATATGGCGCAGCAGGTTTTAACGGAAAAAGTATTCCTTCCGGTCACTTTACCCGAAGTAAACCCGGCAGAGGTTTCAACCAATTATATCCTGGAACCGTCGTCCGAACATTTGCTCGCTCTGCTGTTGCCCAAGGTGCTCCATCTGGGCATTTACACCACATTGCTCGACACCGTCACCGCCGAACATGCCGCCCGCATGCTCGCCATGCAGACAGCCAACGACAATGCCAACGACCTGATCCAGGAATTGACGTTACAATACAACAAGACCCGCCAGCAGGCAATCACCAACGAATTGCTCGACATTATGGGCGGAGCAGGACAGTAAAATATACTCTCTACATTTTTATATCATAACACAAAATGAAGCCCCGGCGAATCACTTCGCCGGGGCTTCTGGTTTTAACCACTTTCCTTTTGGAAAACAAAAGATCATCTTTAAAACTAAAAGTTTTCCACTTTACACATAAGTACACCTATAAATCAATAGATTGACAATATTTAACTCACCAAAAGTTTTCCAAAAGAAACACCATACAAAGTTAAGATATACCTTTGCGAGCACAAAACAACATAATACACCAATACATATATCATGATTCAGACAGTTATTAAACGGGATGGACGTATCGTCGGTTTTAATGAGGAAAAAATAGTTACGGCGATCAGAAAGGCAATGTTACATACGGATATGGGGGAAGATTTGCAGCTGATCCGTCAGATCACCGACCATATTTCATTTAAAGGGGAACCGCAAATGACGGTAGAAGCCATTCAGGATGCTGTCGAACTGGAATTGATGAACAGTAGCCGCAAAGACGTGACACAAAAATATATCGCTTATCGCAACCAGCGCAGTGTTGCCCGTAAAGCAAAGACCCGCGACATGTTCCTGGAAATCATCAACATCAAATCAAACGACATTACCCGCGAGAATGCTAATATGAACGCTGACACCCCCGCCGGCATGATGATGAAGTTCTCCAGCGAAACCACCAAACCGTTTGTCGGCGACTACCTGTTGAGCGAAGAAGTAAAAGAAACCGTTGCCAACAACTATCTGCATATTCATGATAAAGACTATTATCCGACAAAAAGCCTTACCTGCGTTCAGCATCCGCTGGATCGCATCCTCAAATATGGCTTCTCAGCCGGACATGGCGAGTCGCGCCCAGCCAAACGTATCGAAACGGCCAGTATCTTAGGTTGTATCTCCCTCGAAACGGCTCAGAACGAGATGCACGGCGGACAGGCGATCCCTGCATTCGATTTCTATTTGGCTCCTTACGTGCGCAACAGCTACATCGAAGAAATAAAGAACCTGGAGGAGTTGAACGGTGTTGATTACTCACATCTTTACGACAAAGAAATAGACGATTATATAACCCGTCCTCTGGATGGTCTGAGCGGTGACAAACGGATTATACAGCATGCCGTCAATAAAACCGTCAGCCGCGTTCACCAGTCGATGGAAGCGTTCATACACAATATGAATACGATCCATTCCCGCGGCGGTAACCAGGTGGTATTCAGTTCCATCAATTATGGTGCAGACACCTCTGCCGAAGGTCGTTGCATCATCCGCGAAATACTGAAAAGCACCTACCGCGGTGTAGGTAACGGCGAAACGGCCATCTTCCCGATCCAGATATGGAAAAAGAAACGGGGCGTCAGTTACTTGCCGGAAGACCGCAACTACGACCTCTACGAGCTGGCATGCAAAGTGACAGCCCGCCGCTTCTTCCCGAACTTCCTAAACCTGGATGCTACTTTCAACCATCACGAAGACTGGAAAGCCGACGATCCGGAACGTTATAAATACGAAGTAGCGACTATGGGATGCCGTACGCGCGTTTTCGAAAACCGTTTCGGGCCGAAGATATCTATCGGACGCGGAAACTTATCTTTCTCCACAATCAACATCGTGCGCCTGGCTATCGAATGTATGGACATTGAAGATAAAGAGCTTCGTATTGCCCGCTTCTTTGCCAAGCTGGATGAAATGCTGGAAATCACAGCCCGCCAGCTTCACGAACGCATGGAGTTCCAGAAAACGGCATACGCCAAACAGTTCCCGCTATTGATGTCGTCTTTATGGCTGGGCAGCGAGAAGCTGAAACCGACCGATACGATCGCTCCGGTTATCAACCAGGGAACGTTGGGTATCGGCTTTATCGGACTGGCAGAATGCCTGGTTGCCCTGACCGGCAAGCATCATGGCGAAGATGAAGCGTCGCAGGAATTGGGACTAAAGATCGTTACTTATATGCGCGACCGCGTCAACCAGTTCTCTGAACAGTATCAGCATAATTACAGTGTACTGGCAACTCCGGCAGAAGGACTGTCCGGCAAGTTTACCGGCAGAGACCGCCAGAAATTTGGTCCGTTGCCCGGTATTTGCGATCGCGATTATTATACGAACTCCAATCATGTTCCGGTATATTACAAATGCAGCGCCCGCCACAAGGCAGAGGTAGAAGCGCCTTACCATGCACTGACCGGTGGCGGCCATATCTTCTATGTTGAAATGGACGGCGATGCCACCCACAACCCGGAAGTGATCATGAAAGTGGTAGATATGATGGACAAATATAACATCGGTTACAGCTCCGTCAACCACAACCGCAACCGTTGCCTGGACTGCGGCTACGAGAATGCAGCCAACCACCTGGAAGAATGTCCAAAATGCGGCAGCAAACATCTGAATAAACTACAACGCATCACCGGTTACCTGGTCGACACCACCGACCGTTGGAACAATGCCAAGTTAGCTGAGTTGAATGATCGTATTATTCATAATTAAAAACCATGCTTTCAATTATAGATATTATAGAAGATACAACAGTAGATGGCCCCGGCTTCCGGACGGCCATCTACGCTGCCGGGTGCCCGAACCAGTGCCCAGGCTGCCATAATCCGGAATCGTGGGATATAAAGAAAGGACGCCCCACTCCTACCGAAGATATTCTGGAGAAGGTGCTCGAAGACGAGTTTGCCGACGTTACTTTCAGTGGCGGCGATCCGATGTATCAACCCGAAGGTTTCACAGAGCTGGCACGTGCCATCAAAGAGAAAAGCCGGAAGAATATCTGGTGTTACACCGGATATCAGTTCGAGAAATTATTGGAAAACCCTAAACAGGCAGCCTTGCTCCAATACATCGATGTCCTGGTAGACGGTAAATTCAAACAAGCCCTCCGCGACGAAAGTCTTTTGTTCCGCGGCAGCAGCAACCAACGGCTGATCGATGTAAAAAAGTCGTTGAAAGAAAAGAAGGTGGTGTTTTACAATTATAATCCGTTTGTTTTATAACCCAAAACGCAAATAACTATTTATCGTAAAACACCGCATTAAACCTACGAACCAAAACATATAAACAAATAAACATTTCATTCTTTTACTTTTTTTATAGCTAATCAGATAAACAAGATAGCAATATTTTTTTTATTTTTTGTATCCGATTTATAACTTGGCAAAGATTGTATCTATCATCTCTTTTTTAGAACATACAAGATACTTATTGCATTCAAATATTAGATATGGAAAACATAGAAACAGGACTTTTATTGATGGTCGTCGGCATGACCACCGTATTCGCAATTCTTTTGATCGTTATCAATTTAGGTAAAGGATTAATCACACTCGTAATAAATACGCACCGGAGGAGGTCGTCGCGAAAAAGCAACCGGCAACGCAACCTGCTGCAACCGCACAGGCCGGAAGTATTTCGGGTAAAACCACCGCTGCCATTATTTCGGCAATCAGTGTGGCAACCGGCGGATAAGGGAAAGTCACTAAAATTGAAAGAATATAATACTAGCTATATATTTATATCATGAAAAGAGAAATCAAATTCAGTTTGGTCTTTAGAGACATGTGGCAATCTGCCGGTAAATATGTGCCTCGCGTAGACCAACTCACCAGAGTTGCCCCAGCAATTATCGAGATGGGCTGTTTCGCCCGCGTTGAGACCAATGGAGGGGGATTCGAGCAAGTTAATTTACTATTCGGAGAAAATCCCAATAAAGCCGTACGCGAATGGACGAAGCCATTCCACGATGCAGGTATCCAGACACACATGTTAGACCGCGCACTCAACGGACTCCGCATGAGCCCCGTCCCCGCCGATGTGCGCCAGCTTTTCTACAAAGTGAAAAAAGCGCAGGGAACAGATATCACCCGGACATTCTGCGGATTGAACGACGTACGCAACATTGCTCCTTCCATCCAATACGCGAAAGAAGCTGGAATGATCTCCCAGTGTTCGCTTTGTATCACCCACTCTCCGATCCATACGGTCGAATATTACACCAAGATGGCGATGGAGCTGATCGAACTGGGTGCAGACGAAATCTGCATCAAAGACATAGCAGGTATCGGCCGCCCTTATTCGCTGGGATAGATCGTTGCCAATATCAAAGCGAAACACCCGGAAATTCCTATCCAGTATCATAGCCATGCCGGCCCGGGATTCAATATGGCTTCTATCCTGGAAGTTTGTAATGCAGGTTGCGACTACATCGATGTGGACATGGAACCACTCTCATGGGGGTACAGGACACGCCGACTTGTTGACCGTACAGGCTATGTTGAAAGATACCGGCTACAAAGTACCGGAAATCAACATGGAAGCATACATGAAAGTACGCAGCATGATCCAGGAATTCATGGATGACTTCTTAGGTTTGTACATCAGCCCGAAAAACCGCCTGATGAACTCATTGCTGATCGCCCCGGGACTTCCCGGCGGTATGATGGGTAGTCTGATGGCCGACCTGGAAAAGAACCTGGAATCGATCAATAAAAACAACATCAAAAACAACAAGCCGCTGATGTCGCAAGACCAGTTGCCAATCAAATTATTCGACGAAGTGGCCTACGTATGGCCGCGCGTAGGTTATCCCCCATTGGTTACACCGTTCAGCCAGTATGTCAAGAACCTGGCTCTGATGAACGTGATGCAGATGGAAAAAGGAAAAGCCCGTTGGAGCATGATTGCCGACGATATCTGGGATATGATCCTCGGAAAGGCAGGACGACTGCCGGGACCGCTGGCTCCGGAAATCATCGAGAAAGCAAAAGCCAAAGGACGCGAGTTCTTCACCGGCAATCCGCAGGATAACTATCCGGACGCACTCGACAAATATCGCAAGATGATGAACGAAAAGCAATGGGAAACAGGCGAAGACGACGAAGAATTGTTCGAATACGCCATGCACCCAGCCCAGTATGAAACATACCGTTCCGGAAAAGCGAAAGTTGAATTCCTGGCCGATGTTGCCAAGAAAAAGCGGCTTTACATGAAAAGAGCCAACCGACTGCTGCCCCGGCGGCAAGCACGCCTGCCCTGCCGACAACTCCGCAAGTGCTGACCGTAGATGTAGACGGACAAGCATACCACGTTACCGTCGCTTTCGGTGACACGAAGAATACCGCTCCGGCAGCCACCACAGCTCCAGCACCGGCTACAGCCCAACCTGCCGCAGCACCGGCATCCGCAGGAGCAGGCAACGAAGTCCTTTCACCGCTGGAAGGTAAATTCTTCCTCGTAAAGAATGCTTCCGAAACTCCGCTTAAAGTAGGCGATACGGTAAAAGAAGGTGATGTGCTTTGCTATGTGGAAGCGATGAAAACATACAACGCCGTCCGTTCGGAATTCAGTGGAACGATCACTTCCATTAATTATGCAGCCGGTGATGCTGTATCGGAAGATGATATATTAATGACCATACAGTAATGAAAGAGATATTTCAAAATCTGTATGAAATGACTGTGTTCAGCAATATTATTGCCGAACCGCAGTTCCTTGTCATGTATGCAATCGCATTCATATTGCTCTACCTGGGTATCAAGAAGCAATATGAGCCTTTGCTGCTTGTCCCTATCGCATTCGGAGTGTTGCTTGCCAACTTCCCGGGAGGCGACATGGGGGTGATCCAGGCAGATGAAAACGGATTGATCAATATACATGGAGTGATGAAAAATATCTGGGAAATGCCTTTGCACGACATTGCGCACGAACTGGGTATCATGAACTTCATCTATTACATGCTGATCAAGACCGGTTTCCTTCCGCCAATTATTTTTATGGGTGTAGGAGCTTTGACCGACTTCGGGCCGATGCTTCGTAACCTGCGTTTATCTATTTTCGGTGCGGCCGCCCAGCTGGGTATATTCACTGTATTGTTAGTAGCGATCCTGATGGGATTCACCCCGAAAGAAGCAGGTTCTCTAGGTATTATCGGAGGTGCGGACGGGCCTACTGCTATCTTTACAACGATCAAGCTGGCCCCCATCTGTTAGGACCGATTGCTATTGCCGCCTATTCATATATGGCATTGGTTCCGGTCATCATTCCTCTGGTAGTTAAAGCCCTTTGCTCTAAGAAGGAGCTTTGCATCAATATGAAAGAACAGGAAAAGAAATGTCCTTCGACAGTAGAGATCAAGAATATGCGGGTACTCAAAATCATATTCCCGATTATTGTAACTACCGTTGTAGCCCTGTTTGTTCCAAGCTCGGTGCCTTTGATCGGTATGCTGATGTTCGGTAACCTGGTAAAGGAAATCGGAACCAACACATTCCGACTGTTTGACGCAGCGTCCAACAGCATCATGAATGCGGCTACCATATTCCTGGGCTTATCGGTCGGAGCAACGATGACATCGGAAGCTTTCCTGAACTTTACTACGATCGGCATCGTGATCGGCGGATTCCTGGCATTTGCCCTGTCTATCGCCGGCGGTATCTTTTTCGTGAAACTGTTCAACCTGTTTACCAAGAAGAAATTAATCCGCTTATCGGCGCAACCGGTTTAAGTGCGGTGCCTATGGCATCCCGCGTAGCCAACGATATCGCATTGAAATACGACCCGAAGAACCATGTGCTTCAATATTGCATGGCCAGTAATATCTCCGGAGTAATCGGCTCTGCAGTAGCTGCCGGCGCACTTATTTCGTTCCTGGGATAACGGACCGGTAATATAACAATAAAAAATCCTGTAACCTGCCCAACACGAGTTACAGGATTTTTTATTCAAGAGAACATCTAGCATCCAAAGCAGCTTATTTCGCGCATTTTAAAAGTT
>JAJPZM010000362.1 GCA_021204335.1 Parabacteroides sp. | reverse complement strand
CTCCGACTTCAAATCCAGAATTTATAATAGGACATTATGCGGATAATCATTATAGTTTATTCTTTAGATGTGGTAAATTCCATATTAGATATAACAGCTATTTGGGATTGCAGACAAGATGATAAAAAGTTAAGTCAATCCATAAACAGATAACATTCATTTTCTGATTATCGGTTACATCATATCAATTGTATTTAATTGATTTCTGTAACAAACAATTAAGAAAATGAATATAACACATAAACTATCCTGTCTCGCCGCCAACCTTCTGCTGGCCGCCTGCACCAGCGAGAATACGCTGGATACTCCGACCCCTCCCGATCAGGGAGGAGTTGCGGACAACGAAACCCGCGAAGTTCTTCTGACATTGAAGAACAAGCTGAAAGTGACTCCGGTCGAAACAAAGGCCGATCCTATCGCTACTGCCGACGAGAACCATATCTATTCGCTCGACGTCTACGTATTCGGTTCTAAAACGGAAGCCGGCCCTTACACCTTCCAGGAACGTTTCTATTACCGGGAAGACGCCCGGCAGACTGTCGACGGCGATTATGCCACCAGCTTTACCTTGAATGCGGGAGCCGACAACTCGACCGCCCTTCTCCGTATGAAGAAAGGACTGTATGTGAAAATCTACTGTATCGCCAATGGTACAACACTGATCGATCCGAATACAGGTGCTGAATATACCGGTTTTCAGGCATTGGAACAAAGTGCCCCCGGACAGGCTGCTAACACGGTAACCCCCCGGCGTTTCGATCGAAGCCGACTTCAAAACCCTCCATACCCCGGTATTGAAGGCCGACGAACCAACCGATATATTGACAACCCCACTGCCTATGACCGGTGCCTATACGACACCGCTCGACCTGACCGACTTCTCTGTTTCGGCCCGCACGCAGTTAGGCTTCAAGCTGACCCGTATGGTGGCCCGCTTCGATGTGGAGAATGATGCCAGTGTCAGTCAAGATTTACTATCGAATCGGTCAGCATGGATAACGGACGTACTGGAGCCACTTACTTTCCGGTGAAGGTATTGGGTTCGGAATCTGCTGTCGACGGCGACCTGATCACCTATCCGGCTCGTGAATATACAGCCGACCAGACTACCGACAAGCCTAAAGGCCTGGGGATCTTCTATTGCTATCCCAGCCCGGTGGGTGACGAAGGTTATCTGATCCTGAGCGGAACGTATGCCGCCAATAAAACCGATAATATCAAAGTGGCTTACAAAGTGCCTTTCAGACCGGCAGGCGATGAAACCGGCAACTATATCGAAGTGGCCCACAACCACCGTTACACCGTATCCATCACGAATGCCGACCCGTATCACCTGGACTTCACGTTGCAGGTAGCAGACTGGACCGACGAAGGAGATGTGGATAATTACAAACCGGAAAACGACTTCACGCAGGAAGCCTTTGCCTTCGATGCTGCTAATAGCACGAACGCCCTGCTGCTGAGCGATGGTAAAGTCGCTTTGGAACCAACAGCCGGTAATACGTTGAAGTTTACGATGGCTTCCAACTCAGAGATTGACGAATCATTGGATTATGCCGGAGGTGACGAGTGGCTGGTAGCCGATGGCGACCGCACATTCGAGACGAAAGCATCGGGTAGCACGGCATTCGCCTATAAGATGGCGGACGATTTGGGGAGCATGTCGGATTTTCGTCCTGTGACGATCCGCCTAACCAACAAAGCCAGCGGCAGTAAATACAGTGTCGTTGTCATGCCGAAAGACCAGACCGGTCCCGAAATCAGCCTGGTGGCCGAAGAAGGCAATACGAACACCTACAATGCAGCTACCCGCACGGTAACTATCTTGAATGCCAACGGACAAACGATCAAGTTGAAAGCAACGGCAGCTACATTGGGTACCGAAGCGGCAACAACCGGCAGCAGTGTTGCGATAACCGATAATTGGATAACGGTCGACAACAACAGCGCGGCAGATGCCGAAGGCGTTTACACCTTTACGTTACCGACAGCACAAGGTTCAGCGGAAGAAACGAACACGCTGACCTTTACCGCTGCGGCTACCGGCGCAAAGACGATTGTTAATGTCGTTCTAAAAGCTCCGCAACCGTAATGAACAAGCACGAATTAGTAACGGCCCTATCCGAACATCTATCCCTCACGCAGTCCCAATGCCTGGACTTTGTGAATGCCTGGGAGAGAATATTGACGAAAGAGCTGTGTGCTGATAAACGTGTCATCCTGCAAGGGTTCGGCTCCTTTTCAATATGGAGTCAAACCCCGCGGATGGGGCGTAACCCCCGGACTGGTGAATCCTGTCCTATCGAGGCACGTGTCAGCGTAAAGTTCAAACCCGGCAAATACCTGCTCGACAGCCTGAATAATAAACCGGGAAAAGAACAATCGGAAAATCAACTTAAAAGAAACAAAGATGAAGATATTTAATAAACTATACGGAATCAGCCTGCTTTCCCTTTTGCTGTCTGTGGCGGCCTGCACCAGCGAAACGGAAGAACAGCTCGATAAACCTTCGCCGGAGCCATCCGGGAAAGCGGAACGGCGCGAAGTATTGCTGACATTGAAAAACAAACTGTCGGTGATGGCAACGAAAGCCGATCCGATCGCTACGGCAGATGAAAATAAAATCTCATCGCTCGATATCTACGTGTTCGGAAGCGAAACCGAAGGTGGAACTTACACCTATCAGGAACGTTTCTGTTACCGCGAGAACAGCAACGATATCCCTTCGGGAAATGATGTGACCGCTCTCGACCTGACAGCGAAAGATGCGAATGCCAAAGAAACGACGGCTTTACTGTCGCTGAAGAAAGGTCTGTTCGTTAAGATGTATTGTATTGCGAACCAGACTCAATTGATTACAGCCGACGGAACTCCTTTCGTGTTCTTCCAGCCATTATCCCAATCGAATCCGGGACAAAAGGATAATACGGTAAATCCTGGTGTCCTCAAAGAAACGGATTTTTTGACATATCATAGTCCGTTGATCGATCCGGCATCGACCACTGATATACTGGTTACTCCACTGCCGATGACCGGTTCTTACACAACGCCGCTCGACCTAACGGATTTCTCTGTATCGGCCCGTTTGCAGTTGGGGTTCCGCCTTACCCGTACAGTGGCTCGTTTTGATATCGTGAACGATGCGGCCACTTCAAAATTCACCATTCAGTCGGTTAGTATGGCAAAAGGCAGGAAAGGAGTAAGCTACTTTCCGCTGAAAGTAACCGGAACGCTTCCAACTGCCGCAGATGATGATTTGATTACCTATCCGGCACGCAAATTCGAGGGTGATAATGCGAATACAGATATCGTAACCGGAGCTTTTTATACCTATCCGAGCCCGGTAGAAGACGGCGGTTACTTGATTTTGAGCGGTACCTATGCCGCCAACAAGACCGATAATATCCCGGTCACTTACAAAGTCCCCCTTAAACCAGTAGGTGATGGCAATCATATCGAAGTATCGCAAAACCATCGTTATACGGTCAATATCACGAAAGCCGACGAATATCATCTGGATTTCACAATCGATGTGGCAGGCTGGACAGACGAAGGTGCAATCGATGATTATACTCCGGGTGGCGAAGCGGATGAAAACGGTATTTCAGTGAATGTAGACGGAGTAGACGCCACCTATGATGTAGCAACGCGTATAGTGACGATGCCTATAGTAAATAATGCACAATTTACCGTAGAGGGTGGTTCTGCTGCCGGTTATTATGTCACCATGTATTACGAGGATAACGATACGGAACATCAATGGTTGATTTTGGACCCGCCCGCCGATAATACAAAAGCGGATGCCGCTCCGATTACATACACTATAAAAAAGGACAACAATTATAAGGATACGAAGTACCCTGTCGCTTTTATCCGCTTTACTGATAAGATTTTAACAAAGGAAACGATTGTGATTGTGCAACCTTTTGCAAAGCCGACGGTATTGTCAAAGTCTTTGTCGAACGGTAGTACTTTTGCTGATAATATATTGACTCTTTATCAGACAACCGCCGTTGCACAACCGGCCGCTACATTAAATGTCTTTGCTTCCGGTGGCAGTAAACTGGATTTCACCGGTTGGACTAGTCCGATAAATTGGCTTATCGTGTCGCCTGCTATGGAACAGGATGCTTCCTCGGCCGATTACATATTAACTTTAAATTCATCAGATGCCGGTTTTCCTGATCCTTATCCGTTAGAAGGTAAAACATTCACATTCGTGAATAAAGCAAATGAGGAAATGAAAGAGACTGTTACGCTTAAACTGAAATCGGATCTGACCATAACATCTTCTACAGAAGGACAGGCGGAGTTTGATAATACCAACAGTGTATTACGGTTATATAATAATGCGAATGATAAGGTGAAACTAACAGTAAAAACAATCGGTGGTTCCGAGGTGGTAGATGTTCCGGCATGGTTGACCGTTACAAAAGAAAACGACGGAAAGAATCAAACAACCTACACCTTTTATGTGGCATCCGGTGCATCGACAGGAGTGAATACAAACATTACAATTCGCAGTAAAGCGGATAACTCGATTCTTAAAACTTATAAGGTGTATTCGATCAGTACGGCCGTAACTTTCTCAACTCCCACAAAAAGTAATAGTTATACGACGATTTCCAACTTTACATCAACAACTCCGACAATTGACTATTTTGCTTGTTCAGGTTCTTATGTCGATTTTACAGTTACATCACCTAAAGGAATTACAAAGGCTGACAGCTGGACTGGATTAAATATTACCTCTGAGTCTACTTTAACTACAGGTCAAATACAATCGAATGTTAGACTTCAAACGAAGTATTATGACTCATGGCATGAAACTAGTACCAGTAATTGCACGCTTACTATTACAGATAAATACAGTAATTCCGTGAAGAAAACGATTACAGTGAAATAATATAAGATTGTTTCTCCGGGAAGTAATGTTCCGCCTAAAGAAGTATATGGAAATAAAGCTAATTACTGGGTTACGCAGACTGCCGCAGCAGGAGGCAATATGAATCATTCACAGATGCGTGCGAGGGTAGTAGCCGGAACAATCTGTCCGTCGGGCTGGAGAGTACCCAGTTATGCTGATTTCAAGGATATGTGCAAATTCGAAGATTCGTATGATATAAATGTTTGGAGAGATTATAATAGTTCTGTAAGTTCTTTGTTTGATGCTTGGGCAGGTGGTCCTGACGGTACTGCTAACTATTGGGCTTCAGATGATCATGAAAGACAATATATAATATGGATTGAAAGAAGGCAATATGTTATATGGACAGCCAGAGGCGGTTCTCGTACGGCCCGTTGTATTAAAAATATGTAGTTTGTTTGGCTTATAAACAAACTGTTTACTAACTAATAAATTGAAATCATGGCAAATTACACCAAATTCTGGAAGGTCTGGCTTCGGTTTAACCTCCTGACAAAAGATGTGGATAACGACTATACAGCCGAAGTATCCACCATGAAAAACTCCCTGCGTAACGAAGACATTGCGCAGCGGATTATTAACGAGGGGTCGGAAATCAAATACGACACCTTATTATCGATCATCAACCAACATGACCGTATCATTCGCGAAGCGGTTATGGACGGTTACAGTGTTTTAACGAAAACCTGTCAGTTCACCCCGCGTGTAACAGGCTCATGGATCGGCTCGAGTGCCAAGTTCGATCCGGAGAAACATAAGGTAACGCTCGACATCACACTGGCATCCGAAATGCGTGAAGCATTAAGCCATGTAGGAGTAGAAGTATTGGAAGTAAAAGGCAGTGGAGCACAGATCGGTCTGGTAACCGACGAAGCCACCGGTCTTGCTACCGGAGTAATCACTCCGGGCGACGATATTCTGATAGATGGTGAAAAGATCAGGGTTGCCGGTGACGCTGCCGGTGTTGGTGTTTTCTTTATCGGCAGCGACGACGTTTCCCATCCGGTTACTCATCGCCTGAGTAAAAACGATCCGAAATGTGTTCGTGCCCGTGTTCCCGCCGACCTGGCCGATGGTAAATATACGTTACGTATCGTTACCCAGTTCTCCAACACCTCTACCTTATTGAAAGAGCCCCGTACCCTCGAATACGAACGCCAGCTCACCGTCGGAAACGGCGGTAGTGACGACGATGATGACGGCCATCCCGTAATCGAATAGCCTTTTTTTGCGTCTGGGCGAGACGCCGCCTTACGTCTCGCCCCAACGCAACTCTACGTCGCCCCCCCCCCGACGCAACGTTACGTCTCATCGAGACGCAGCATTGCGTCGGGGGGGCGATACCGATTATTGCGGCTACCTTCTCTCAGTTGAGCCATACAGAAAACTATTTTGAGCCGTAGGAAAAAACACATTCTTGTTTCTTCCTCTACTTTTGTACCAGAACAAAAAGCTTAGCCGGAAGGTTAAGTCTAAGTCATAATACAAATCCTTTAAAATAAAAAGTTATGTCTCAACAGAAAGTACAATTCGAAAACAGGAATGGCCAAGGTATTACTATGGCGGCAGTTATCAATTTCCCTGAGAATTTTGATAAAAGCTGGGAATATCCGGCAATCGTAGTAACCCATCCCGGTGGTGGAGTAAAAGAACAGACAGCCGGGCTGTATGCAAAGAGGTTGGCTGAAGCTGGTTTTATCACCATTGCTTATGATGCATCCTATCAAGGTGAAAGCACCGGCGAACCCCGTCAGTTGGAAAATCCTTACATACGGGTGGAGGATATTAGTGCCGTAATCGATTATCTGACTACACTTCCTTATGTAGATAAGGAAAGGATCGGTGCAATGGGTATCTGTGCCGGAGGCGGGTATACCGCTAATGCCGCTATCAACGACCACCGCATCAAAGCTGTGGGGGCTGTAAGTGCTGTAAATATCGGTGCTATGTTCCGCAACGGATGGGACGGCAGCCAGAAACCGGAAGATGCATTCCCTATGTTGATGGGTGGTGCCGCTGCCCGTACGGCAGAAGCAAATGGAGCGGAGATGGCTATGTTCCCTCTGGCTCCGAATACGAAAGAAGAAGCTCCTGACAAGGAAATGGAGGAAGCATGGGAATATTACCGTACGCCGCGAGCACAATGTTCTACGGCTCCAAGTGTAGCCCCTGTAAGATGTTTCACGCAACTGGTGACTTATGATGCGTTCAATATGGCAGAGCTTTACCTGACCCAACCTTTACTGCTTGTAGCCGGAAGTATGGCCGGAAGTAAATGGTATAGTGAAGACCTGTATAAACGCGCTGCAAGCACAGACAAGAATCTTCATATAGTAGAAGGTGCAAACCACATGCAGATGTATGATGTTTCGCAGTATGTGGATGAAGCGGTAGCTGTACTGGTTCCTTTCTTTAAGAAGAATATCTGATAACGGTTATTGTGAGGGGATATAATATTTGCTTTTTATATCCCTTCATTTATTGTTATTTGAATTAACTTTGCTACAAATAAGAAACGATATGGCATTTGCAATTAATGAAGCGAACGTCTTCAATTATTCCGATATATTCTTCAGTTGTTACACGGACAATGAACGGGGATGCTGGGGTATGGTGGAAGACCATACGCTGGTTTATGTCTGTTCGGGTGAGATGCTTTTGCAGGAAGGGTAGAACACGATCAAAATCCGTAAGGGGGGGGATGTGTCTTCCTGAGGAAGGATAATCGTATCAGCCTGACCAAGCAACCCAAAGGGAAAGAGAAGTTTGTCGGTATATCCCTGGTTTTCAAAAGGGCTTTCCTGCGAGAGTTCTATCATTCCCTCGACAAGAAAAAGCTGCCTTTACAAGCTCGGAAGCAGACCCCGAGCGTGATAAGGCTTCCTCAGACACCTGCCATCGCAAGCCTGTTTCAATCGATGTTGCCTTATTTCGACACCTCTACCCAACCGACCGACCGTATTATCGACATGAAACTGCGTGAGGGTATTTATGCCCTGCTGGATATAGACGAGCAGTTCTATCCGAGCCTGTTCGACTTTACCGATCCGTGGAAGATCGACATACTCGACTTCCTGGAAAAGAATTATGCCTACGACCTGACCGTTGAGGAGATAGCCCACTATACAGGTCGTAGTTTAGCCGCTTTCAAACGTGACTTCAAAAAGGTGAGCAACCTTTCTCCGCAAAAATGGCTGATGGAGAAACGGTTGAACGTTGCACAGGATAAGTTGCTGAATGAAAAGAAAAAAGTGTCCGAAGTATATCTGGAAGTCGGCTTTAAAAACATCTCCCATTTCTCGACCGCTTTCAAAAGACAATTCGGATATTCGCCTTCGAAGTAACTAATGAATAATATGTGGTAGATTATGTCACATATTATACTATTTTTGTAGGAGAAATAATGAAGTCATGAATGCAGCCGTAAGAAAATTGCCGATAGGTATACAGAGTTTCGAGAAACTTAGGAAGGAGGGCTTTTTATATATAGATAAAACAGCTTTTGTTTATGAATTAGCAACAAGTGGGGTCCCTTATTTTCTAAGTCGTCCGCGCCGTTTTGGTAAAAGTCTGTTACTTTCTACCTTTGAAGCCTATTTTCAGGGGAAAAAGGATCTGTTTAAAGGTTTGGAAATTGAACGGCAGGAAACAGATTGGCTGGAATATCCTGTGCTGCATTTGGATTTGAATGCCCGTAAATATGAATCGGTCGAGGCTTTAGTTTCCATATTGAACCAACATTTGGAGATATGGGAAACCTTATATGGCGATGAAAAAAAAGATCGGAGTCCAGAAGAACGTTTTCTCTATGTGATAACGAGAGCTTATGAAATAACAGGACGACAGGTGGTTGTATTGATTGACGAATATGACAAACCATTGTTGCAGGTGTTTGGTGATGAGAAACTCCAGACGGAATATCTTAAGACCCTTAAAGCTTTTTACGGTGTATTGAAAAGTGCAGACCGTTATCTGAGGTTTGTCTTTCTTACGGGTGTAACGAAATTTGCCCATGTAAGTGTGTTCAGCGACTTAAACCAGTTGACCGATCTTAGCATGTTACCTCAATATGCAACTTTATGCGGGATTACCCATGAAGAACTGAGGAGAGATTTTAAACCAGAGATAGCGGCTTTGAAAGAGCAATATAATTTGTCGGAAGAAGATGTATTGGAGCAGTTGACAAACCTTTACGACGGTTATCATTTCAGTGAACGGTCGGAAGGAGTTTTTAATCCGTTTAGTTTATTGAATATATTGAGTTTTAGTCGTTTTGGCAGTTATTGGTTTCAAACGGGAACGCCGACTTTCCTTGTTGAGTTGTTGAAACAAAGCGAATACGACTTGCGGACACTTATCGATGGGGTAGAGATGAAAGAGTCTGCTTTCTCTGAATATCGGGTTGCCGACAATAATCCTATTCCTTTGATTTATCAGAGTGGCTATCTGACTATTAAAGATTATGATGAACGTTTTCATCTCTATAAACTTCAATTTCCTAATGATGAAGTAAAATACGGTTTCCTTGATTTTATCACTCCTTTTTATACCTCGGTAGGAGACGATGATAATGGATTTTATATAGGTAAGTTTGTTCGTGAACTGGAAAGTGGCGATGTAGATGCTTTCCTTACTCGTCTGAAAGCTTTCTTCGCCGATTTTCCGTATGAGTTAAATGTGAAGACTGAACGTCATTATCAGGTTGTTTTCTATTTGGTCTTTAAGTTGATGGGACAGTTTTGTGATGCAGAGGTTCGCAGTGCCCGTGGGCGTGCGGACGCCGTAGTAAAGACGAAAGACTGCATTTTTGTTTTTGAATTTAAACTCGACGGTTCTGCTGAGGCTGCCTTGCAACAAATAGATGATAAGGGCTACCTGATTCCTTATACTGCTGATGGTCGTAAGTTGCTAAAGGTTGGTGTCTCGTTTGATGCCGCGAAAAGGAATATTGGGGAGTGGCTTTTTGAATATTGAAAGGGCACTCAATGTGCCCTCTCCCTAAACTTGGAGGGCGTAACGCCCTCTTTCTTTTTAAAGAAGGTGGAGAATTGGCCGGCATTCTCGAATTTCAGGCTGTAGGCAATCTCTGAGATATTCAGGTTGGTGCCGGTAAGCAGTTCTTTGGCTCTGAGTAGCTTCTGTTGCAACTGGTATTGGGCAGGGGAGACGCCGTTGTATTCCTTAAACATACGGCGGAACCAAGAGTAGCCCAGGCCTAATTGCGCGGCAAGCTCTTCCGGCGATATCGGGTTTTCGCTTTCTATCTGCTCTTTCATCAGGATGCGGGCTTCGTTGATCTTGTCTACCACATACATATTCGTAAAGGAACTGTTCTTCTTCTTATAATAAACAGTACCCAGAATATGGAGCACGATGCTCGAGATCATCTGCTAGTAACCTGACTTTTCCTGTGAGGCATACTTCAGTATATCCTCATATAATCCTACGATTGTGACACTTAAGCCAATTTTGTGAAGCGGTTCTTCCTGGGTGAAGAAACGTTTTTCCACCCGTTTGTCGATATGTATTCCTTTAAATCCTACCCAATATTCATCCCAGCCGGTTTCTTTATCCGGATAATAACTGTGCCATTCGCCCGGGAAAAGCAGGATCATGGTGCCGGCATGAATCTTTTGCTGTTTGCACGATTGGGAAGAGAAGTAACCGCTTCCTTTCGTTATATATACCAGTTGGTATTCGTTGAGGATGCGTCCCGTTTGAGGTTTGAAGTTATAGTTTTCGGGATGGTGCGACAACGGATATTGTCCCTGCGGTGGTATAAACTGATAGCCGACAGTAGTGACAACAATACCCCAATCTTCGTCGGCCGTACCGATGGTGAGGTAACGCAACTGGTCATTCGTGTGTTTATTCATGTGTCAGAAATGAAAGGTTTAAAATCATTTTCGTAAGCAAAGATAGTCTTTTATCCCATGCTTTTGCTTCCATCAAACAAACAATTTTATTGTACCATGAAGAAACATACCTTTTTAGCGTTTGATATAGGAGCAACGAGTGGGCGTGCTGTCCTGACCACGCTGGTTAATGGCAAATTTGAAATGACGGAGATACACCGGTTTCCGAACAACCTGCTGGAATTGCATGGCAAATATTACTGGAATATCTACAGCTTATACGAAGAACTGAAGAAAAGCCTCTTGCTTTGCGCACAACAGGAAATTATCCCTGACTCAATCGGTATCGACACCTGGGGTGTTGATTTTGGGTATCTGGCTTCGGATGGTTCGTTGCTCGGCCTGCCCAGGGCTTACCGCGACCCGTACACCGAAGGGGCGTTGGAGGAATATTTCCGCCTTGTTCCGCGTGAAGAAGTATATCGTCTTACAGGCATCCAATTCATGAACTTTAATAGTCTTTTCCAGCTGTTTCGGGCTAAACAGGAAGGTTTTGCTCCGTTGGAAAATGCAGAAGAAATACTTTTCATACCTGATCTATTGTCCTATCTGTTAACGGGTAATAAGGTATGCGAATATACGGATGCTTCCACTTCCCAGTTACTGAATCCGGCCACGAAGCAGTTTGAAGCGTCTTTGCTGGAAGTGGCAGGTGTATCGCCTTCAATTGTACGTCAGGTGGTGATGCCCGGAACACTTGTTGGTGAACTGACGGATGCGCTGGCAGAAGAAACCGGCATTGGTAAAGTTCTCGTGATCGCTGTGGCGGGGCATGATACGGCATCGGCCGTAGCTGCCGTTCCTGCGCAAGACCGGCATTTCGCTTATCTGAGCAGTGGCACCTGGAGCCTGATGGGCATTGAAACGGAAGAACCTGTAATAACAAAAGAATCCTACGAGAATAACTTTACGAACGAAGGCGGTATCGAAGGAACGACCCGCTTTCTGAAGAATATAACCGGCATGTGGTTGCTGGAACAATGCCGGAAAGAGTGGGAGAAAGCCGGACGGATTTATACTTATCCGGATATCGTACGAATGGCGGAACAGGCTGCTCCTTTTACCCGCTTTGTGAACCCCGACGACCCGCGTTTTGCCAATCCGCCTTCTATGACCAAGGCGATTGCCGGCTATTGCGAAGCAACCGGACAACCGGTTCCGGTGACGGACGCCGACTTTGCGTGTTGCATCTTCGAAAGCCTGGCACTTCGTTATAACCGGGTGATCGGCATGCTGAAAGAGATGGCGCTTTTTCGGATCGATCGGTTGCATGTGATCGGGGGCGGATCGAAGAATAGCTTATTAAACCAGTTTACGGCCAATGCGATCGGCATGCCTGTGATAGCCGGTCCGTCGGAAGCGACTGCCATTGGTAATGCGATGATCCAGGCACGCTCGGCGGGAATCGTTTCCAACCGTTGGGAAATGCGCCGTCTGATAGCCGACTCTGTTCAGACGGAAACCTTCCTGCCGCAGAATGAAACGACTTGGAAAGAAGTATATAAACGATATATCCGGATAACAAAACAATAAAAAGAAGAACATCATGAACACAGAAAAGAATGTAAAACAAGCTTTTGACCTGGCTGCCGAACGTTATGCAGCCCTGAATGTAGATGTAAATGCCGCTATGCAGAAATTGCAGCAGATCAGCCTTTCGCTCCATTGCTGGCAGGCAGACGACGTGACCGGCTTCGAGAATCCCGACGGTTCGCTGTCGGGCGGCATACAGGTGACCGGCAATTATCCCGGCAAAGCCCGCAACATCGACGAATTGCGTGCCGACGTGCTGAAAGCAAACTCGTTTATCCCCGGTACCCACCGCTTGAACCTGCATGAGATATACGGCGACTTCGGCGGAAAGAAAGTAGACCGTGATGAAGTGGAACCCGCATATTTCCAAAGTTGGATGGAATGGGCGAAAGAGAATAATATGAAACTCGATTTCAACACAACCTCTTTCTCGCATCCCAAAAGCGGTAACCTGACATTGGCTAACCCCGACAAGTCGATCCGCGACTTCTGGATCGAACATACCAAACGTTGCCGCGCCGTCAGCGAAGCGATGGGCGTTTACCAGAACGATCCCTGTATCATGAATCTGTGGATACACGACGGCTCGAAAGAGGTTCCCGCCAGCCGTATCAAATACCGTCAACTGCTGAAAGATGCGCTCGACGAGATATTTGCTACCGACTACAAGCACATGAAAGACTGTATCGAGGCAAAACTGTTCGGCATCGGCCTGGAAAGTTATACCGTCGGTTCGTATGATTTCTATCTGGGCTATGGCGCGAAGAACAACAAGATCGTTACACTCGATACGGGGCATTTCCATCTGACGGAAAGCATTGCCGACAAGATTTCGTCGATGCTGCTGTTTACTCCTAAAATCATGCTCCATGTAAGCCGCCCGGTACGCTGGGACAGCGACCATGTGGTCATCCTGAGCGACGACCTGCTCGATCTTTCCCGCGAGATCATCCGTTGCAATGCGTTGGACCGCGTGCATATCGGTCTGGATTATTTCGATGCAACGATCAACCGTATCGGCGCATACGTTATCGGATGTCGCGCCACTCAAAAAGCCTTCCTGCAAGCCTTGCTCGAATCGTCTGCCACCTTGCAGCAGTATGAAGCGGAAGATAAACTATTTGAACGTCTGGCCCTGCAGGAAGAATTGAAAAGCCTGCCATGGACTGCCGTCTGGGATATGTTCTGCCTGCAAAACAATGTGCCTGTGGGCGAAGATTATATCGCAGAGATTGAACGATACGAGATAGAGGTTACAAGCAAACGATAATAGTATGAATATACTAATAGGTTTACTGATCATTGCCGTCGGCAGTTTCGGGCAAAGCAGCTCGTATGTGCCGATCAATAAGGTGAAGAACTGGAGTTGGGAATGCTTCTGGCTCGTGCAGGGTATTTTTGCCTGGCTCGTCTTCCCGTATCTGGGGGCGCAACTGGCTGTTCCCTCGGGGGAAGCCTTACGGAACTGTGGAGTGCCGGAGGAAGTACGAGGGCTGTTGTTTATGGCATGTTATGGGGGATAGGCGGTCTGACTTTCGGACTGAGTATGCGTTACCTGGGTATTGCACTGGGGCAAAGCATCGCACTCGGAACCTGCGCCGGTTTCGGAACGCTTTTCCCCGCTGTGTTCGGAGGAACCGATTTGCTGCATGGCGATGGGCTGATCCTTCTGCTCGGTGTTTGTGTGACGTTGGCTGGTATTGCAGTTATCGGTTATGTCGGCAGCCTGCGTGCCCGCAACATGACGGACGAGGAGAAGAAAGCGGCCGTAAAAGATTTTGCATTGACGAAAGGTCTGCTGGTTGCCCTGCTGGCCGGCGTGATGAGCGCCTGCTTCAACCTGGGGCTCGAAGCCGGCACGCCGATACTGGAAAAAGCGAAAGCTTCCGGTGCCAGCGAACTGTTCGCCCTCAATCCGGTGATCCTGCTGGTGACGATGGGCGGCTTCCTGACGAATGCCGCGTATTGCCTCTTCCAGAATGTAAAAAACAAATCGGGTAAAGATTATTTCTCCGTTACGGGTAAGATATTACTGAATAATGTCTTATTTTGTGCGCTGGCAGGCGTGCTGTGGTACTCCCAGTTCTTCGGATTGGGGATGGGGAAAAGCTATTTTGCCGACTCACCCGTCATGCTCGCCTTTTTGTGGAGTATCCTGATGTCGCTGAATGTCATTTTCAGCAACGTCTGGGGAATCGTACTCAACGAGTGGAAAGGCGTGAGCCGGAAGACGATCATCGTGCTGATATCCGGTATGTGCATCCTGATATTTTCGCTGCTATTGCCGAACTTATTGGGATAAAGAAATAAACGGAAACGAATATAACAACAAGAAATAAAGACAAAGCAAACAAGTAAAAATGACGACAATTAGAAACAACAGCCACCTGATGGCTGAAATAGGATGTATCGCCGAAGTAGCCGGCTATCTCTGGATAAAAGGATGGGCCGAACGCAACGGAGGAAATATTTCTGTGAACCTGACCGGGTTATTGACTGACGAAGAAATGGCATTGCCGGCACTGGCTCCGGCCATCGAATTGCAGGAAGCCATGACTTCCCTTGCCGGAAATGTCTTTTATGTGACCGGAACGGGCAAGCGTATGCGCTACGTAGCACAAGACCCCTTTGCCAACGGTGCACTGATCCGCATCGCTTCGGATGGTAAAAGTTACGACATCATTGCCGAACAGCCGGTCATGCCGACTTCCGAACTGCCGTCGCACCTGATGATGCACAATTACCTTCGCTCACTGGGACGCGACAATCGTGTCGTGCTGCATACGCATCCGACCGAACTGATCGGCATGACCCACTGCAAGCCTTTCCTCGATTCGAAAGTAATTACCCGCACCTTGTGGAGCATGATACCCGAATGCCGCATCATTGTGCCGAAAGGAGTGGGGATCGTCCCTTACGAAATCCCCGGAACGATCGAGCTGGCACACGCCACGATCAAGCAACTCGAAGAACATGATGTCGTATTCTGGGAAAAACATGGAATCCTGGCGGTAGGCGAAGACCTGATCGAATGCTTCGACGCAATCGACACGCTGAGCAAATCTGCCCAGATCTACATCAGTGCCCGCATGGCCGGATACGAACCTGCCGGCATGACCGACAAGGAACTCGACGACCTGGTTCCGGCTTTCGGCTTGTAACCGTTTCTTCGGACTGGTAGCCTGTAATAATATCCTATTATATGGTACAACAGTATCATATATTGTGACACAGAATTCTCATATATTATGATACAACAATTTCATAATATATG
>JAJPZM010000029.1 GCA_021204335.1 Parabacteroides sp. | reverse complement strand
TTGTGATAATAAACTCCAAATCTTACATGATTAACTAAAATCGAAAAACAATTGCGGTCGAAGGCTGTTTTTGCACTACAAATCGACGCACGAATGTCGGTTGCGCCAATTCTTATAATAATTAAAAACAAAAAGACATGAAAGATTCAAGTTTTAGAGAAGGTGATGCCAAAACAGCGATTTTTGGCTCGAATGCAATGTTGCACCCCGCTCCAGTAGATGTCATTCCGGAAGGCCCTACCACTCCGGAGATTGCTTATCAAATGGTTAAAGACGAAACCTACGCCCAGACACAACCCCGTCTGAACCTGGCTACATTCGTTACCACCTGGATGGACGACTATGCAACCAAGTTGATGAACGAAGCGATCAACATCAACTACATCGACGAAACTGAGTACCCGCGTATCGCCGTAATGAATGCCAAATGTATCAACATCATGGCTAACCTGTGGAACAGCCCCGAACAGGCACAGTGGAAAGCCGGAGCCCTGGCGATCGGTTCTTCCGAAGCATGTATGTTGGATAGTGTTGCCGCCTGGTTGCGTTGGCGCGAAAGAAGAATTGCACAGGGCAAGCCGACCGACAAGCCTAACTTTGTTATCTCTGCCGGTTTCCAGGTGGTATGGAAAAAGTTCGCCCAACTGTGGCAAATCGAAATGCGCCAAGTGCCGCTGACACAGGAGCATATTACACTCGACCCGCAGGAAGCCCTGAAATATTGCGATAAAAACACCATCTGTATCGTTCCTATCCAGGGCGTTACCTGGACAGGTCTGAACGACGATGTGGAAGCATTGGATGCCGCCCTCGACGAATATAACGCCAAGACAGGCTACGAAATCTGTATCCATGTGGATGCCACTTCCGGCGGTTTCATCCTGCCGTTCCTGAAACCGGAACTGAAATGGGACTTCCGCCTGAAATGGGTACTTTCCATCAGTACTTCCGGTCACAAATACGGCCTCGTATATCCGGGATTGGGCTGGGTTATCTGGAAAGACAAGAAATATCTGCCGGGCTCTATGTCTTTCAGCGTAAACTATCTGGGAGCAAATATCACGCAGGTTGGTTTAAACTTCTCTCGTCCTGCCGCACAGATTCTCGGACAATACTACCAGTTCATCCGTCTCGGCTTCCAGGGTTACAAGGAAGTGCAGCAAAACAGTATGGCGATAGCCGACTACCTGCATGCCGAAATCGGCAAGTTCGCTCCGTTCCAGAATTACAGCAAGGACGTTGTGAACCCCTTGTTCATCTGGTACCTGAAACCGGAGTATGCAAAGGCTGCCAAATGGACGCTCTACGACTTGCAGGATAAACTGAAACAGAGTGGTTGGATGGTTCCGGCCTATACATTGCCCGAAAACCTCGAAAACTGGGTCGTTATGCGTATCGTTGTCCGCCAGGGCTTCAGCCGCGACATGGCCGACCAGTTACTGGGCGACATCAGCGCTGCCATCACCGAACTCGAGAAACTGGAATATCCTACACCGACCCGGATCGCGCAGGACAAGAACCTCTCCATAAAAGGTTCTGTCTTCACCCATACCGGCTGTGCCAAATCAACTAAATAAGAAGATATATGGATAAGAAGATTTCCGTTTCGCAAATCAGGGAAGCGGCTCAGGAAGCCTACGAAATGTTCAAGACGAACACCGACGGGAAGAATGCCGATTACATTCCTTATCTGACCAATATAGATAAGAACCTGTTCGGCATCAGTATCTGTCTGATGGACGGGACGACCATTCAGCTGGGCGACTCCGAGTATCGCTTCGGTATCGAGTCGGTTTCCAAAGTACATACCGCTGTGCTGGCCTTGCGCCAGTATGGTGCACAGAAATTGCTGGAAATGATCGGTGCCGATGCAACCGGACTGCCTTTCAACTCCATCATGGCGATACTGCTGGAAAAGGATCACCCTTCTACCCCGTTGGTCAACGCCGGAGCGATCACTGTTTGCAACATGGTGCAGCCGATTGGCGATGCGGCAAAGAAGTGGGAAGCCATCGTCTCCAACATCACCGACCTTTGCGGCAGCGCACCGCAACTGATCGACGAACTGTATAAGTCGGAATCGGCCACCAACTTCAACAACCGCTCCATTGCCTGGCTGCTGAAAAACTACAACCGCATCTACGACGACCCGGATATGTCGCTCGATCTTTATACTCGCCAGTGCTCGTTGGGAATTACTGCCGCTCAATTATCTGTCTGCGGAGCGACGATTGCCAACGACGGCCTGAACCCGGTATCGAAGAAACAGATATTCGACGCCTCCCTGTCGCCCAAGATCACCTCGCTGATCGCCACCGTAGGTTTCTACGAGCACACCGGCGACTGGTTGTACACTTCCGGCATCCCAGCCAAGACAGGTGTAGGTGGTGGTGTGATGGGCGTGATACCCGGCCTGTTCGGTATCGCCGCCTTTGCTCCTCCGATTGACAGCGCAGGTAATTCTGTAAATGATTATCCGCATGATGTCCGTTGATTTATTGAACATCATATGAATGTTTT
>JAJPZM010000332.1 GCA_021204335.1 Parabacteroides sp. | reverse complement strand
AACTAACCATTAAATATAAAACGAATGTATGAAGAATTTATTTAGACCATTCATTGTACTACTATTATTATTAACGACCGGTTTTTCACCGGAAACTATGACAATAAATCCTGAATCCGGTCCCCAACAACTTACAATCAAAGTAAACCGGTTTGTAACATTATATATCATGATACGTACCACACCATGGGAAGTATCAAGAGATGTAAAGCTTCATCCCAGAGATGAAGCAGACTGGCACACACTTGACGGAGTTCGTGCTTTAAGAGAGGCTTTTGCTACAAACAATCCGGATGAACGCCTAACCTGGAAATTTACAATGAATGTATTGGAAGACCAACGCGAAAATTATAAAAAAATTCGTAATTACGTAGCAGAATGCCATAAAAAATATGGAGATGAAGTAACTTATTTCCCCGGATATTTTCCGGCAATGTACTTGCCAAGAGAACGTGTAAATCGCGAAATGTTCGAAGCAATACAAATTATTTCAAAGTGAATAGGTAATGATTATCGCCCTCAATCCATCATGGGAGGATTCTTATCTGCCGATAATCTTAAATATCTGGCTGAAAAAGAAGATATTCATACGGCACATGCTGTTATCTGGAGCCAACATAATATCGATGGAGGTGGCGCAGACGGTTCTCCTTCCTATCCTTTCTATCCTTCCACAGAACATTTCTATAAACCAGCACAAGGAAAAAGTGATTTCATCGATTGCGTAAACCTGGATGGTTGGACAATGGATTTCATTTGTGCCCGTCGCAGAGGAGCCATCGAACATGGTATAGAAGGATACAACAGTCGCAGAGGAGTCGGCCCGATCGAAACCTATAAAGGATGGGAACTCGATCTGGGACATCGTGAAGTAATGCATACACAGTCTATCCATTTCGACAAGGGAATGGAACTGAACGGCTTCGGATGGGTCACCAATATATGGGAAGCCCAAATGGTTCACGAATTCGAAAAAGACTTTATTTGCGATGCTATGAAAATGTGGGTCACAGATACGAAGAAAAGATGGCCTGATACCCATTTCGTTACATTCGGAGAGTTTGGCACTCTTTGGAGAGAACAATACAAATCGAACGATGACTGGAATTATCAATTTATAGAACGGGGTTCCGGATTAGGTGATTCTTATAATAACCTGGAGATTAAATGGTTTATGAACAAGGAATTCAGACTGGCTTTATTGCGGGATTGGCACAAAGATAATTCACCAGCTTACGTAATAGATTTTACCCGTTATAATTTAAAGGCTGTGGAACCCGCAGACCCGACACCGGATAAACCGGGCAAAGACTGGAGCCTGATAAACGTTATCAACCAGAAAGGATTGAGACCCCAGGATAAACCTGTACTCATTTCCGAACTGGAAAAAAAAACAAGACTTGATTCGTAAATATTATCCGGAATTATTCTAGAATGAAACTAAAAAGCTGGATAACGTATAATTATTATCCAGCTTTTTTATTCTAACAATTAATATTACATAATTATAACCCTAACTTCTCCGAAATCTCCAGCATCTTCCGGATCGGTTTGATTGCCTTCTTCTGTACATCTTCGTCCACGAATATTTCAGACATCTCGAACTTCAGGCAGTTATACAGCTTCTCCATCGTATTCAAACGCATGAAATTGCATTCGTTGTAGGCACAGGTACTGTCGTTTGGCGGAGCCGGGATAAACTCTTTATCCGGACTTTGTTTACGCATTTCGTGAATAACGCCACTTTCCGTCGCTACAATGAACTGTTTCTTTTCTGACTTAATGGTGTGCTTCAAAAGCGCCGCAGTCGATCCTACGAAGTCAGAAACCTGTATAATGGGTTGTTTGCACTCAGGGTGAGTGATTACATCTGCATCGGGATACTGTTTCTTCAAATCAAGTATCTTTTCCATGGAAAACTGTTCATGCACGTGACAAGCTCCGTTCCACAACAACATATTACGCCCGGTAATGCTGTTGATATAATTTCCCAGGTTGCGGTCAGGACCGAAGATCATCTTCGTTCCTTCCGGGAAACTTTCAACGATCTGGCGGGCATTGGTGGAAGTTACCACCACATCCGTTACAGCTTTTACGACAGCCGTCGTATTCACGTATGAAATGACGACATGATCCGGATGCTGTTTCACAAATTCGGCAAATTCGGGAGCCGGACAACTATCCGCCAGCGAACAACCGGCATTCAAATCGGGAACCAATACTTTCTTATCCGGACAAAGTATCTTTACCGTCTCACCCATAAAATGGACACCGCAAAGAACGATGATATCAGCCGTCGTCTTAGCCGCCCATTGTGCCAATGCCAGGCTATCTCCTATATAATCCGCTATATCCTGTATGTCGCCTGTCTGATAATAGTGGGCAAGGATTATCGCATTCTTTTCTTTACGCAGCTTGTCGATAGCTTCTTTCAGATTCATATCTTTGGGAACTGGTGCGTCCATATATCCGATCGATTGATTTGTCAACATAGTATATCTATTATATTATTCTTAATTTAA
>JAJPZM010000463.1 GCA_021204335.1 Parabacteroides sp. | reverse complement strand
AAAGACAATTATATACAATGGAAATAAGACTAAACAAATTACTCAGCGACTCCAGACTTTGCTCCCGTCGTGAAGCGGACAAATTCATAGAGATGGGTCGGGTGACCGTCAACGGCCAGTTGCCGGAAGTAGGACAAAAAGTAACGAAAGACGACATCGTGATGCTCGACGATCTGCGTATCCAATTCAAACAAGCCCAGGAACACGCACGTACCGGTACCGGCAAAACCCAGAATCTGATCTTCGGTGAACCGGCTGTCAGAACAGAGAAAAAAAAGAGAAGAAGGAAAAGAAGGCGGAAGAAAGTATTCCGACAGAAAAAAGAAACCTTCCGGCTCCGGCAGCAAACTGAGATCCGGAAAGTATGCCAAATACAATAAATATGCAGCAGCAAGAAAAGCAGCGAAAAGCGGCGAAAAGTCCAAAGAAGAACTGACGCCTAAAGAAAAAGCGCTCAAAGAAGCATTACAGCCGAAGTTCGGCAAGTCCTTGGGCAAAGTCGCCGTCGCACAACGCATGGCATCCGCCTCCAAATCGGCCAGCCTGCGGAAGACAAGCAAAAACAATCCGCTCAACAAGGCCAAACGGGCAGCATCCCGGAATAAACCTAAAGGAGAATAAGAAGATGCCGGAGAAACATATCGTTCTGGTCACAGGCGGACAACGGTCGGGGAAAAGCGGATATGCGCAAAAGCTTGCTTTATCGTTAGCCCCGAATCCGGTTTATCTGGCGACATCGCGCGTGTGGGATGAAGAATTCCGCCAGCGCGTCCTTCGCCACCAGGCTGACCGCGGGCCGGAATGGACAAACATCGAAGAAGAAAAATACCTGAGCCACCATAACCTAAACGGACGGGTGGTCGTCATCGATTGTGTAACTTTATGGGGAACCAACTTCTTTTTTGATAACGACAGCAACGTAGCACGTTCGCTGGATGAACTTAAAGAAGAATTCAATAAGCTGGCGGAACAGGAAGCCTATCTTATTTTCGTGACAAACGAGATCGGGCTGGGCGGCGTATCCCCCGATCCTGTGCAACGCAAATTCACCGACCTGCAAGGCTGGCTGAACCAATACATCGCTTCGAAGGCAGACGAAGTCGTGCTGATGATAAGCGGCATACCGGTAAAGATCAAAGGATAAAAAGAAAACAAAATAACAATACAATGATCACATTTCATATTGAAAAACCAGATACTGCAATCGAAGAAGCATTGCAGGATAAGATCAACAACCTGACCAAGCCGAAAGGCTCGTTAGGCACTTTGGAAGAACTAGCACTTCAAATCGGATTAATCCAGCAAACGCTTTCTCCTACCCTGAGCCATCCGGTCAACGTTATTTATGCATCCGACCATGGTATTGCCGACGAAGGCGTCAGCAAATCCCCCAAAGAAGTGACCCGCCAGGTAATTCATAATTTTCTGAATGGAGGAGCAGGCGTTTGCCTTCTCTCCCGCCAACACGGTTTCGAAATAAAGATTGTAGACGGCGGTGTAGATTTCGACTTTCCCCCTATTCCCCAATTAATCGACCGCAAGATCCGGAAAGGCACCCGCAACTTCCTGCATGAAGCGGCCATGACACGGGAAGAAATGAAACTGGCTCTCCAATACGGAGCCGACATCGTAAGCGATTGCCACCGAGAAGGATGCAACGTCGTCAGCTTCGGAGAAATGGGGATCGGTAACACAGCGGCCTCCAGCATGTGGATGACCTGCCTGACGGGTATTCCGCTAATCGAATGCGTTGGTGCCGGAAGTGGTCTGGACAACGAAGGGGTACGGCATAAATATAACGTACTGAAAGCTGCACTCGAAAATTACAAAGGCGACAATAGTCCATTAGACGTGATCAGCTATTTCGGAGGTTACGAAATGGTGATGGCTGTCGGAGGAATGCTCCGCGCTGCAGAATTAAAGATGATCATCCTCGTGGACGGATTCATCATGACCAATTGTGTACTGGCAGCCTCCCGCCTCTACCCCGAGATGTTACCCTATTGCATATTCAGCTATTGCGGCGATGAAGCCGGGCATAAAAAAGTATTGGATGCACTCAATGCCAAGCCTTTGCTGAACCTCGGCCTGCGCCTGGGGGAAGGTTCCGGCTCTGTCTGTGCTTATCCTATCGTCGACTCTGCCGTACGGATGATAAACGAAATGCATACTTTCCAGCAGGCAGCTGTAACAAAATACTTCTGATAAACAAACCGTTAATTATATAAACATGCTACGAATACTGGCGGCTTTCATTTTCTTTACGCGATTGCCATTCTGGAAACTGGCCGAAGTGCCTGCCGAATACTTCAAAAATATAGTATCGCGGTGGGCTTTAGTCGGCTGGCTGACTGCCGGTCTGTCGGTCATTGTCCTGTATGCCGGCTCTCTTATTTTACCGGCCGGAGTCGCGCTGCTGCTGGCAATGGCTACCCGGTTACTGGTTACCGGTTGTCTCCACGAAGACGGGCTGGCTGATTTCTTCGACGGTTTCGGTGGCGGAACCAGCCGAGAGCGGATACTTGCCATTATGAAAGATTCTCATATCGGAAGTTATGGGGTGATAGGGCTGATAGGCTACTTCGGTTTATACTATCTGTTGCTGAGCAGCCTTCCTGTCGAGCTTGCCGGCTGTGCCATGCTTGCAGGCGACCCTTTCAGTAAAGGCGTTGCCGGAATGATTATCAACCGGCTTCCATACGCTCGTAAGGAGGAAGAAGCGAAGAACAAAACAGTTTATAGCCGCATGACGACCAACGAGTATATATTCAGCCTTATCTGTATGCTTGTTCCTTTATGCTGGCTCCCCAAACCGGTTTATTTTCTGGCAGCCCTTCTTCCCGTTATCACCTGGTACATGCTGACTTCCCTGATGAAAAAGAAAATACAGGGATATACCGGCGATTGCTGCGGTGCGACCTTTTTGTTATGCGAATTGACCTTTTATATCGGTATCGTTGTTATATTTACAGTAACACAATAAAATTGAATGATGGATATTTACCTGGTAAGACACACCTCTGTTGACGTTCCGGCGGGATACGCCTACGGACAAACAGACGTTCCTTTACGCTCTTCGTTTGAAGAAGAAGCAGAAAAAGTAAAAGAATCGCTATCCGGACTGACGTTCGATAAAGTATGGTGCAGCCCGTTAACCCGTTGCGTGCGCCTTGCCTCTTTCTGCGGATACCCGGATGCCACGCGCGACGACCGTATAAAAGAATTAAGTTTCGGAGAATGGGAAATGAAGTCATGGGAGGAGTTGTCTGCCGACCCTCGTTCCGAGGCTTGGTTTTCCGACTGGATCAATACGAGAACACCAGAAGGGGAATCGCTGCTCGACCAGTTCAACCGGGTCAGTTCCTTTCTGGATGAGATAAGAAAAACGGATCTGCAAAGCGTCTGCATTTTTGCCCATGGCGGCGTCTTAACCTGTGCGAGGGTTTACGCAGGCTTGTACGATATTAAAGAGGCGTTCAAAAACGTACCGTCTTACGGTGAAGTGATCAAACTCAGTTTTTAAACATCCCATTACTTTACTAGTCAAAAAAGGCGATCTCCGATTAACAGAGACCGCCTTTTTCATGAGTATATAAGCCTTTTCTTATTTGTAACTATAACCGGCTTTACTTTGTGCGCTGTTGGCATTTCCCGACGGGATCAAAGTGAAGCCCCATTTGTATTCCTGGTCGGCCGGCAATGTATATTCAGGTTCCGGGCGTGAATACCAGCTATCGTAACCTGCCAATCCCTGTTGTTTCAGGTCGACACTAACTTCTACGAAGTTACGCGGAGTAATATCGTTGATATGTATCTGGCGAGGTTTGTCGTACGGGCCGATTTCCGGACGGTTGTCGATTTCTTCCTGTGTGAAGTTGTTCCACTGGTACGGGCGGTTGGTAGTCTTTCCTGCATCAAAATCTTCCACAGAGTTGCGCATGGCGTTAAATTCCATTTCATCGTCAGCCACAATCAGCAAGTTTTTGCCTTTGCCGCCTAACGTAATCCAACGGGTATCGCAATGATGGCCGTTTTCCTGCGGACGGACATACGGATAATACTGCTCGCCAGCCGTACTCTTATACTGTCCGATCATATAACCAGCTTTACGGTCCCAATAGTTTTCAAGCGGGCCACGACCGAAATATTCCAATTGATCCATGCTAACCGGCAAACGGAAACGTACGCCGATACGGGGAACAACCATTTTATCGCGTTCGCTCACATTATCACGTCCGGGCGAGAATGTTGCCGTTGCCGTAGCTTCGGAAATACCAATCTTCACGCCATTCAGGTGAGCCGGAGTGAAATGGGTTGCCACATTCATTACCCCGTCAGGATAAATCTTGTAAGTAATCAGGAATTCATTGCCTGCCGGTAATTTATAGTCTACGTTCACGATGACATTACCGTCAACGATTTCGGCAGATGCTTTTGTTACGTTGAAGTTGCGGCTCGACAGTTCCCATATTTCCAGACGTTTCGGGTTACCGCTTCCGTAATCGTTATCGTTGGGAGCACGCCAGAAGTTAGGCTGGATACCGAAACCTTCGTTAAAGTATTCCGTACCGCCCACTTTGTAAGAGATAACAACGCCTGCCTTCTTATCGAAAACGAAGTTTACTTTCGAAGACATTACTTTCACATTGTCTCCTTCTTCCGATACCGTCAGCTTCGGACCGCCTGCTTTGTAAGCTATTTTATTCGCAGTAACCGGCAGTTTGAACTGATCCTGAGCAATATCATAACCTGCAGGAACTACACCGTTTTGATGGATAGAAGTAACGACAAAGTCTACCAGATAATCTACGCCGGCCTGTGGTTTCAATCCGGCAACCGGGACGGTTACTTCCTGCGAAGCCTGCGGAGCCAGGTCGAGCGTCAGCTTATTGCTCTTGATTACCTTATTGTTTGCCTTCACTGTATAAGTGATCATATAGTCTTTCAGATTGGTAAAGTAGAAACGGTTTGTGATTTTAAATACGCCGTTGGCCAAATCCACCGCTTCAAAACCTACATTCTGGTGAGTAAATTTCACTTCTGCCATTGCCGGATGCGGGTTACGATCCGGATTAACGATACCGTTGCAAAGGAAGTTGCCATCGCTAGGCATATTTACGCCGAAATCGCCGCCATATGCATAATACTCTTTTCCGTTCTCATCTTTAACAAGCAATCCCTGGTCTACCCAATCCCAGATGAAACCACCTTGCAGGTTCGGATATTTGTAGATTGCTTTCCACTGGTCCCAAAGGTTACCGGTTGAGTTACCCATTGCATGCGCATATTCAGACGGAGCAACCGGACGATCGCTTCCTTTTTTACCGATTTCTTCCAACCATGCGGCACTCGGATACTGAGGAACATACATATCTGTGTTCCATTCCCACAAAGCACGTTCGTAGTTTACAGGACGGTTCATCAGTGCTGTTTCCTTTTCCTTTAGATAGAGGTAAGTCTGGTAGAAGTTATAACCGTTGCCGGCTTCGTTACCCAACGACCAGAAAGTGACCGAAGGATAGTTTTTGTTTCGCTCATACATGTTCTTTGTCCGATCCATGTGCGGCAGCAACCATTCCGGATTGTTACCCAACGTACCGCCTTTGCTCAGATTATAATACATTCCATGTGATTCGATATTGGCTTCATCATACACATACAATCCATATTCGTCGCAAAGTTCATAGAACTTACGGTCCTGTGGATAGTGGCACAGACGAACGGCGTTGATGTTGTTCTTCTTCATAATTTCGAAGTCCTTACGCATCAATTCTTCCGTCATATAATGTCCGGTCAGAGGATTATGTTCGTGGATGTTTACGCCTTTAAATTTAATAGGCTGACCGTTAAACAGCAGTACGGTGTACGGTTTGCCGTTGCCTGCAATCTGGTCGATCGGTTTGATCTCGATGCGGCGGAAACCGACGTTATAAGGTACAACTTCTGTCACCTTACCGTCTTCCTTGACTGTTATCAATACTTTGTATAGGTTGGGATGCTCAGTGCTCCAGGCAGCCACACCGTCCAGCTCTTTGGCAAAAGAAGCAGTCTTGATGCTGTTTGCATTTACCCATATATTATTTTCTCCCGTTGCAACAGTCTGGTTCTTCGCATCCAGCAGTTCGTAGGCTACGGTAATTTCTTTCGCTTCTGCCGTATGGTTCTTGAGGTCGACGGCAAGATTAAAGATACCGTTTTTATACGTATCATCCAATGTGGAGATTACGCGGAAATCGTTAACGGCAATCTTGGGTTGCGACCACAGGAATACATCACGTTCGATGCCGCTGATACGCCAGAAGTCCTGGCATTCCAGATAAGAACCTGTGCTCCATCTGAATATCTTTAATGTAAGTACATTCTTTCCCGGTTGCAGGTATTTGTTAATAAGGAATTCAGCCGGATTCTTCGAATCCTCGCTGTAGCCTACCTCCTGGCCGTTTACATACACATAAACACCTAATTTGGCTCCTGAAAGATGCAGATGCACATCGCGTCCGTCCCAGTTTGCCGGGACTTCGAAGTCACGACGGTAAACACCCACCGGATTAGCTTCGGGCAATAACGGAGGTTGCGGGTTACGAGGTTTAAACTCATAGCCATGATTGGTATAGATGGCTGTTCCATGTCCCTGAACTTCCCAGTTTCCCGGAACAGTGATATCATCCCATGCAGCCGTACTTACGGAAGGATCGGTGATATTTGCGGGAAGATCTTTGTAGGAATCTACAAATAAAACTTCCAGGTACCGTTCAGCAGAGAATAATACGGGCTTTTTTCAAAGCGGGAAGTAAGAGCTGTCGAACGATCGCCGTATGTCATAAATGAAGAACGCGGCAGTTCTTTGTTTACGGCAACGACCTGAACGTCTTGCCAGTAAGGTTTCGTTGCCTGGGCAGTAGCCGTACCGTCAGCCAGCACAGACCCTAACAGAAAGCAACTGAATACTCCGGAGAGCATTACTTTTTGGATTGAGTGTTTCATTCGTATTTATTTAGATTGGTATAGACTTAATAAAAAAGGGGAAATTGATAATTCTCCAATGAACACAATTATCAATTCCCCGGATACTATTAAATGTCATTTACTTTGCAGCGTAGTATGAATAACCTTCAGCAACCTGGCGGAATGCCAGAACACCGGCCTGATTCAATTCTACATTCATTTCTTTGCCATCAGGCAGATACATGATAACTTTATCGTTATCGGTGAATTTTAATAATTTGGTAGCTTCGCCATCAGCTTCAACGCTCCAGCTCTTGTCTGTTTCATCGAATACAAGGTCAATCGCTTTTTCTTCTCCCTGTTTCTGAATATGGTATCCGTCTTTTTTTGTTTCAACGGTATATACCCCATCTTTACCTTCCACCGTTTTAACCGTACCGGCATCAGCTACCGGGTTATCTCCGCTCCAAAACTCAATGGAATTAAGAACCAATACATCAGCGAGTGCGGATATTTCGTAAACGGGAACAATCCAGAATGCTATAAAGACTAATTCATTGACAAACTTGCTATCGATATTTCTGTTCCAATCCAGAAGTTTGTTAGTCAAACCAAACGATCCGATGCAGGAGGAGAACAATACACTGCTGGCTAATGTAGTAGCCACTAATAATGTGAATCCTTTTTTCTTCATGAATATATTGATGTTAGTTGTTAATTGGGGACGAAGATACTAATTATTTTGTTTTCCAACTTACTGTTTCTTTATTATTTCGGTTTTGCCTGATCAACGCATCTTTGTTCGTTACAGGTGCAGTTATCAGTTCCGGCAGATTGAAAGTTTTTGTAAAGTTGAGATAAAAATCCGGATCTTTCTGCGGCAACAGAAATGGTTTGGCCGCGAATCCTGTCTGGCTGTCAAAACTGGCAATATAGGGATGCGCCCATAATCCATCCAACCGCTTACTGCTGAAAACAAACCAGTTTTCGGTGGAAGACCAGGTATGAAAACTTTCGACATCATCACTGTTGACTTCTTTCATATTCCGTATCTTGTTGGTTTCCAAATTCAATAAGTACAACTCACTTTCCGGATGCCAGATTGAGAAGTTGCCATAATCAGAGCAAGTGAACATTAAATATTGCCCGTTCGGGGAAATACGGGGGAAAGAAATGCTTTTGTTCTCGGAAGATGCATTATACACGCATTCCGGTGTACCAAAACTCTCATCTTCCTCATGAAAAGGAATTCTGTACAGATCATAATGAATACTATCCAGCGGAGTTTGTTTATTAGCTGCTTTACTCCGACAGAAATAGAGCATTCTTCCGTCAGGGCTCCAAGTCGGGAAGGTTTCCATCCATTCATTGCCGTAAATAGCGGGTGAAGATAGTAAACGGTTCGTTTCCGTATCAAATAAGACCAGGTCAGATTCCGAATCGGAGACTTCGACAGCCTTGGGACCTGTCGAATGGAAATATTGCCGGATCTCGTTGACCGAAAAAGCCAGATAGCGCCCCCCCCGGATGCCAGGCTGCGTAAGTACCACCGTTCTTCATTTCCGGTATCTTAACATCCTGCTTGCTGATATTTCCCTGCCTGTAAACTAAAGTTCCTCCTGCTTTTCCCCGTATATGTATCATCATCGTTTCTGGAGAATTTTTGCAGAAAGTATGACAGTTCAGACAGCCATTTTCAATAGATTCATTTTCGATCAGGGGTGTTTCCCGATAAGAGGTTAGATCACGTTGATAGATACTCATCCGGTTCCATAGCTCATACCCCGGATAAAGTAACCGGTAAACTAAAAAGGGATCTATGGGTTCTGTAGAAATGGTATTTGTGATATCCGGAAATTGTATCCATTGCCCGTTTTGAAAGACGCAGATACGGATGTAAAAAGCAGTGCCAGCTGCCTGTATCAACAACTCGTTCCACTCCTTTACAGGGATAATTACTGCTGATTCCTTACTTTGTATCGTAGCAAGAACCTTGTCTTTATACCCGAGTTCGATATAATATTCTTCCCCTTCTTCCATGATTCTGAAGTTAGGCGGGGCGATATTGGAAGGGAAAGTCACTCCTGTATAGTCCGGGAACAAAACGGCTTGCCTGTCCGTATAAACTTCGGGAGTCATACGTGCCCGTGTACAGCTGCTGCTTACAGCGAATAAGAGGAATACAACCAGTAATTGTATTGAATATATATGTTTCATCATTTACTTGTCTATAATTTTGTTTCCGTAAGGGCTGACGTAATTAAGATAATGCCAATACGTATTGCCAAATTGTTTTTGTAACTCTTTCATATTCCCTTTTTGATGGAGGGAATAATAGAGCTTGAATCTTTCTTCTGTTTCCGGCCGGATAGTGAAGCCGGACTTGTTGAAGGTTTCTTCATCCACTCTCAAACGGTATATGTAGAGTGCTTCTTCATAGATCCGGGGAAATCGGGGATAGGAAAAAGCATGTATCCTTTTCAGGTTTTCAACAAAACGAACCAGATGGTTACTGAGTAGCAAGTCGCTCATCAGATATTCAAAGGCCATACGATTAGTGGAATCCCGATCGCATAAAAACCTGAGTTCCGGACCGATATTAAATACGTTGGCAAACCGTACATTCGCATTTTCATCGTGAGAAAGAGCTTTAAGCCCGGCTATCTCACCGGATGATACCTGGCTTTCAAGTTCTGCCGCCTGTTTTCTGTAAAACAAGGACTGTTTAAGTGTCCGGATAAACTTCATGGCTACTTTGGGACGGTGGTTTACAATGTTGCAACGGATCAGATTGACCAGATGAGGTGCTGTCTCTCCGAAAACGACCATTGCCTCGAATTCCCAGCGGTGTGCTTCGTTGATGTAACCCAGTTGTTCGTACAGGTAATGTCCGTACTCACTTTGCCGGCTATCGCTTTTCCAGGGCAGATAAAGGGATTCCACTTCCATAACCTTGCGGCGTTTCAAATAAATCGTACGGCATTTTTCCCGTATGGTAAAGCGCCATGTTATAAAAATATTGAATGAGCTGGTTGTTTCCCCGATAACGGCGGCAACACTCCATCACTTTCTCCCACTCTCCGGCTTTCAGATACATTTCGGCCTCGATAATACGCCGTTCGCGCATATTGTAAGAGAAGACAAAGAAATAAAATGTAACACCTGCATACACCAGCAGGCTTACTGCTGTAATAACAGCACGTATCTTGTTTTTCGTTATATAACGGCCGGCTAATAAAGCTGAAACTGCCGTAACACAAATGTAAATCCAGGTGATCAACGGATATTTCCATCCGCAGATATAACAAAGGCAGCCTGTCACAAACAGGAACAGTGGATATCTCCATTTCGCGGATCGGATAAGACTAACCGGAACTAAAAGCAACAGGCAAAGATTCAGACCGACCGCATGTGTTAGCGGAAAGTCGATCGACAGGTGTTGCACCAGCAAATAGAGCGGGACAACCATTCCCAATCGGAAGACGTCTTGCTTCCGGGTTAATTTTTGGCAAATCAGCGTATTCAATAGATAAGGTAAGAATAAAAGGCATGCAAACACGAACTTCCCGATATGGGGAAGATAAAAGAACTGGATGCAGAAATCTGTCAGATAATCCAATAATTGACCGGGAGAAGCAAGATGGCTTTCCAAATAAGCTCGGCTAAAAAGGAACAGGTGATGCTGTTCGTGATAATAAGGTGTATAAAACATCGGCCCTTCCAATAATAGGAAGTAACAGAGAAAAAGAGTAAAACCAATGATATACCGGATATAATTCATTTGTATGACAGCTATTTAATGAAAGAAGAGAGTGTTACAATCCTATTTTGCAACACTCTCTTTCATCTGTATCATAGATCTAATTTAAACAAGTGTTTACTTGGTAGGATAACCTGGGTTCTGGCCTAATGCCGGATTCAGGTCGAGTTCTGTTTGTGGAACAGGGAACAAATAGTTATGATCTTCGTACTTGCTACCCGTCAGCTTGATGTTTTCACCCTGATACAGGATACATACTTTTCCTTCATCTTTAGGATCTGCATTTGCTGCATCAACTACCATTTTGTATTTCATGCCCAGGAACGGAGCATTCAATACTTCTTTAGCAATACCCCAACGACGGATATCCCATTTACGTTTGCTGCCTTCCAAAGCGAACTCTACACGCCATTCGTTGCGGATACGTTGGCGAAGTGCGTCCTGAGTTCCGCAATAAGTCGGCTTGGTCGGGTCTGAGTTTTGCAGATCCGGCATGCCTACACGACGGCGTACCTGGTTTACTGCATCGAAAGCGGAAGCATCCAGTCCGGCAATTTCATTTTTCGCTTCAGCATAAGTCAGCAATACTTCGGCATAACGGATAACGTGCCAGTCTTTACCCATATTCCAGCCGTCTGATTGCGGGTCGATACTCGGATCGAGCCATTTCTGTTGATAATAGCCTGTTGCCGTAGCGTCGTTATGCTGGGCAACACCTGTATTGCCGCTCGATTTCAGCGGAGCAGTTTTTACCGTTACACCATACATCGTTTCACCGTCGTGTAATACGCAAACTTCCAGACGCGGGTCGCGATCCTTGAACGGATTCGTTTCGTCATATAAAGAAGATTCGGAGATGGGAGCGCCATCGATACATTCGAATGCATCAACCAGGCTCTGTGTCGGGTTGATACCACCCCAACCCAGTGTAGGGAAAGCTTCCCAGCCAATGATATAACATTCGTCATCCTTTTTACCGGCAATGTTCTGTCTTACCAGGATCGCTTCTTTACAGGCCTCCTGTTCTTCCCAGAATAATTTGGCATACTGTCCGCTGTTTTCAGCATCGAACAATTCATATTCGCCGGAATCCATTACTGCTTTAGCTGCATCGGCAGCTGTGTCGTAATGTTTGAAATAAAGGGCAGCACGTGCTTTCATTGCGTTGGCAGCTCCTTTGGTTGCACGTCCGTAGTCGCTACTACCCCATTGCGCCGGAAGGTGAGCGATAGCGTAATCGAAATCTTCCATTACTTTTGCATATATTTCTTCAGCGGGAGTACGTGTTACATTACCCATATCGTGCAGGTCGAGTGTACCTTCCACATACGGTACATCTCCGAATGTTTGTATCAGACCAAAATAGATATATCCACGCATAAAACGTGTTTCACCTATTGTAGCTTCCTTTTCTGCCTGGTCGTAATTTTCGATTAGGTCGATCTTTTCCAGTAAGACATTACATGCACGAAGTGCTTTGTATTCATCGGTCCAAGTCATATCACCCGCATCGTAAATACCTTTCGAAACGTTGCCGGCGGCCCATTTTATACCATGTACGGCATTATCGGAATCAATATCGCCATCAATATCTCCAGTCCATTTACCCGGTAATATCTGCCTGTATACATCGGCAATAAACATTTTGGCATCATTCGGCGTTTTCCAGTAGCTACCGTCGGATAGTTCATCCTGTGGTATTCTGTCCAGAAAATCGCTGCAAGAAGTAAAACCCAGAAGGCTTACTGCTGAAATAGCTATATATAAAACTCTTTTTCATATTTCTGATTGATAAACTGTTATTTAAAATCCAACTTTAAGACCCAATGAGATCTTTCTCACGTTCGAGTAAAGACCACCACGGGAACTGCTTGGTGCCGATTCCGGGTCGAGGGTATCCATACCTGTAATCGTAAAGAGGTTTTCACCGGTGATAAACACTTTTACACGTGTCAGGTTGATTTTACTTAGTAATGCTTTGGGAACATTGTAGCCGAGTGTCAGATTTTTCAGACGTACGTAAGAAGCATCCTGCAACCAGTAGGAAGAAAACTGATAGTTGATCTGGTCGGAGATTGTAATACGCGGATAGGAAGCATTGTGGTTGGTCGGTGTCCAACGGTCCAGATGGCGTTCCAATACTTTTCCTCCGTTGAAGAATGCATAAGCGGCTTCGTTGTTTACATAAGCATCCACATCGAATGCGCCCTGGAAGAATACTGACAGGTCGAAATCTTTGTAATATAAATTGACACCTAAACCGGCTGTCCAGCTCGGGAACTCTTTGCCGATAACGGTACGGTCGTTAGCCAGGTCGATCTTTCCGTCACCATTCAGGTCTTTGTATTTGATATCCCCCAGTTGCTCTGTTCCGGTACGTTTGGGTTTATTCTTCAAATCGTCATCCGTATTGAAATAACCGTCGGCTACGTATCCATAGTAAGAACCGATAGGATTTCCTTCCAGATACCAGAAGTTGCCTCTGCCGTCACCCGGATCTTTGCCTTCCGTTCCTTTAAGGTCTGTCAGTTCGTTGTGCACATATGCCACATTGAACATGATATCATATTTGAAATCTTTGTTTATCACATTGTTATGGAAAATACTCAGGTCAAAGCCCTTATTTTCTACCTTACCTGCATTCTGACGCGGTGCATCCATACCGAAGATACCCTGTACGGGCAGGTACAACAACATGTCACTGGTTGTTTTCTTATAAGCTGCCAGTTCAAAACCTAACTTGTTGTTCAGGAAAGAAGCTTCGATGGCACCTTCCCAACTGGTAACAGTAGCCCATTTCAAGTCTTTGTTAGCATAGCGACTTTCATAAGTGGTAGCATACAAATTATTACCTAATACATATTCCTGATATGCATACGAAGGAATAGTCAGATATACTTCTTCATCTTTTAATTCTTCGTTACCGGTCTGTCCCCAACCGAGGCGCAACTTTAGGTTACTCAACCAGTTGATATCAGCATTCTTCATGAATTCTTCTTCCGTGATTCTCCAACCGGCAGAAAAGGCAGGGAATGCCCCCCACGATTGTCGGAAGCAAAACGAGAAGAACCGTCGATACGTACGTTGGCTTCAAACAAATATTTGTCGGCAAAATCGTACTGCGCACGACCAAAATATGAACGGTGAGCTACTTCGTATCTTGATTCCTTATTTGTTTGTGTAGAGGCATCCAGCGTACTTAATGATTTCTGTAATTCATTATTACCACCTCCTTTACGTTCGGCTTCCAGTTTTTTATAGGTATGCTCGATTTGCTCGAACCCACCTAGTAAACCAAGGCTGTGTTTACCCCAAGTTTCGTTATAGTTTACCAAAACTTGTGTAGTATACCAGTTCAACCAAGTCTGTTTTTCGTAAGCCTCACGAAGACCTGTTGTTGCTTCATTCTTCAAACCGTAATTTACCTGTGCCTTAAATCCTTCTTCGCTTCTTTCATCGTTACGGACGGAGAATAAAGCTTTGGCTGTCAGGTTCGGTAAGATATTTACCTGGACATATACTGTTCCGTTTACCTGTTGATTCTGATCTCTTCTGAAACCATCACGTCCTAATAGAGCCACCGGGTTATCTTTACCATGATATAGGAAAGTACCTTCTTCATTACGTATACCCTCTACCGGTGTAGCACGGTTTGTAAACTGGGTCATTCCGGATACACGGTTCCAACTATCCATCAAAGTTCCTCTGTAACCGGATAAATTCAAGCCGACTGAGAACCATTTGTTGATTTGTGAATCGATACTGGTACGTGCGTTAAAACGTTTGTAGTTGTTGGCATCTATTAAACCATTCTGTTGGGTGCAACCGATTGATGCACTATAACTTGTTTTTTTCTGAACCTCCGCTGATTCCCAAGTGATGCATCGTTTCGATGGCATTTTTATTCATTGTTTCTTCATACCAGTCGGTGTTCGGGTGTCCGTAGGGATCCGATCCGTTACGATACAACTCGATGTCTTGCTCTGTGAAGCGAAGAGGGTTGTTTGGATTGTCGTTCAGTGTTGCTTCATTATACAGCATTGCATAATCGGCGGAACCCAGAAATTTAGGACGCATAGTCGGAGTAGACCAACCTACGCTACCTAAATAGTTGACGTTGGCTTTTTCCCCTTTTTTACCTTTCTTTGTTGTGATCAGGATTACACCGTTGGCAGCCTGTACACCATAGATGGCAGCAGAAGAAGCATCTTTTAAAACATTCAGGCTTTCGATATCGGCCGGATCGATCGTGTTCATACTACCTGGTACACCATCTACGATAACCAGTGGGCTGGCAGCATTTACAGAGTTCTTACCACGGATAGTAATAGTACCTGTCTGTTCTCCTGGTTTTCCGGTACTCTGAATTGCAGTAACTCCAGGCATCTGACCAGCCAAAGCCGCTGATACACTCGATACCGGACGAGATTCGATGGCTTCCGCTTTCATAGAAGCAACCGAACCGGTCAGGTTGGCTTTCTTCTGCACGCCGTAACCTATTACTACTACCTCATCCAGCGCCTGTGAATCTTCTTTCAAAGTTATTTTTCCTTTAGATGCTTCAGATGCTTTGATCTCCAGTGTTTTAAATCCGATACTACTGATTACCAGAATGTCGTTAGGGTTGGCTTCCAGTGTGAATTTTCCATCCAGATCGGTAACTGTGCCGTTTGTCGTTCCTTTAATAACAACATTGGCTCCAATCAATGGTTCATTCATTCCACCGTCGAATACGACTCCGCTAATGGCTCTTTTCTGTTGAGTAATAGATACTTCCGTCGTTGCATGCAAGGAAGAAGCGGTTACTGAAACAGGAAATGTGAGTGCAATTAAGAGCAAAGGGAGTTGGTTTTGCTTTAAAATAGACTTGTAATTCATGTGTTTCTTGAATAATAATTAATACTAGTTTAGTGATAACTGAGTCCTGGTAGGACTATGGTGTTTTAAATAAATCTATAGGCTGATAATTAATAACTTAATCAGTATTCCATTCTGTATGGTCCAATCTAATTAGCCGAAAGATACAATGTATATGAT
>JAJPZM010000420.1 GCA_021204335.1 Parabacteroides sp. | reverse complement strand
TCATCATAAGAAATATCTACTTTATAAAGGCTATATTCATTATGATGAGTGATTATTGAAACCAGATTTCCACGATCATCATAAATTTCTTCAAAATTATCGCCAGGAATATTCCAAGTCCAAAAAGGCGTATAAATATATACTTTTGCATTGTCCGCATCATAATACGGTAAAACTTTTTTCTTTTTATGACTTCTTGTAACTCCTAAAACACCCATTTCGCTATTAGGGCCATCGTATATAAAAATTGTCATTGTCGTCAAATCACCTTCATACGTATATTCATACCTATAATATTCTATCCATTCACCCGTTTCTTCCTTATAAAATAGTGAAACTCTACGTTCCAGATTATTCTCCGAATTGTAGAAAAACAAATCCTTACCAGTCTTTTTCCCAGCAGCATTAAAAGTGAATGTACTATCCGGCCAAGCTGCTTTTTCAGCACGTAATAAATTGCCCGATGTTTGTGCCGGCAGAGGTTTGAATTCTCTTTTCGCGACTTCTCCCTTCATTTGTCCCAAAACAGAAGGACATGCAGTAACCGACATGACTACAACAGAAATCAAAATTAGTAGTTGTTTACTCATAATACTAAAATAATAATTTAGCCACCTGTTCCCTCCAGCGGCATGTATAAATAAAAAGCGTGGGAACCCGCCTGAATTTCAATGAAAGATAAATATCAGGACGCTTTCACATTAGTCTTCCTAGAATGTAAATACCGCATTTTTAAGCAATTACACAAAGCATATCGTATATTTTCTGTTTATCCTGCAATTAATAGCAGATACTTGGCAGGCATAAAAATTGACGGCATAACACAAAAAAAGGCATCCTTTTAGGACACCTTCTTTATAATCATTATTCTATCTGTATCTTCCGCGTTTGTTTAATCCGATTTATGCTTGGAGCGGCATGGATTATATTCAATATTTCTATCCGGCTATCGGTAATGCGGTAAATGATCAGATGAGAATCCAGGATAACATTTCGATACATACGGCTTTTGGTCATAAGATGGCGGCATTCCGGATAATAGGGGTATACCCAGTTTAATTCATATAAAGCAGCCTTTATTTTAGCAGCATAAGTTTCTGCTTGAAAATATCCGAATAAGTCAAGGCCTTGTTCATATACGCAACTAAAACTTTCCCAAAAGCGATCACTAACTACAACCGGCTTTTTAGGAGCTCTGTTTTCCAGTGCTCAAATTTTTGGAAACCTTCGTCTAAAGATGTGAACGACCCCTGTTCTATTTCATGGATATGTTCCCAAAATTCTTCCTGAGAAACTTGAAGGGGTACATTCGAATTCCATTTATCTGAAATCCGGCATGCATAAGACTTATCTTTTTGAGTAGATAAGTCGGCTTCTGATGAAAAATGATTAATTTTTGTCATAGTCATAACTGTTATTAATTAGAATGCGATAAAGATAGATATTCTTCACCGAAGAAAAAATACTCGCACACTAAATATTTAGCACTACCCTTTTATTCTCCCCCACCCTTCTTCATTCTCTTTTTTTAATCTCATTCCTATATCGAAAAGACTTTTGGGCCGTTCTTCTTTCTTAAATTCATCCACTTTTTCGCTCATCCTGTTTTGGAAGTCGATGATATCATCCCAGTTATCCATCAGTTTTTTTTTAAGATCTCGCTATCTTCCTCACTCAAATTAGAGGAGCGACGGAATAAATTCTGTAAATGTATCTTTGCCTTGTCGGGATCGGCATACATCTTTTTATATAAGGCCTGCCATAGCTTTGCATCCATTTTACCCGAAATTTTCCGGTAATCCTTCCAGAAAGATTCTTCCTCATATACCTGGGCTTTGTAGCGGCTCAGGTTCTCCTGGTCGAGGAAAGTGATGTAGATCACCATTTTGTCAATAAATTTCACCACCGACAATCCCTGCGCCGAGATCAGGATCGTTTTATCTTTCAGTTCTTCTTCCGTCCAGTTTTCCGGGCGATAGACGACCTCCGTCCGGTCTTCATTCTTATACATATAATAAAGTGCGGGATGCATGCCGCGCAGATTGATTTGGTTGCAATCGAGGTAACGCTCGCGGTATCGTTGCAGGAAATGGGCGGAAACCCTTTGGAGCGAGAAATCGGTCAGGACAGTCATAAAAAGGAAATCGACACATTCCTTCCGGTGGAGAGGAAGATAGACGAAATAAGTAACAGAAAACTTCCCGTTCTCTCCCAGGTAAAAGCTATCATTTACAAAGCAGACGTTCCAGGTGTTCTGCGCCTTGGTACGGATGGTTTTCGTTTCCATCAGCGAATGGATAGCCCTGCGCTGTCCGGGATAGAATTTCAGGTTATGGGCAAACTGTTCAAATGCGATCCTGACTTTCATTTTTATTTCCAGAAAGTCCCGATAGGCGGCGTCCCGCAGTTCTTCGTCGGTCATGTATGGGGTGATCATGGGGTATATGTTTAATATTAACGGGGTAAATGTACGAATATTATCTTCATTTCATTGCCGGTTTTAATTATAATGATTATCCATATGATGTCCGTTGATTTATTGAACATCATATGAA
>JAJPZM010000244.1 GCA_021204335.1 Parabacteroides sp. | reverse complement strand
TTTACCGAAATAAACAATAGCTAAAGGGGCTATCCACTTTTTGGACAGCCCCTTATCCTCTTACAATTTCTTCCTTCTCCTTATCCCAGTACATCGTACGTCCTTCCAGATAGGCATGCGTACCCATGTGGGCGGTCATGGCTTCCTGGAATGCGGCATCGATGTTACAACTGGACTGTTTGTTCTGGCGGATGCATTCCAGCCACTCGCGGATATGCAGGTGGGTGATGTCGTAACGCTTGCCGCTTACATAGGTGTAGAGCAAGCCGCGCTGGGCGAAATATAATTCCGTCGGCGAGGTGATGGCATCGACCGAATTTTGTCCCGGCACGTAGGTATAGAACGGTTCGTTCGGTTTGATGATGCCTTTATCGATCTTGTCTTTATAAATCTCCGAAGCGGGGTCGGCTTTCAAGGTGATCGTATTGGACAGCTCCATCTGGGCATCGTGTCCCATAATCACCTTGCCGCGCGGACGGTTGCTGGCCAGTGTCGCACTATAGAGCATCGTCATATCGCGGTCGGGAAACTCGAACGTCGTCTGCAAGACATCAGGCACCGTACGGCCATCCTTGAAGAAATAAACGCCGCCGGACGAGGTTGCCGAATGCGGGATGCCGACTCCGAAGATCTGGTTGATCGCATCATACTCGTGCGTCAGCAAGTCGCCGCTGAGTCCGGTGCTGTAATCCCACCAGCAACGCCAGCGGAAGAAGCGTTCGAGACTGAACTTATCGCGCGGGTCGGGGCCTATATAACGTTGCAGGTTGTTGGCTGTCATATACTCGGTGTATTCTTTGATACGTTCTTCCGGGCCCTCGAACTGTTTCCAGTCGATCGTCTCAGGAGAAGCGCCGTCGATCAGCGGATAGACCCAGGCGCCGTTGGGGTCGTTGCGGTTGGTACATACCTCGATCAGGGAGACCTTGTCGATCAGTCCCTTGTCGATGATTTCCTTGGCACGGATATAACTGTCGGTCTGGCGTCCCTGATGTCCCAGCTGGAAGATGATGCCGGTTTCCTTCACTACTTTACGCACCTCGTAGGTCTCGGGCACCGTCCACGAAAGCGGCTTTTCCACATAGACATGCTTGCCGGCTTTGGCGGCTTCCATCGCCATCGTACTGTGCCAATGGTCGGGGGTGGCGATAATGACGGCGTCGATGTCCGGAGCAGCCAGCAATTCCTTATAGGTACGATAGCGTTTCGGCTGTTTGCCGAAGGTGCCGTTCGAGCCTTCGCGGTGCACATTGGAGGCAGCCAACACAGCCGCTTCGCCATATACATCGAAGATATCGCATACGCCGGTTATTTCGATATTCAGGTCGTCCTGTTGCAGGAACTGTTCGTAGCGTTTATCCTTGCTGTCGTTCTTCGCCCCTTCGATCAGACCGTCTATCCAAGAGGGTTCAGCAAAACCGGCGGCACGCATCAACTGCTTACCACGGATACCGAAACCGATCATTCCGATACGTATCTTCTTTCCGTCCGGTTGCGCCGGAATCATATAATGTTCCTTATCGAAATGGAATGCGCTGCCCAGGCTTTTCGACTGCTTGTCATAGCGCTGTTTCTTGTAGACGCCATAGCCCAGCGCCCCTAAAACAGGCAGTGTAGCCAGCGTTTTCAGGGCATTACGCCTGCCTTCCGACTGAGGTTTCTGATTTTCTTGCGGAGTATTGTTCGTATTTTCTGTTGCCATGGATTACATTAATTTGAGTTTAGACAATAAGGGGATTGCTTTTTCAGATAGCGGTCGAGCCCGATAATATGAGAGGTAGGAAAAGCCAGCAACACCGCCAGCGCCGCCATCTCGACCAGGTTCTTGTCTATCCACAGGTAAGAGTCCTCGAACGGCATCATATACTTGGCACCGATAAACGAAGGATGGAAAAGATAATAGAAAGCAAGCAATATCATTGCCCCGATAGTAGAGAGTTTGCTGAAAGCCCCTGTAATCAGGCCTAAACCGATCAACAACAGCGCCCATTCGTTCAGCGCATTCACCATGTTCATCATAGCCGGATCGCCAGCCAGCCCGGCAAAAAAAGTCAGACATAAAACCTTTGGAGTCGAGCAGGTAAGGAAGCGAAGTCCAGGAAGGATTCAGGATCTTCACCAGTCCTTCGTAGGCAAAATGCCAGCCAATGAATAACCGCAGTACGACCATCGCCGTCAACTGCGTAGAAGTGTAAGAATCTTTTTGTATCATTTCATGTATTTGATTTATCTCCACAAAGATAAAGATAAAATCGGGAGATGAAAGCCTTTGAAATACTTATGGCACTAAAACTTTCTGCATTTTACCAGAATCTTACTGTTATCGGCCAGTGTCGTGGCAAAAAGATACACGGCTCCCCATCGGCTATCTTTGTGCGTTTACGCAGTTCGTCGACCGATAGCGGGAAGTTGCGCACGGTGATATTTGCCTGCGGGATCTCTTTGGACAGGTTCTTGCAGAGTTTGCCACTGAAAGGATAGACTTCTTCCACGACAAAACGCCGTCCGGGGGAATCGTCTACGGGACTGCCCGAGGTATATAAATGGCTGCTTACATGGAGCTTATGCAGGCCGAAACGGGCGGCTACGCTTTTGAAAGCGCCGGCTTTCAGCAAAGAGGCATTCGGTTCGTAGAGATAGTTTTTTATTCCGTCCGTCGTATGCAGTTCTTCCCGGCGTTCGTTCTCTAAAGTAAAAGTAAAGGATTCTTCCCTGTCATTACTGTTGAAGTTGATGCAATGGATAAAGGGAGATGCCGTTGAAGCGTCGCGTTCCACCACGAAAAGAAGCTCTTTGCATTCATTCTTTACCGACAGGACGTGCACTTCGGTCGTTCCGGGCAGCAGATCGAGCGTCAGTTGGATATCCGCCATCGGGGATAGTTTCGCTATTACTTTGGGAGCATGCCGGAACAATTCGGGAAGAAGGGCGGGCAGGTCGGGTTCGCAATCGGACAAGGCATATACCCGCTTATTGCCATCGCCACGACGGGCCGGGTCGATATAAAAGACATCGAACAGGGGCAATCCGGCAAGCAGCTGCGTACTGTCTCCTTCAATAATCGTAACATTCCCCGCTTCCAAAGCGGCAAAGTTATTGCGTGCCGCATCACAATAAGCAGGAAAACGTTCGATATAAGTAACATGGCTTACCTTGCGGGAGAAATAAAAGCTGTCGATACCCAGTCCGCCGGTCAGGTCGCACAGGCTGTCGGCGGCTTCCACCAAACGCTGTTTATAAGAAGCCGTCTGCTCGGAAGAACATTGCTCGGCAGATATTTTGGAAGGGAACAACAAGGCGTCATTCGCATACCACGACGGCAATTTATCTTTGATCTGTCTTCGGGAAGCGATCTGCTCTACCACAAAAGGCACATCGATGGAAGGATAACGGGAAGCACTCAGCAGGAGACGGTTTAAATCGTCGCCTGCATGCTCTTTTACAAATTGCCGGAATTCGTCTGTCTGTTTCATACGGCAAAGATACTAAACCGTTACGGATTCATGACAATCCGTTTATAGTCGGTAGGCGACATATCGTAGCGTTCCCTGAACAAGCGGTATAACGTTCGCGTCGAGCCGAAACCGGATTTCTCGGCTATTACCTCGATCGTATCATTGTCGGGAGACGACAGCAATTCCAACGTATAGGAAAGTCTCAGGTTATTCACATAGTCGGAAAAAGACACCCCGGCGTATTGTTGCAGGATGGCTACCAGTAGATTTTTATTGATTCCCAGACGCGCTACAATATCATCGCGGGTAAGGTTAGGCTCTTTATAGAGTTGTTCTTCGACGAGCAAGCGATGGAAAGAGACAAACAACTCCTGTTCCCTGGATTCGCTTCTATTTTGGTCGGTAACCGGTTGCGAGAGGCTTGCCGTCAGCAGTTCCGCCTTTTGCAATTTTTGTTCCAGTTCGCATATCCGCTGTTCCATGATCTCACTAAAGGACAACTGTTCTTTTATCTGCTTGACCATCGCCCTGTTTTTACGACGTATCACGCGCAGGTTCCGGGAAATCAGCCACAGGATCAATCCGAGCAAGAAGACCGCTCCGGCCGTACTGATCAACCAGATACGGGTAACTACCAGTTCATTTTTCTGTTGTTGTATCTGTGCCTCTTTTTCATTGGTTTCGTAGACGGTGGCAAGTTCGATTGCCGCACTGTCCTGTTCGCGGACTTTCAGACTGTCGGTCAATAGGGCGAGCTGTTCATAATAGCGGGAGGATGTGCGGTAATCGCCTTTAGACTCATAGGCTTTGCCAAGCGAGCGCAAGACCGACATCATGTGATAATTGACCGTATCCTTATTTTCACGTAGAAATTGCTCGCGGGGAGAATAAAGGGCGATGACATCGTCATACCGTTTCCTGTCCATCAGGTAAGGAGTAATCAGGTAATCGTCTTTGCTGTATTTAGCGCCTATTTTGCGCCAACGCTGATAGGCTTCGTCCGCTTCCTCCAGCCTGCCGAGACGCGATAGCAGAACCGCACGCTGGGCATACATTGTTTTCTGTTCTTTATTGACAAGCCCGTCGATAGCCGGTGTACCAACGGTATCTTCCGCCACGACAGCGGCCAGAAGATCGAGCGTTTTCAGTCCTTCTTCATACAGTTTGTCGCGTTGCTGCATAATAAGCAACGTATTATAATCATACCGCAGGTTATCATATTTATACTTATAATCCGACCGCTTCATCAGGTCGATTGCATTCTTTACCAGTTCATATCCCCGCTCCTTGTCTTCCTGGTAATAAATCATTTTACCCATGTTGAAAAGGGCTACGGATTGCATTTCCAGGTTGTTGCACTCTTTTGCCTTCTGGTATAATAATTCTACATATACCGCCTTTTGCCTTTCGTCATGCAGGCAGTCGTAACTGGAAATCATGCGATGAAGCTGCTCCATATAATCGAGGTCGTTATTCCGTACCGAATCGCTTTCAAGCGCACGACGGTAATATTTCAGTCCCTGGTGATATCTGCCGGTGTTGAAATAAAGATCGCCTTCCACAATGTCCAAACGATACTCCGGCAATAGATCCCGCCGGCGCATCTGTTCGATAATACGTACGGCTTTATCAAAATCGGAGAAGGTGAATTCATAGATATGGTCTTCTGTCAGCAGGCTGTCCGGCAGGGGTTCGGCATCTTTCTGACCCAATGCGGTACAGACTCCCAACACCCAGAAAAGACATGAAAAAAACAAGTAAGCGGCTATTTTTCATTATGTATTTTATCATTAGCGATATTCTTTCGATTGATACTATTCGCAAAGGTAAAACAAAATTACCAAAACATACTACTAATATTTTTTTGAAAAAAGCATCGAATCGTTTGCAGTTTGTCAGAGAATATCTATATTTGCTGCCGTAATAACAAAAAAAGTGATGAGAACATTTATAGTAAATACATTTTGGTGGTGGCGCTCTTTACTCCTGCAACGGTCGTAAGGAACGCAGTCCTGTGTATATACTAGAGAAAGATATCATAGAAAGGTCTGTCGCACTTGCGACGGGCCTTTTTTCTTTTTAAGGCAAAACGATAGAATATAGAAAAACAATTATAAAGAAAGATGAAAACGTATCAAGTAGACAAAAACGGTTATTATGGTGAGTTCGGCGGGGCTTATATCCCCGAAATACTTCACCAGTGTGTGGAAAACTTACAAAACACTTATCTGGAAGTACTCGAAAGCGAGAGCTTCAAACAGGAATTCAATCTGTTGCTACGCGACTATGTAGGCCGCCCCTCTCCTCTTTACCTGGCTAAACGGTTAAGCGAGAAGTACGGTTGCAAGATCTATCTGAAACGGGAAGACCTGAACCATACCGGCGCACATAAGATTAACAACACGATCGGACAAATCCTGCTGGCACGTCGCATGGGAAAAACGCGTATCATTGCCGAAACCGGTGCCGGACAGCATGGGGTTGCGACAGCTACCGTTTGTGCGCTAATGAATATGGAATGCATCGTTTACATGGGTAAAACGGACGTGGAACGCCAGCATGCCAATGTGCAGAAGATGGAGATGTTGGATGCAACAGTCGTCCCGGTCACTTCCGGCAATATGACGCTGAAAGATGCGACCAACGAGGCGATTCGCGACTGGTGTTGTCACCCTTCCGATACGTATTATATCATTGGCTCGACTGTGGGCCCTCATCCTTATCCCGATATGGTGGCTCGTCTGCAATCGGTTATCAGCGAAGAAATCAAGAAGCAGTTGCAGGAGAAAGAGGAACGCGAGCATCCGGATTATCTGATTACCTGTGTTGGTGGCGGCAGTAATGCAGCGGGAACCATTTACCACTTCATCGACGACGAGCGCGTAAAGATCGTGCTGGCAGAAGCCGGCGGAAAAGGTATTTGCTCGGGCATGAGCGCAGCCACCATCCAACTGGGAAAGAAAGGGATTATCCATGGAGCCCGTACGTTGGTGATGCAAAGTGAAGACGGACAGATCGAGGAGCCTTACTCCATCTCCGCCGGTCTGGATTATCCGGGAATCGGCCCGATACATGCCAATCTTTTCACCTCTCACCGCGCCAGCATCTTGGCAGTCGACGATGATGAAGCGCTCGAAGCTGCCTTCGAACTGACCCGCCTGGAAGGAATCATACCGGCACTGGAAAGCGCGCATGCACTGGGAGCCCTTGGTAAAGTAAACTTCAAGCCGGAGGATGTGGTTGTCCTGACGGTTTCCGGTCGCGGCGACAAAGATATGGATACCTATATTGCATACAAGAATAAGAAATAAACAGCACCGAAGAATATGAACTACAAATTCAAAACGATAAGCAAACAGGTTTTAGGCGACCTGCATACGCCCGTAAGTATTTATTTGAAAGTACGGGATATTTACCCCGAATCGGCCTTACTGGAAAGTTCCGACTTCCATGGAAACGAGAACAGCCTCTCCTACATCGCCCTGTGCCCGCTGGCAAGCATCGGCATCAACAACGGCGAATGTACGGCAACCTTTCCCGACGGAAGCAGCGAAGTGACACCGCTCACCGGAACTTATAATGTGGCCGATGCCATGAACGCTTTCCTCAGCCGTTACAGCATCGAAGGGGCGGACAGGAAAGTATGCGGACTGTTCGGCTATACAGCATTCGACGCCGTCCGTTACTTCGAGAACATCCCCGTCATGGAAGCCCACCACGAGGAGAACGATGCGCCCGACATGCTATACATATTATATAAGTATATCCTCGTCTTCAACCATTTCAAAAATGAACTGACATTGGTCGAGCTATTGCAGGAAGGCGAACAAAGTAACTTACAGGAAATAGAGACACTGATCGAGAACCGCAACTACGCTTCCTACAACTTCCAGACAGCAGGCCCGGAAACTTCTCCCATTACCGGCGAGGAATATAAAGCCATGGTTCGCGAAGGTATCAAACACTGCTTGCGCGGCGACGTTTTCCAGATCGTGCTGAGCCGCCGCTTCGAGCAGCCGTTCAAAGGGGACGACTTCAAGGTGTATCGCGCTTTAAGAAGCGTCAATCCTTCCCCCTACCTGTTCTATTTCGATTTCGGCGGCTTCCGCATCTTCGGTTCTTCTCCGGAAACACATTGCAAGGTGACGGAAGGCCATGCAAGCATCGACCCGATTGCCGGAACCGCCTTCCGCACAGGCAACGTGGCACTCGGCAAGCAGCGCACCGAGGCACTGCTTGCCGACCCGAAAGAAAATGCCGAACACGTCATGCTGGTAGACCTTGCCCGCAATGACCTGAGCCGCAATGCGCACAACGTGCAGGTCGACTTCTACAAAGAAGTGCAGTATTACAGCCACGTGATCCACCTCGTTTCTCGCGTAAGCGGAGAGGTCGACAGCGACAGCAACCCCGTAAAGACTTATATCGACACCTTCCCCGCCGGAACCCTGAGCGGCGCCCCGAAAGTACGCGCCATGCAACTGATTACCGACCTGGAAAAGCATAACCGCGGTGCCTACGGCGGCTGCATCGGCTTTATCGGTCTGGACGGCGACTTGAACCAGGCAATCACCATCCGCACCTTCGTCAGCCGCGGCAACGTACTCTATTACCAGGCAGGCGCCGGCATCGTAGCCAAGAGCAACGACGAGAGAGAGCTTCAGGAAGTAAATAACAAGCTAGGCGCTTTGAAAAAGGCTATCGACCTGGCAGAAAAACTAAAGAACTAACGTTATGGGCAAGATATTATTATTCGACAATTACGACTCCTTCACATACAATCTGTTACATATCCTGAAGGAACTGGGTGCAGACGTGGAAGTGCACCGCAACGACAAAATATCACTGGACGAAGTAGACCGCTTCGATAAGATATTACTCTCGCCGGGCCCCGGCATCCCTAAAGAGGCAGGCATCCTGCTTCCGTTGATCCGCCGCTACGCTCCGACAAAAAGCATTCTCGGCGTCTGCCTGGGCGAACAGGCTATCGGCGAAGCATTCGGGGCTACGCTAATCAATCTGACCGATGTACATCATGGCGTCTGCTCCGATATCCGGGTCGTTGCCAAAGAGCCGCTGTTTGCCGGACTCGAACCGGGCTTCCGCGCCGGACGTTATCACTCATGGGCTGTTTCGCGCGACAATTTCCCCGACTGCCTCGAAATAACCGCCGAAGATATGGAGGAGAAACAGATTATGGCCTTGCGCCACCGCGAATACAATGTAAGGGGCATTCAGTTCCACCCCGAGTCGGTGTTGACGCCTAAAGGCAAGGTTATTATTGAAAACTGGTTAAGGGGATAAACGTAACCGCAGTGCCGGGCGGAGTTTCTATAGGGGGAAACTTTTGTTTCCTCCGCATGAAACTTTAGTTTCTCCCGCAAGAAACTTTTGTTTCCCCTAGGAGAAACTATTACGGACTGCTTAAGTAAATCTATAAAAAGAAGCATTATGAAAGATATATTATATAGACTATTCGAACATCAGTACCTGGGACAGGATGAAGCCCGCCAGATACTCCAGAATATGGCTGCCGGAGAATACAACGATTCCCAGATAGCCAGCCTCATCACTGTTTACCTGATGCGTAACATCTCCGTAGAGGAATTATCCGGTTTCCGCGAAGCGCTGCTTGAAATGCGTGTACCGGTAGACCTCGCGGAATTCAAGCCTATCGACATTGTGGGTACGGGCGGCGACGGAAAGAACACGTTCAATATCAGCACCGCCTCCTGCTTTACGGTTGCCGGAGCGGGTTACAACGTGGTAAAACATGGAAACTACGGCGCAACTTCCGTCAGCGGTGCCAGCAACGTAATGGAACAGCATGGCGTTAAGTTTACGAAAGACATCGACAAGCTCCGCCAGAGCATGGAGACTTGCCATATCGCTTATCTGCATGCCCCGTTGTTCAACCCGGCGCTGAAAGCCGTCGCTCCGGTGCGCAAAAGCCTGGGTGTGCGCAGCTTCTTCAATATGCTCGGCCCGCTGGTGAATCCGGTGATGCCGGCCTATCAGTTGCTTGGCGTATATAACCTGCCGTTGCTCCGCCTGTATAGCTACACCTATCAGGAAAGCGGCACCCGTTTCGCCGTTGCCCACAGCCTCGACGGATACGATGAAATCTCGCTGACGGCAGACTTTAAGGTTGCCATGCCGGAGAAAGAGAAACTGTACACGCCGGAAATGCTGGGCTTCCAACGCTGCACCGAAGCCGACCTGGATGGCGGTCAGACCGTTGAAGACGCTGCCCTCATCTTCGATAACGTGATGAGAAATACGGCAACGCCGGCACAGAAGAACTGCGTCGTTGCCAATTCCGCCTTTGCCATCCAGGTGATCTGCCCGGAAAAGAAGATAGAGGATTGCATCGCCGAAGCCCGCGAGTCGCTGGAAAGCGGCAAAGCGTTGGCGACATTGAAGAAGTTCATCTCGTTAAACAACTAATTATGAAAGATATATTACAAGACATCATAGCCAATAAGCGCATCGAAGTGGAGCGGCAGAAGCAAGCCGTTAAACTCCAGACCTTGCTGGCGCTGGGCGGCGAACGGCTGGAACGCATCACCTACTCGATGCGCGCTTCGCTGGCCGCTTCCCCCTCGGGCATCATTGCCGAGTTCAAACGCAAAAGTCCCTCGAAAGGCTGGTTGCATCCCGACGCTGCCATTGCCGACATCGTGCCGGCCTACGAAAAGGCGGGCGCTTCGGCCTGCTCCGTCCTGACCGACTCGCAGTTCTTCGGCGGCTCGCTAGGCGACCTGTGCATGGCGCGCAAACTGGTCAACATCCCGTTGCTGCGCAAAGATTTCATCATCGATGAATACCAGCTTTACCAGGCACGTGTGATGGGTGCCGATGCCGTCCTGCTGATTGCTGCCTGCCTCACTCCCGACCAATGTCTTTCGCTGGCGGAGCTGGCTCATACGCTTCAACTGGAAACGCTGCTCGAAATCCACAGCGAAGCCGAACTGGACTACCTCAACCCGCATATCGACATGCTGGGCGTGAACAACCGCAACCTCGGCACGTTCCATACGGATGTGGAAAACTCATTCCGCCTTGCCGAGAAGATGCAAGAGATAACGAAGGCGAAAGATGTTTCGCCCCTACTGGTGTCCGAAAGCGGCATATCCGATACGGCAACCGTCAGCCGCCTGCGCGAAACAGGCTTCCGCGGATTCCTGATCGGCGAGACATTTATGAAAACGGAACGACCGGGCGAGACGTTATCCGGCTTTATAGAGGGATTGTCATGCTAATCAAGGTATGCGGCATGCGCGAACCGGAAAATATCCGGCAGGTAGAGGCACTAGGCGTCGACTGGATGGGATTTATCTTCTACGAACGTTCTCCGCGTTACATCGGGAATCCCGCCTATGAGGAAACGGCGTGTGTAAGGGCGATTCGCGAATCGCCCTTACGGAAGGTCGGCGTCTTCGTCAATGCCACGCCGGAAACCATGATGGAAACCGCCGCCCGCTACCATCTCGACTACCTGCAATTGCACGGGAATGAATCGCCGGAGACCTGCTACGCCCTGCATAAACGGGGCTACGCTCTCATCAAGGCTTTCTCCATTGCCGGCGAGGACGACCTCAAGCCAACCTGCGACTACGAAGGCCGCGTCGATTATTTCCTGTTCGACACCAAATGCAGCGGCTACGGCGGTTCGGGCAAGCCATTCGACTGGTCGGTTCTCGAAGCCTACAAAGGAGAAACGCCTTTCCTGCTGAGCGGCGGCATCTGCCCCGAAAGCGCAGAGGCAATCCGCCACTTCCGTCATCCCCGACTGGCGGGCATCGACCTCAACAGCGGGTTTGAAACGAAGCCGGGCCTGAAAGATGCAGAGAGACTGAAAAAGTTTATAGATAAGATTAAGAAATAAGTAAAAAGACAAGCAATATGAATCGTATTACAAACCTATTCGAAACAAAGAAGGACGGCATCCTGTCCGTTTACTTCACCGCCGGTTACCCTGAGCTAAACGATACGGTAACCATTCTGAAAGAGTTGGAAGCTAAAGGCATTAATATGGTAGAAGTGGGCATCCCCTTCTCTGACCCGATGGCGGACGGCCCTGTTATCCAGGAAGCTGCCACGCAGGCATTGCGCAATGGCATGTCGCTTCACCGCCTGTTCGACCAGTTGAAAGATATTCGGAAAGAGGTGCAGATACCGGTTATCCTGATGGGTTATCTGAACCCGATTATGCAGTTCGGTTTTAAAGCGTTCTGCAAGAAATGTGCGGAAGTAGGCGTCGACGGGATGATTATCCCCGACCTGCCTTTCGCCGACTACATGGCCGACTACAAAGCGATAGCCGACCGCTACGACCTCAAGATGGTTATGCTGATCACGCCGGAGACATCAGAAGAGCGCGTCCGCCTGATTGACGAGCATACATCCAGCTTTATCTATATGGTATCCAGTGCCGCCACTACCGGAGCGCAGCAGAGTTTCGACGAGCAGAAGCAGGCTTATTTCCACCGCATCAACAGCATGGGCTTGCGCAATCCGCGCCTGGTTGGTTTCGGTATTTCCAACAAGGCTACATTTGAGGCGGCTACCGCCAATTCGTCGGGAGCCATCATCGGCAGTAAGTTCATCCAACTGCTGAAGAGCGAAGCCACCGCAGCCGGGGCGATTGATAAGTTGCTGGAAGGGTTGAAGGAATAAAGAGACAGAAGAACAAAAGAACATATTAAAAGAGAGGGATAATTGGTGGCTGCATGGATAAACAAGCAGCTACAAATTACCCCTCTCTTTTATTTGCCGGGCTTATTCTTTCTTCATCAACCGGCAGTTGTACAGATTGTTTACTCGGTTTTTGCCCTCACCGCGGAAGAGGACTTTTATCTTGTCTTTGCCTGCGGTTAATTCCTTAGGCAGGTCGATGATCATTTCGACAAACTCTTCCGGGTTGCCTTTTACGGTGATCGGTTGTACCCAGGTGTCGTTGATTACCAGCTCGAAGGTGTATTTGCCACTGTCGCCACCCCAATAAGTCATCAGGAACTGAGTCGGTTCGTTGTAGTTGCATTTCATGTCGAAGGCAAACCAGCCGTTCTCGTATGCAAAGCGGTATTTGTGGATACCGAACTCACCGACGCGGGTGTTTTCGCCTTCCAGGTTATGGTCGCGTTCCGGTTGCATTTCGCCCAAGGTGATGTGATCGAGCGTCTTGGCATCCAGGCGGGCGATGCGTTCCAACTCGGCGGCACGCTTGGCTTCGACCGTCTTCCATTCTTCCGGCGAGAAGACATCCCAGTAAACCGTATAATACTGGTCGTATGTATCGAAGAAAGGAATCATCGTTACGTTATCGGGAGCACCGGGAGCCACTGTGCGGAAAGTAAGCGGCTGGTTCTTAACCGGCTCGATATACTTCACCATCTCTTTTCCTTCGTTGATAAAGACTGGGACGTCGCCAATCTTCCGTTCCTGCGGCCCGAAGGTTCCCGCCAGCAGAGAGGGGCCATAAAAGACGGCGCGGCGGTCGGCATTGTCTGGCATCGACTCCGTATAAAGCGACATCGGGAAATCGACTTCTATCCGGTCGCCCTTCTTCCACTTACGGGAAATAGTGATAAACTCGCCCGGCTTGGCAGAAACAGTCTGTTTCGAGCCGTTCACCTTCAGGGTAACGCCTTGTGTCGCCCACGCCGGATAACGCAAGTTGATCTCCATCTGTTGTGCCGGGCATTCTCCCAGGCGGATAGCCACCTTGCCGTCCTGCGGGTAGGTCGTTTCCATCCGCAAACGGATATTCCGTTCTTTCCACGATAAGGTAGACGGGATATAGAGGTTGATATTCAGATCATTCTTATCGGTCGTATAACTGTATATCGCGCCACCGTATTTGGAATGGTTCTCAAAGCCGCTGCCCATACAGCAGGTAAAGTTGTTATCCTTGCTGTAGAAGTTCTTACGCGTACCCATTCCGAGCGAAACGAAATAGCAGGTACGGGCATCTTCCGGATGCTGCGAGGCAAGGATATGATTGTATAAAGCCCACTCGTAATAGTCGAGACACTGCGGGTCGTCCGTCCACTGATAAAGGTGCTGGCTTAGTTTCAGCATATTATAGGTGTTGCAGGTCTCGCAGGTAGTCGTAGCCAGCCGGTCGTTAGTTTCTTCGGGGTGGAAAGATATTCGCCCATACTGTTGCCGCCATTGGCATACGAGTGCGAATGAACGACCGTCTGCCAGAAGAATCGGGCAATCTGTTCGTCCCGCTCGTTGCCGGTCAGTTCATATTGGCGGGCACTGCCGATAATCTTCGGGATTTGCGTATTTGAATGCAGGCCCGGCAAAACGTCGACGCCCTCAGCCAGTTTATCCTGCAACTTATCCTGATAGAACGCGTACGAAGCATCCAGATATTTCTTATCACCGGTCAGGGCGTAGACCTGGGCGAAGGCCTCATTCATCCCCCCGTATTCGCAGTTCAGCATTTCCTGCATCTGCTCTTTGCTGAGTCCGGCAATCACATCGACAAGATAATCGGACAGGTTGACAAGCACCTTTTTTGCCGTCTCGTTACCGGCCAGCAGATACGCATCGTTCAGCCCCATCATCGTTTTATGCTCGTTGTACCAGGGCACCCAGATGCCATTCAGGTCGAAGCCCTTGGAGCGGATGATTCCTTTTTTCACTTCCTTGAATACTTTGTCGCCGCCCGGCATACCGCCGATAAAGCCGTTGACGAAATTCGCCTGGCAGGAATCCAGTTCGCTGACGATATAGTCCACGCGGCGTTTGCATTCCTCATCGCCGGTGGAAGCATATTGCTGGGAAAGAGCAGTCAGGTAATGACCGAGCGTATGCCCGGCTATCCCCATCGCTTCCCAGCTTCCGTACGACTCCGCTTTGGGAACCAGCCCGGCATTCTTCCGGAAATTGGAGAGCAGGCGGTCCATATCCAGCTCCATCATCCACTCGTTATTCAACTCCATAGCATGCTTGAACGGACTGTCGAGTAACCGCACATCTTTTAAAGAGAAATAATTCACCTTGGCAGGAACGACATTTTTCACCTGTACCAGATTTGCGCAATGTTCGCAAGCCAAGCTTCCACTAACCACCCCGGCTGCCAACAGAAAGGTTAATACCAATTTATTCTTCATCTTTTGACACGTATTAAATTTCGATTGGAACAAAGGTAATGCTTACTGTTAACCGAAGATGGCAGGGAAATCCATTTCTGTAGAAGGATTGTATGGGAGATAGACGATATTTGTATTTGCGGGGATGATTATAGCATGCTATAAACAAAAAAGATCGCGCAATCACTGCGGGACCTTTTTTCATTTATTACTTAATACAGCGGAAAGCGAGGGATTCGAACCCCCGGTACAGTTACCCGTACACCGCATTTCGAGTGCGGCCCGATCGACCACTCCGGCAGCTTTCCTAGTCGTTGACGGGTGCAAATGTATGAAAAAATCGGTATCGTTATCCTCTGAAAGGTATTTTTTTCTGCAAGTAATAGTTATTCCAACACTATGGTGTTAATACCCATAGCACTATAGTGTCGGATATGTTAGCATTATAGTACTACATAGTCTGACACTATAGTACTAAAAAAAAGGAGTTGCCTGTTCTGACACTCCCTTCTCAATTTTGCTAACAAATTTATCGCTATTATTTAAAATAACGGTTATATAAACCTTCGAATCCTTTGCCATGACGAGCTTCGTCTTTACACATTTCGTGTACGGTGTCGTGGATAGCATCCAGATTCTGCTGTTTTGCCAATGTTGCAATACGTTTTTTGTCTTCGCAAGCACCGGCTTCAGCTTCCATACGTTTTTTCAGGTTAGTCTTTGTATCCCAAACTACATCACCCAGCAGTTCAGCGAACTTAGCAGCGTGTTCTGCTTCTTCCCATGCATAACGCTTGAATGCTTCTGCCACTTCGGGATATCCTTCGCGGTCTGCCTGACGGCTCATAGCCAAATACATACCTACTTCGGTACATTCTCCCATGAAATGGGCGTTCAATCCTTCCAGGATAACAGGGTCAACTCCCTTTGCTACGCCTAATACATGTTCGTCAACAAACTGTAATGCGCCGGTTGTTTCTACCAGTTCTTTGAACTTGCTTTTCGGTTGTTTACATTGCGGACAGAATTCAGGAGCTTCGTCACCTTCATGAACATAACCACATACTGTGCAGATCCATTTCTTTTTCATCTTCGTAAAATTTTATTGGTTGTATAACTATTAGTATATAATCATTACTATTTGCTGTGACAAAATTAACCAAAGGAATTTAAAGGACAAGAGATAAGCGATAGATATATTTTATGTAT
>JAJPZM010000263.1 GCA_021204335.1 Parabacteroides sp. | reverse complement strand
AAAACATTCATATGATGTTCAATAAATCAACGGACATCATGCGGATAATCATATTCCCGAATTTACCGACCAATGCCTGCGGATTCCCTTTTGATTGCCGGTGTAGCCGGCTATATTCCTTGAAATCCTTTACGACGGTTGGTTCGATAACCGTTTCCCGGATTTCGTCGCCGGTAGCTTGGCGGCGTACTAGGTTGATCATCAGGGCTTCGGCATATAATCGTTTGGGAGCTTTTCCCGGTTCGGCAACGTAGTCTTCCATGAAAGCCGTCAAGTTTTTGGCCAACAGGTGAAGGCAAAGCAGGTAGTCGCGTGCCATCCGGTTGTCCGGATTACTCTTAAGCAGGAGACGCAGCGATTTGACCACATCGACAGTGGAGGTGCGTATTGTGTCGGATTGGGGGATAAAGGCTCTTTTCTCTTTCAGCCATTGTTTAACGGGCTCACTTTCTTTTCCGGGGATTCTGTCTTTGGCCCATTGGCTGTAAAATCTTGTTTTCGACAGGATGCGCAGGTATTTCATGGCGGCCTCGTTGTCGCCGTTTATGAGGTTGATTTCAGCCATTCGTTTTACCATGCGGCTGCCTGTGTGGTTGGGCGAGAAGATCATCCCCAGTATGGTTGCATGTTCCGCCATCGTCATGTCGTCCAACCGAAACCACACTTCGTTTGCAAACAGGGCGGAAAGGTAAGATGAAGCGGAACTTATAGGCATGAACAATCCTTCTGCTCCCGGTTGGTAATAATTCATCAATCCATCGGGTAGTTTGTTTTCAGCTGCATTGGCCAGGTTGTAATAATAACTGCAAGCGCTGATGCGTTCGTCGGGAAAGGAAAGTTTACGCACTTTTTCCCAATGTCCGGCTTCTGCCTCAATATCCAGTCCTGTCAACCTCTCGAATAAAGGGTTGGGGGGGGTATCCCACCAGGAAGTGGCAGGGTATTGGCATGCCTGGCTGTAAGTGAGCAGGTAGTTTCTGCTGAATATACCCGGTATGGCAATTGTTGCGAGCACCGCCAGGCAAGTCCACAGTATATCTTTCCTGCTTTTTATTGAAGATAACAACAGGAAGATTAGAAAGATAAAAACTCCGTATCCAAACAGCCAGTATCCCAAAATAATTCCGACAAATCCGGCACCGATGCGCAGGTATTTATTTTTTATGAGATCATATATAAGATATAGCCCTCCACCCCCGATCAGAGAGACGGAGGAGGACAAAGGATAAAGTAATCCGCAAGAGCGCATCGTCTCCCAAAAGATGATGATAAATGCCGGTAGAATAGCTAACCAGGCGTTCATCCATTTACGAAATACGGCATAATAAACCAATCCGGTCAAAAGCATCATACCTCCCATCAGGGCGGAAGCCGTAACCGGAGTACGGAAAAATTGGGTAAGGTAATCCCCCGCAAGACACGATAATACGGCGGGTTTATCCAGATAGGACGATAAAGTTTCTGCGGCATAAACAAAAAGCGTCGTCTGCTCTTTATGAAGCAAATGATAGGGGCAAGTATGCAGGAAAAAATAAAAACAAGCAATCCCTGCCGGAATAAAGGCTAACCAGCCGTATTTGTGTGTGTCTTTCATTTTCTGTGATTATTTTGTAAGCTGTCTTTTTTAATTTCGCAAAATTAGTTAATTTATAACGGTTGACAAAACTATAACTTTTTTTTCATTACGGTTCTCACGTCTCTTTCATTTATGGGAAAAGGGCTTATGCACTTAAGTGAATGTTTAAGAACCGTGAGATAATGCCGCAATAGCCGTCCCAACCAAGTTGGCATTATCCATCTTGTCGATATGAACTTCGACATCTCCCAAGCCGAATTCATCCAGCAGTTCCCGCAACTTTTCCATTACAAGAATATTATAATCTTTGTCTTTCCTGTTCCGGCTCCAGAAGAGGCTGCCTTCGGCAACGAGGCATATCCTTTTAGTCTCTTTATTATAGGAAACGAGCAACCGGATAAGACCGGCAAGCGAGGCGGCAACCAACTGTGCCGAGCGGTTATAGATCCAGTGGGCCACTTCTACATATTTCTCTTTATGGATATCGGGATAGTTCATAATAGTAGTCAGCTTCTGCGCATCGAACTTCTCTTCGAACTCATCCAACGGGAAAACCGATTTCAGAATTTCTCCCAGATACATACCCGAGACTGCTTTTTCAAAACGCTGGTTTCCGCGGCTGTCGGAACAGGCATCGACCGTATCGTCGACAGTGGTCAGGAAAGGAGGATTGAAATTACCCGATTCCAAATTGACCGGGATAAGCCCTTTCGCCTGACAGGACGGAGGCAATTTCGTTATTTTTTCTGCCGGGATAAAAGTCGCCATATTCGTTCCGGTTCCGACGATCAAACCGATATACGCATCGTAACTGCTATCGGTAAGGCCGGCAAACAAGCTGGCTACCGTATCATTGAGCACTTTTATGCCGGTGAATTTAACATCGCTTCTCTCATTCAGATAGTCGATCAATGGTTTTCCGACAGGTTCTCCGATCATTCCCTTTAATGATTATCCGCATGATGTCCGTTGATTTATTGAACATCATATGAATGTT
>JAJPZM010000065.1 GCA_021204335.1 Parabacteroides sp. | reverse complement strand
GAATTGGCTGCTTATCGACTTTTTATACTTTTGTAAACAACAACAATCATATATATCATGAACGACAAATTAAATATCCTCTGGACAACCGATAACAAAGATACCATATTCAATATGTTATCCATGTACACCCTCAACTCTAAAAAGAAAGATTGGTGGAAAGAAGTGAATATGATCCTTTGGGGAGCCTCCGTAAAACTCGCCGCCCATGACACACAAGTGCAAACGGAAATCCTGGAAATGCTTCAGGCAGGCGTCACCGTCGAAGCCTGCCAGGATTGTTGTGAAAGATTCGGAGTAAAACCAATCATTGAGAAACTGGGGGTCACCGTTAGATATATGGGAATTCCGCTGACCAGACATCTAAAGAACGGAGAGAAGATATTGACTCTTTGATTTATACATATTATTTCCTTCACTTTATATACCGAAATACATTACATCATGGAACCTCTGATTTTAAAAGACAAAAACGTTTTCCCCACAAATGAAATTCTCGCCGATGTTCTGGAAACCAGTTACCCGGCTTTCGAAGAGTTTTGTGCATCAGCTGCAGCCTCTGGCCTGGCACTCGAGTGGAATTACTATAATGATGGGAAAGCCTGGTTATGCAAAGTATTGTCAAAGAAAAAAACCTCGCCTGGCTGATCGTCTACCAAGGTTCTTTCAGAATTACTTCTTACTTCACGGAAAAACATCTGGAACGTATCGCCGACCTAGAAATCAAGGAAAGCATTAAAGAGGAATTTTATCAGACAAAACCTAGTAGGAAATTAATCCCTATGTCCGTACTCATCACCGAAAAAGAACAGGTGAAGGATGCTTTGAGTATGATACTTTTCAAGAAAGGACTAAAATAGATATTTATGGAACCGAACAAGATCATAAAGAAAAATATCGCTCCCTGCGGTCTGCATTGTGGGGGATGCTTCGCCTTCAACGGTGGTAATATACAGAAGCACAGCAGCGAATTGGCCAAAAGTCTGGATAACTTCAATGTTTACGCTCAACGTTTCGTCACCCTACTCGACGAGCCTGTCTTTGAAAACTACCAGGCCTTTAAAAGTATGCTGCATTATTTCTCGGAAGCCAAATGCAACGGCTGCCGTGAACAGGCTTGCGCTTTGTTTAAAAGTTGCCAAGTCAAGGATTGTTACCGGGAGAAAGGGGTTGACTTTTGCTATCAGTGCGACTCGTTCCCCTGTTCACAGACCGGGTTCGATGAACATTTGTACAAACGTTTCATCTCCATTAACGAGAAGATACGGAAAATCGGCATCGAAAACTATTACAATGAGATAAAGGATATTCCTAGATATTAATAGCGACATTATGGAAACCAACTATCAGAAATTCCTGTCAGGAGAATATTGTAACCGCTTGGACAAAGAAGCGTTAGATATGATCGTTCGTAACAAGCGATTGCTCGCAGAATTTAATTCGACCGACATCTCCGACAATGAAGCAAGGACAGCCTTGCTACATCAGATGTTCGGTCGTGTCGGGAAACATTCGAGTGTAGATATGAACTTTCACTGCGAATGTGGTAAACATATCTTTATCGGGGACAAAGTGATTATCAACATGAACTGTACATTTCTTGACGACAATTATATAACAATAGGAAATAACGTCTTGATAGCCCCTAACGTACAACTATACACGGCCACCCACCCGGTAAGTGCATCCGAGAGATTCGTAGAAAACTGGGATGAAAAGTCGGGAGAACTATTCTTCCGCACAAAAGCGCTGCCTATCACAATAGGAAACGATGTCTGGATTGGCGGTGGAGTGATCGTGTTACCCGGCATTACGATTGGCGATAACTGCGTAATCGGTGCCGGAAGTGTGGTCACCCGGTCAATACCTTCCAACAGCCTGGCAGTCGGGAATCCCTGCAAGGTGATCAGAAATTTGTAGAAGCAAGATTTGCCAAAACTTTTTCACTCAAACGGTCTAAAGCCTGGCAAGTCATGCCGGTCGATACCTGCATGCAACGTACATGAGGATGGCTCAGCAAATGCTCGGCTCCCAAAGCGCCGGCAGTATCGCAGAAGCAAAGGTTATCACCTTCGAGCCACTTCATGAAGGGGGCCTCGTCCCAAGCCGGTGATAAACCTGTGTTAAACAGAAGCTTCCGGTTACCCAGTCGTTCAAATTCTGCATCATGCAACAGGACTGTGTTTTTATTCAGACAACAGAAAACAGCTTCGCTCCGCGACAACAGTTCGCCAAGCGGCAGGAACTGATAACCTTTCTTACGGGCTGCCTCCTTTTCGCTCCGGGCAAAATAGGCGACGTCAGCCCCAAAGAACTTCAAAGCATCCGCTATCATGCCACCAGACTTCCCAAGTCCCACAATACCAACTTTCATACCAGTAATCTCGCGAGGAATTCCATTCCACGCTTCCTGACCAAAACCGTGCAGGCAACGCACCAGCTCACTAATAACATACTCCACTACCCCTTCGTCGCCATAATCTCGTATGCCAGTGACAACTATCCCGCGCTCATTCGCATAGCGAATATCGACATTCGCACTCTCCGGCGAGTAAAGCGAACAACACATTCCGATATAACGTACATTCGGACAC
>JAJPZM010000398.1 GCA_021204335.1 Parabacteroides sp. | reverse complement strand
GATCTTTTTGAGAGATGTTTTTACACAGTCTCTCTAGAGGGGGCAGGGGGTGTGTTACAGTCATCGTTGTTTTCTGCCCCAGCTTCTCCACCGCCTCGGCAAACGAGTAATTTTCCAGCCCCATCACCAGCCCGATCACATCGCCTCCGGCTCCGTAGGCATGGCATTTGAAATACTGTCCCCCCCCACATGCAGCGAGAGGGAAGGATGATGATCGTCGTGAAACGGACAAAGCATCTTATAATTCGCCCCTGCGCGATGCAGCGTGGCATAACGTGCAGCCATCGTCTCTATCGGGTTGGCTGCTTTGAGTTGTTGGATATTCATAATTAATTGCTTATATTTGCACATAAATATGTAAACATCTATCCGGATGAAAAATACGAAAGAACTTGTGATAGGCAAAATAAAGGAAACGCTTCAACAAGTGGCTCCCGGTGCCAAAGTCATTCTTTTCGGTTCGCGGGCCAGGAATGACGCCCGTTCAGACTCCGATTGGGATATTCTTATCTTAGTCGATAAGAATAAACTGGACCCGGACGATTTCGACCGTATTTCCTATCCTCTGTACGAACTGGGTTGGAAGATCAACGAAATGATCAGCCCCAAACTCTACACTCTCAACGACTGGCTGAAACGCAGCTTCACTCCATTTTATAAAAACATAGAGAAAGAAGGAATCGTATTATGACGCTGACTGACGACGAAAGGGAAGCGATTGTAATCTATCGCATTCAAAAAGCACATAATTGCCTGATGGAAGTGGAAGATATACGACCGCTCAATCATTGGAATATAATAGCAAACCGTTTATATTATGCCTGCTATTATATGGCGTCGGCACTTCTGATAAAGAATGGCTATTATTCTCATACCCATAAAGGCGTCATACACCTTGTCGGCTTGCATTATGTAGCAAACGGACCACTCACCAGAGAGCAGGGACGTCTTTTCTCCAAACTGTTTGAAATGAGACAGTCCGGCGATTATGACGATCTTTATGACCTGACAACCGACGATGTAGAACGGTATATTGAGCCTACCCGAGAATTTCTCGACTCTCTCGAAAAGTTGATAAATAGCTGTCACTAGTTCATTATCCCTTCTTATACGGATAAATCCGCGTCAAACTGTTATTATACCGAAACCGTATCTCCCCAGTCGCCCCGTTGCGGTTCTTGGCGATGAAGAGCTGGCCGACGCCGCGCATGTTTTCGTTCGTTTGCTTGTCGTAGTACTCGCGGTACTGCTCCGGGCGGTAGACGAAGGCGATGCTGTCGGCTATCTGCTCGATCTCGCCCGAGTTGCGCAGGTCGCTCATGACAGGGACATGGTCGGTGCGCGCCTCGCAGTTGCGGTTGAGCTGCGCCAGCACGATGCCCGCCACATCCGCCTCCATCGCCAGGTTCTTCAGCCGGCGGCACACGTCGCCCAGCGCCAGATCCATCGTGTCCTTCACGTCGCCACGCCCCGAAGGCGCCACCTGCACCAGGTTCAGGTAATCCACCAGCACCAGGTCGAGCGGCAGGCGACGGTGCAACGCCATCGTCTTGGCACGAATCTCCTCGAACGAACAACCGCTGCAATAATTCAGGTAGAGTGGCAGCCGCTCCAGTTCGCCGGCGGCGTCGTCCAGCTTTGCCCGGTCGCCCGGCGCCAACTGCTTGAAACGTAGCTTGTCGGGCTCCACGCCGCTCAGCATTGAGAGCAGGCGGCTCACCAGCTGCCGCTCGGTCATTTCGAGGCTGAAAAAACACACCCGCTTGCCCTGGCGTGCCGCCCCGAGGGCGATATGGAGTGCCAGCGCCGTCTTGCCCATCGAAGGACATCCCGCCAGCACCAGCTGCTCGCCCCGGTAGAGCCCACCCAGGCAACGGTCGAACTCGTCGATGCCGGTGCTCAGCTGCTGCGCCTCGCCTGCCGCCTGCAACTCCTGCTCACGGTAGATCTGGGCGAGCACCTGCCGGCTCACCTCGCCCGCCGCCCGCGTGGTGCTGCTGACGGCGAAACACTCTTCGAGCTTCTGCATCCCCTTGTGGATCGTGCCCAGCAACGACACTACATCGACACCCGGCTCGTTGGCCTTCACGATATACTCCTTCATGTCGGCACACATCCGGCGGAGCACCCAGCAGCGCACCACCGCGGCGGCATAGGTCTTGATATGCGCCGCGTTGCGCACCGTCAGCATCTGGTCGGCGATGAACGACAGCCCGCCCAACCGCTCCGCCTGCTCCGGTTCGAGTGTGCGCATTTCGTTTTCGATACTCAGCATGTCGATGTCCGCCTCGCGGTCGTAGAGCGCCGTCATGGCGCGGTAGACCAGGCGATAGTCGCCATCGGTAAACATATCCGGCAGCAGCCGTTGCGCCACATCGGTAATCGCAGTGCTCTGCACGATCACCGCCATAATAACTGCCAGTTCCATTTCTACTGCCGCTGGCTGGGCGGCAACCACCTGAGTGGTAGGTAATTGTTGTTGTTTCATATTGATATGTATTAAGTATTCTTGTCTTGAAGGCTGTAAGCCTGGTAACAAACTAAGAAGGTGTCCTAAAAGGATGCCTTCTTTTTTGTTATGCGGCCAATTCATT